>CAZSVK010000228.1:0-9642 GCA_964610245.1 uncultured bacterium
GGACCGCGGCACTGGCCAGGATCGCCAGCATTGCCACGACCGTCAACAGCTCGATGAACGAGAACCCCCCCGGCTGAGACTTTGCGGCCATCCCCCCTGAATCTACCGGAGATTCCGGGCAAGGTCAATTGCCGCCGCCCGTTCCTCGACGATGAGCTATCACTCCGACCGCCATCAACGCCAGCGAGTAGAGCATGTTGAGCTTCCAGGCGAAGCCCCCGCCGATCACGCACGGGGTCATCGCGTAGCAGGCCAGCTTGAACCCGTCGCGGAATCCCGTGTCCCTCAGCCGCAACTTCAGGCCGGCCGAGGCCGCGGTTCCCATCAGACCGGAAACCACCAGGAACGCGAGCAGATAGCGGACCCCGTGACCGTGGGCGACCAGCGCGGTCTCGCCCGCCGCCAGCAATCCCACGAGCGACAGGTGGGCCACCGCCGGCGACAGCCCCTCGCTGGACGGCAGATCGCGGAAGAAGCTCCACGGGTGGGCCATCACCTGCCAGGTGCGACCCCAGAAGGCCGCGGGCGGGGCCGGCATCGCCGGCACGCGCGAGGCCGACTCCTCGAGCGCCGTGTCGGCACGCGAGGCGGCCGCCTCGGGCGGGTTGGCCACGGCGGGCGCGGCCGGCGGAGCGGGCACCAGCGCGGCGGACCGTGAGATCGGCGTCTTTCCGGTCGTCAGCGAGCCGGGCGATTTCCGGAAGGCCGCGGCCACCGTGGCCAGGGCGCTGATGAACTCCTCGTAGCTGGCGTACCGGTTTGCGGCCTCCTTCGCCAGCATCTTGTGCACCAGGTCGACCAGTGCCTGAGGCGCCTCGGGGACCTTGGCCGACAGCGGCGGCAACGGCTCTTTCAGATGCTTGAGCATCACTCCGACGGCCGATTCGTCGTCGAAGGGCGGGGCCCCCGAAAGCGCGTGGTAGAAGGTCACGCCCAGCGAGTAGAGGTCGCTGCGGAAGTCGAGCTGTTTGCCCATCGCCTGCTCGGGCGACATGTAGAGCGGCGTCCCGACGACCACCTGCGCGCCCGTCAGCGCCTTGTCGGCCTGAGGCTTGGCGAGCCCGAAGTCGGTGACCTTCAGGATGCCGTCGCGCGCGCGGAGCAACAGGTTGGAGGGCTTGATGTCGCGGTGCACCACGCCCGCCGCGGCCGCGGCCGCCAGCGCCTTGGAGGCCTGGGCCAGCAGCCGGCAGCAGTCGAGCGGAGTCAGCCGGCCCTCGCGCTGGATGCGGTCTTCGAGGCTCTCGCCCTCCACGTACTCCATCGCGTAGTACGGGATGGACCCCTCGGCCTCCAGGAAGTAGATGCCGGTGATGTTCGGGTGTTCCAGCGCGGCGATGGTCCGGGCCTCCCGTTCGAACCTCTGCCGGGCCTGCGGGTCGTTGGCCACCTCGGGCGTCAGCGTCTTGATCGCGACCGTTCGCGAGAGCGAGGTGTCGACCGCCTTGTAGACGCAGCCCATGCCGCCGGCGCCGATCTTCGTCTCGACCCGGTATTTTCCGAGCATCCGGGGGAGGGGACCGAGCGGTCCCAGCTGCACCGCCGGTCCTTCGCTCGACTCCGGGATCTGCGACGGTTCCGCGACGGAGTTCGATGGCAACTTGAGCTTCGGGGCCGAGTGCATCGTCTGGCCCAGATCGACGAAGCGGTAGCCGCACTTCCCGCAGAACTGCGCGCCCGGCGGCGTCCGCTCATTGCACTTGGGGCACGGACGGCCGACCTTGGGTTGAGAGGATGTCTGCGCGTTGATGGCCATGGGGCGAACTCGCAGGGGCGAGCCGCCTACATCCTAGCAGAAGCTCCCTCGTTCGGACCCGACGGAGGGGCCTCCCTGGATCATGGGGTGATGGCCATCGGGCACAGAGACACGGGGACCCAGAGACACAGCCAGAGTGCTGATCAATCAAGCGTTCTCCGTGGCCCTGAGCCTCTGTGGCCCTGTGTCTGACCGTACCTTCTCCGGATCACAGCCTGCGGCTTCCAGGCTTCCGAGGCGCTCCCACCGACAGACGCCCCCCTGACGTCGCCTGTCGGCATGAGCTATGCTGTCGAGCAAGCACGGTCTGGCCTGGCAGTCCATGCGCGGCTCCAACGGCTCTGCCCGTACCGGTCTTCCGGATGTGAGACTTAGCAGGGGAACAGTCCTGTGGTGCTCCGTGGAGCTGGCGCTGGCCGCCGCGCTGGTGACGAACGTCTTCGCGGCCGAACGGTGGGTGAAGCTCCTGCCGGGACTGCCAGAAGTCACGGCGCAACACGGCCCCGCCGGGCGGAGTCTGCTGGCCGCGACGTTCGATGTTGCCCGGGAGTCGCTCGTTGTCTTCGGGGGCGACCGCGCGGGGATGAGACTCGGCGACACGTGGAGCCTGCGAGGTGGGGTGTGGAGCGCTGGGCAGTCCGCCACGTCGCCGTCGCCTCGATGGGCCTATTCGTTGGCGCAGTCTCCCGCGAAGGGTAGACTTCTGCTGTATGGCGGCATGGGGACCGGTGCGCTTGCCGACACCTGGGAGTGGAACGGTTCGGAGTGGCTCGAGTCAAGACCGAAGCTGGCTCCCGGGCGCCGATACGCCAGCGTGCTCGTCCACGACGAAGCCCGGAACGTAACGTTGCTGTTCGGCGGAAACGACGGAGTCCTCCGGCAGAATGACACCTGGGTCTGGGACGGGCAGACCTGGACGCCCATGTCCGTTACCGAGCGGCCGCCGGCTCGAGCTGGAGCCGCTGGAGCATTCGACTCCGGCAGGGGACGGGTGGTGCTGTTCGGCGGGTTCAATGGACATACGAACTACGGGGACACCTGGGAGTGGGACGGTACGAGGTGGGCGGCCGCCGGCCAAGGACCGCCGGCTCGCCACCTTGCCGGCATGGCCCATGACGCGGCCCGCGGACGCACCGTCCTGTTCGGTGGCTGGAACTTATCGGAGACCTTCGACGACACCTGGGAGTGGGACGGCACGAACTGGCATCGGCTCTCGACCTCGACTGCGCCGCCAGCCAGACTGGGGCATCAGCTTGTTTACGACCCTGTGAAGCGGCGGACCGTACTGGTGGGCGGGAGACGGGGCACTCAAGACCTGACGGACACTTGGGAGTGGGATGGCACTCGATGGAGCCCGCTGGAACTCGAACCATCCCAACCCCAGGCTCCGGCTGCCGGCGGGGCTTACTCCATGGTCTTCGACCCGGCCACTTCCCGGCCGCTGCTCTTCGGTGTCCCGAGTTTTCAGGCGACTGCCTCCGAGACCTGGCTGCTCCAGAGCGGGCGCTGGGAGTATCAGGCAGTTCCAGTGGCCCCGCCGCCTCGGTGGTTGGCCGCGCTTGCGCCGGATGAGGCCCGGTCCAGGACAGTCCTGTTCGGCGGCTGGAACAACGTGGGGAAGCTTGGAGACACCTGGGAGTGGGACGGCAAGGGCTGGAAGCGAGAGGATCGTCCGACAGCGTCCCCACCTCCCGGAAGCCACGCGGCCGGCTACGACCCGGTGAGCCGTGCGGTGTTGCTCTTCGGCGGCGACGGCGAGAAGGGACTGAGCAACGACACGTGGCGCTGGGACGGGCAGTCCTGGAACCGCCTCAGCCCGGCCGTTTCACCCCCGGCCCGTCGGTTGCACGCCATCGCCGGCGATCTCGCACGCCAGCGGGTGCTCTTGTTCGGCGGGTGGAGTGGGTCGGACACCCTTTGCGATACCTGGGAGTGGGATGGAACCAACTGGGCCCCGGCAACGTCCTGGGCCCAGATCTACGGCCGTTGCGGTCACGTGCTCACTTTCGACCCGCGCTCGCGGCTGATGCTCCTGGTCGGAGGATTTGCTCCCGGCGGCGGCGACGGGTTCCGGTCACTCTGCACCTGGGATGGAGCGACCTGGGACGAGGTCGCCGACGAGTCTTCTCCCCTGGACCGTCTGGGCTTCGCGGCGGCGTATGATACCGCGATGGGCAGGCTTCTCGTCTTTGGAGGAAGCTCCGCGTACGAGAACTTCGCAGACACGTGGGCGCTGCAGTTTGCCGCGGGTCGCCCCCAGTCTCGAACGCAAGCGCCGGATCACCGCGGAGCACTTCCACAGGGCCCCTCCAGATGAGCGAGACCGATGTTCATGCCATGAGCCTGGCCGAGAGAGCCGAGCAGGTCACGGCTTCGTTGCCCGAGGAAGCCCGCGGCGCGCTGGACCCGGTCCTGCTCCGCTTGGTGGGCGTCGCGCTCGATCGCGAGGAGAGCCCGGTGCAGCGGGAGGTGCCGCTGGAAGCGCTGCTGACGATTCCAGGGGCCGCGGGCCTTCTCGAGGCCTGGTCCCGGACGGATGTCATCCTCTCCGCGCCGGGCACGGAGGGAGTGCGCACGGTTCGACTGGCGAGCGCGGAACTCATCGGATCCTGGGCGCGGTTGCAGAAGTGGGTGGGCGCTCACCAGCCCCTCCTCGTAGCGCGGGAGAAGATCCGACTCGCAGCGCTGCTCTGGACAGGCGAGAAGGGGGCAACCGGCTACCTCCTGCCGGACGGTCCGTTGCTCGAGCTGGCCGCCGGGGTGACTTCCGCCTTTGCCGGCGACCTGACCTGTCGCGAGGCCGCCTTCATCGAAGCCTCGTTGTTTGCCGCGGCGGAGCGGAAGACCGCGGCCGAGTCGACGCGGCTCGCCCGGGTCCGACGCACCAGACTCGTTGCTCTCGTGGTCGCCGCGGCCGTGGGACTCGAGTTCGTCGCCGTCTGCATCGAGCGGTGGCGCTCCTACGATCTTCAGCAGCGTGCGGACGCCGAGATGGAAACCGCTCGACGGCGGGCCACGGAGGAAGCGGCGAGGAGCCGCCGGGAGGCGGAGGCCCGCCTGCGCCGCGAGCGCGAGCTGGCCCGGCAAAGACTGGACCGGGCCGCCGCGAAGGAAAAGGCCGAGGTTCTGCTGCGAGAGCTGTCCGACAGGCCAACCGCAGCGGCTCTCGGAGCCGTCGAGCTGGCCTCGGGGTTCTCCGAGGAGACCGTGCCGTCCTCGGTGCGCTACTGCCTCATGGCGGCGCTGCAGCACGCGAGGGAGAGATGGGTGCTGCCCCAACCCGTTCGAGGGCCGGGCGCGGTGGCGGTTGCCCCCGACGGAACTCGGCTCGCCGCATGTCTGGCGGATGGGCGGCTGTATGTGTTCGGCCTGGATGCTCAGGTGCTGTGGGGGCCGACCGATGTCCGGGGCGAACCGGCGGCCGCGGTCGCGTTCTCGCCCGACGGCTCGCTCGCGTGCGCCTCTCCGAGTGGCTCCCTGGCGCTATGGAATCCACGAGGCAGCCCGATGCCCGCTCCCATGCGCGACGAGGTCTCCGTGCCTCCCGCGGATTTCAGCGTGCCTCGCCCTCGCGTCCCCGGGAGCCCGCCGCAGGGGCGGCCCGCGCTCTTCTCTCTGCTCTCCAGTGTGGGAGGCCAGGACGACGCGCTCCAGGTCCGTCGTTTGGAGAGTACTGCCTGGGTCACGTGCGCCGCCTGGAGCAGCGACGGCCGCAGGCTTGCACTGGCGGGGGAGCATGGAATCGCCCACGTCTACGCGCCCGGGGCCGTCCGGCAACCCCTGCGCCTGAGAAGCCCGGCCGGGTCGGTCCAACGATTGGCGCTCGGGCCCGACGGCCGGAGCGTGGCCGTGGCCTCGAGCAGGCAACTCCGGGTCTGGCAGGATGACGGCCTCACTCACCGCGAGACAGCGACGCGTGGCGACATCCTGGCTCTGGCTTTCGACGGGTCGGGCGGCAGGCTGCTCTTCGTCGACGAGTGGTACGGTCCGCGTGCCTGGCCGCTCGACGGGGCGCCGCCCGAGAGCCCCTGGCAGACCTCTCTCGGCCTCAATGCCGCGGCAATCGCCCCGGCGGCTGAGCGCGTCGTGCTGGCCACGAAGGAAGTCATGCAGGTTTGCGACCTCGCCGGTCAGGGGTTGCTGCCCGAGGCGAAGGTCCGACTCGAGTATGGGACGAGATTGGTCAGCGACGCCTCCAACCGAGTGGTGGTTTCCATCTCCAGAGACAACACGGCCCGCGTCCTGGACTTCCGTCTGCCGGGCGGCTACGCCCCCCAGATGCGTCATCGGGGCGGGGCGCTGTCGGTGGCCTTCCATCCGTCGGGCAAACTCCTTGCCTCATCGGGTGCGGATGGTTGCGTCAGGCTCTGGGACGGCCACGGGAACCCGGCCGGCGGGCCGTTCTCGCATACGGGGAAGGCGCTCCACCACGTGGCCTTCTCTGCCGACGGCAAGCAGTTGCTGGCAGTCAGCGAGACCGACCGCAGCTACTGCTTCTGGGATCTCTCGGGAAGGAAGCTGAACTCCGGCATGGCCGCGCCCGCGGCCTGCAATCGGAAGCCGTTCCGCGACACGCCGTGTCCGCTGGTCCCGAGCCCGGACGGCAGGTATCTCGCTTCGATCGGAGAGACCTACCGCACCACGATCTGCCCCATCTCCGGCGGCACGGACTGGACCGTGGCCAGTCTTCGCGGGGCGGATTCGGACGTGGTCGCCTTCGCCCCGTCGGGCAAGGCTCTGGCGATCGCCAAGAACTCCGGCTTCTTGCAGGTGTTCTCCCGCTCCGGCCGGCTGCTGGGACGCGTTCCCTATCTGTCGGACACTTTCTTCAGTGCGCTTGCCTTCTCGCCCGACGAGAAGCGGCTCGCCTGCGGGGGGCGCGGCGGATTGCACCTGTGGCGGCTGGGCGAAGAGCGGCTCGGTTCGACGCTCGACACCGGCCTCGCCTCTGCGCTCTGTGTGGCCTTCAGCCCCGACGGCTCTCTGGTGGCCTCCGGCTGGGACGACAACCTCCTCAGGATATGGGACATCGACGGCAATCAGGTCGTACCTCCGATCGGCTATGCAACCGATCGGACCTACCGATCATCCGAAGACCGTACCTACCGGGTGTCGCGTGAGGGAGTCATGTGCGTCGCGTGGAGCCCGGACGGTCGCAGACTGGCGACCGCGGAGTCGGACGGTCCCGTACACGTCTGGGACCTGGACCTGGCGAGTTGCCTGCGTACGGCGGCAGAGCGAGTACACGCCCATTCGGAGGCGCTGAATACGCAGGGGCAGGTCAGGCGATGAACAGCATCTCGCGGTACTTCGGCAGCGGCCAGGTGCCGTCGGGCGTTCGCTCCTCGAGCCAGTCGCAGTGTTCGCGGACGGCTGCGAGGGCTGGAACCACGGTCTCGGCGAGCTGGTGCCCCTTCTGCGAGAGTTGCGCGATCGCGGAGACGTGCTCCATTGCGGTGTCGAGGTTGTCGAGCGCCTCGTGCAGCGCGGAGATGCGAGTCATCACCGCCAGCAGTTCCTTCCGCTGCCGCTCTAGCGGGCCGGCGCCCCCGGCGGCGGAGGCTGCGCCCAGTGCCTCGGCCGCGGTGCGAACGGCGCGGCCCAGTTCGGCCTGGAACCGATAGGCGGCCGGGAGGACCATCGTGACGGCCATGTCCTTCACCGTTTCGACCTCGATCTCGAGGTCCTTGAAGTAGCGCTCCATCTTGACGTGATAGAGCGATTCACTCTCGGCGTGGCGGAAGATCTCCAGCCGCTCGAGGAACTCCCTCTCGGACGCCTGCATCAGCACGTCGAGAGCCTCGGGGGTGTTGCGCAGGTTGGGCAGTCCGCGGCGCCCCGCCTCCTCGACCCACTCGGCCGAGTAGCCGTTGCCCTCGAAGCGAATGGTGCGCGTCTCCTGGATCGCCCGGCGCACGACCTCCATCACGGCCGCTTCGAAGCTCTCGTTCTCGGCCAGACGGCTCTCGATGGCGGCGGTCAGCTCTTCCAGCCCCTCAGCCACGGCGGCGTTGAGCATCGCCGCCGGAAAGCTGATCGAGAAGGCCGAGCCCACGGCGCGGAACTCGAACTTGTTGCCCGTGAAGGCGAAGGGGCTCGTGCGGTTGCGGTCGGTCTGATCGCGGTTGATGACCGGCAGGTTCGATAGCCCCAGGCTCAGGATGCGTCGCTCGGTCGGCTTGTCGGTCACGTCGCCCCGATCGATGCTGTCGAGGATTCCCGTCAGTTGCTCGCCCAGGAAGACGCTGACGATGGCCGGAGGCGCCTCGTTGGCCCCCAGCCGGTGATCGTTGCCCGAACTGGCTACGCTGCTCCGGATGAGCGCGCCGCGCCGGTGCACGGCCTTGACGACCGCCATCAGGAACACCAGGAATTGCAGGTTGCGCCGGGGAGTGTCGCCCGGCTCGAGCAGGTTCGTGCCGTCGGATGCCTGGAGCGACCAGTTCACGTGCTTGCCGCTGCCGTTGATGCCGGCAAAGGGCTTCTCGTGCAGCAGAACGGCGAAGTTGTGGCGCTCCGCCACGCGCCGCATGACCTCCATCGCGATCTGGTTGTGATCGGCCGCGAGGTTGGCTTCCTCGAAGATGGGAGCCATCTCGTACTGGGCCGGTGCCACCTCGTTGTGCCGGGTCTTGGCCGGGATCCCGAGGCGGTACAGCTCGTACTCGACCTCCTGCATGTAGGCCCGCACTCGGTCCTTGATGCTGCCGAAGTAGTGATCTTCCAGCTCCTGCCCCTTCGGCGGCTTCGCCCCCAGCAGGGTGCGGCCCACGGCCATCAGGTCGGGCCTGAGGTGATAGAACGCGCGATCCACCAGGAAGTACTCCTGCTCGGGGCCAATCGTGGGCGTCACCCGCGGAGGCTGGCCGGCGCCGAACAGCGCCAGCAGCTTGCTAGCCTGCTCGCCCAGGACCGCCATCGAGCGCAGCAAAGGGGTCTTCTGATCGAGCGCCTCGCCGTTGTAGCTGATGAACACCGAGGGGATGCAGAGGACCTTGCCGTTGTCGTCCTCGACGATGAAGGCGGGGCTCGACGGGTCCCAGGCGGTGTAGCCGCGCGCCTCGAAGGTGCTGCGCATGCCGCCCGATGGGAAACTCGAGGCATCCGGCTCGCTCTGGATGAGCTGACTGCCGTTGAACCGCTCGATCGGCAGCCCCTCGTCGCTGAGCGACAGGAACGCGTCGTGCTTCTCGGCCGTCAGTCCGGTCTGGGGCTGGAACCAGTGGCAGAAATGGGAGGCGCCGCGCTCCAGCGCCCATTCCTTCATCGCGTGGGCGACGTTGTCGGCGATCTCCATGTCGAGCCGCCCGCCTCGGCGGATCGTCTCGCGCAGCTTCGCGAACACTCGCGCCGGCAGCTTGTCTCGCATGGCCCCCTCGCTGAAGGTGTTGATGCCGAAGATCTCGCTGACGCGCCGGGTGGCCCCGTTGCCGTCGGTGAGCTGGGGGAACTTGCGGGGGCTGCGGTCGGAAGCTTCCCGGATGGCCCGGAATCGGGCGTGAGCGGCCCCGTCGAACGTGGTGGACATGGCTGGATCAGGCCTCCCTCTGCTGGCTCTGGTTTGAGACTGCGGACACGATACTGCGTTGCTGGCCGCGGTGGCTAGCGGCATCGGCGGGATCGCTGCCCCGGGCGACCTTCGTGTGGTAACATTCGCCCCGCGATGATGTTCAAGCAGAGGCGTCCGGAGCGGCAGGCAGGGCAGTTCCGATCGTTGAACGCCACCCAGCTCTACTGTCCCACCTGCCAGCGTGCGATGCCGGTGCGAGAGAAGCTCGCGCTCTACGTTCCCACGGGCGCCATCTATCACTATGTCTGCGCCAGTTGCGACACGGTGCTCGGCCGCAAGGAAGACGGGGCTGGCTCCGGGGCGGTCTGAGAGGGGC
>CAZSVK010000229.1:0-9586 GCA_964610245.1 uncultured bacterium
ACCCCGCGCTGCGTGCTCGACTGGCGCCTTCCCAACATGCCCGGGAAGCTCGCCGAGGCCGGTTATGCCACCGCCTGCTTTGCGACCTCCTACTACCACGAACAGCGCTACGGCCTGCAGCGCGGCTACCAGACCTACCTGGGCCGGAGCGGCGCTCGGACCGACGCCGAGGACCTCACCTCCGCGGCCCTCAACTGGCTCTCCTCGCACCAGGACCAGCCCGAGCTGCAAGCGAGGGCGGGGGGGCCGGGGTTGGAAAACCCCAGATCCAAGATTGGGCTGGCCGGCGCTGCCAGGGAACGGCCTCGTTCGGGCACTGAATTCGGCGGCAGCGCGGACCAGCCGTTCTTCCTGCGGGTCCACTACTACGACCCCCACGCGCCCTACTCCCCCCGTCCGCCCTGGTTCGGCCTGTTTCACCCGCAGCCCTACTCGGGGCACCTCGACTTCGTCAACTCGCCCGATCCCAACGCCGTCAGCCCGCCCGGGGCCGAACTCCCGCCCGATGAGCTGGCGCGCCTGCTGGCGCTCTACGACAGCGAGATCGCCTTCACCGACCGCGCCATCGGCCGGCTTCTCGGAGCGATCTCGCTCGCGAACACCTTCGTCTGCGTGAGCGCGGATCACGGCGAGGAGTTCAAGGACCATGGCGGCCTGGGCCACGGTATCGCCCTGAACCGCGAGCTGATCCACGTGCCGCTCATCTGTGCCGGCGCGGGCGTGGGCGTCAAGAACGAGCGCCTGCCGCAGACCGTGCAACTCCTCGATCTATTCCCGACGGTACTGGAGATGACCGGCCTCCCGAGCGTGCCCAAGCTCACCGGCCGGTCGCTGGCCAGCCTACTGGCGGGAGGTCCCCCGCCGGATCAGGCGGTTGCCTTTGCCGAGCAGAGCGAATCCTCCGAGTTCGTCACCTACTACTCCGCCGTCGCGCCGCCCTTCCATCTGGTACGCGAGTACCGCAAGGCCGACGGCGTGATGCAGGCGCAGCAGTTCTACGACTGGCGCGGCGATCCCACCGAGCAGCAGGACGTCTTCTCCGTCGACCAGCCTGCCTGCCGGAATCTGGCCGGCGCCCTCGACCGCTACGTCACGGCCGTGGGCGGGCCCAACGTGCAGCTCACGGCGAACGTGCCGATGGACCCGGAGCGCGAGAAGGAACTTCGCTCGCTCGGCTACCTGGCCGGTCCCTGAGCGGCGGCTGGCCTCGACAGGCGCCTCGAACGTCCGCGCGTGCCGGCCGCTCCGCCCGCCCGGCCCTTCAGCCCCTCACTCGTCGCGGTCCTTGATGACCACCCCGAGGATGCCGATGAGCTGGACCGCCTGGAACGGGTCGGCGATCAGCCCGCGTAGCGCCTGCGGCGCGAGCGTGAGCCCGGTCAGATCCGAGCCGCGCAGATCGGTTCCCTCCAGCCGCGCAGAGGTGAAACGGGTGTTGCGCAGCCGGCAGTCGCGGAAGCTCACGGCTCGCAGATCGGCCTCCTCGAAATCGGACGAACTCAGATCGCACCGCTCGAACCGGCAGGCCGAGAACCGGGCCCGGAAGAACGACGCCAGATCCACCTTGCAGTCCTCGAACAGCAGATCCTGGCCCACCGCGTCGTTGAGGTTGCAACCCGTGAGGCGGCTGCCGGCGACCCTCACCCGGTTCAGCCTCGCGCCGGTCCATTTCGCGTTGGAGAGGTCGCAGCGCGTCAGCTCCGCATCGCTCACTCTGAGTTTGCTCAGCACGCTCTTGCCCGCCAGCACGCCTTCCAGCTTCGATTGCTCCAGGATCAGCCCGCAGGCGGTCACTCCGGCCAGGTCGGTCCCCTGCATCAGCAGGCCGCCGTGGAGCATCTCGGGCTCGTCGAACCGGCCCGAGTAGGGGCGCAGCGGTTCTCCGTCCGGAAAGACCGGCGCGGCGATGCGGACTGCCGGGCTCTTCTTCGCGCTCACGGCCTGCGGCCTCGCACGCGCACCGCCCGCGGCACGAGCGTTCCTCCGAAGGCCATCCGTCCCTCCGCCGAGGGCTCGTGGAGAACGTGCACATTTGTCGCTGGCCGGCCGCAGCACCCGGCCACGGCCTCGGTCAACGCGGCCACTTGCCTGGCCAGCCTCGCGCCCCGAGGGGCCACGCGCTGGAGCACGCGGACGAAGACCGGCAGGACCCCGGCCGGGGGGCCCCCACCTGCCTCGGCGTAGTCTGACCGGGCTACTCGGGTCACCAGGACCCAGGCCGCCCCCGGTCTCACTTCCAGGGCTCGTTCAGCCGCGTCGGCCAGGCGCGACGCCAGGCCCTGGCGACACGCGGAGGGCAGGTTCCCGACGATGGTGATGTTCAGGATGGGCATGCTGGGACCCTCGTGGCCCGGCGCGGCAGGAGGCCCGGGGAGGCTCGGGGGTCACCGCCACGCTGTATGATGGGTGCGAGTCCCATTGTGCAGCATCGCGCCCGGAGGTTGTCCGTGAAAGTTCTCGTCGTCGGTGGAACCCGGTTCTTCGGACTGGAGGCCGTTCGCGGACTCGTCGAGCGGGGCGACGAGGTCGTTGTCCTCTCGCGACGCGCGGTCCCGGACGAGTTCGCCGGGCGCGTCCGTTCGCTCGCGGCCTCCCGCGCCGAGCCCAGGGCGCTGGCGTGGCTCGGGGAAGAGGCCGCCCGCGGACGCTTCGACGCGGTGTTCGACAACGTGGCCATGGATGCGCCGGACATCACGACGCTCCTGGATGCCGTCGGCAGCTGCGGTCACTACCTGCTCACCAGCACCGGGTCGGTCTACCCCTCGGAGGTCGAGCATCGCCCCATCGCCGAGGAAGACTGGCTTCCCGAATTCCCGGCTGGCCGCGCGCCGCTGCCTGTCGAGGCCCGGTATGGCGAGGGGAAGCGCCGGGCCGAGCGGGCTCTGCTGGAACGCGGTTCCCGGAACGCGCCCTCCGGCTGGAGCGTGCTGCGCCCGACCATCGTGTTCGGCCCGGGCGACCCCTCCGGTCGGCTCGCCTACTATGTCAGGGCGCTGCTCGCCGGCAGGCCGGTCGGTCCCACCGGCTTCGTCTTCAACCCGGTCTTCTCACGGGACGTCGCCCGGCTCATCGTGGGCGTGCTGGGCAACCCTCCGTCGGGCCACCGGTGCTTCAACGTCGCCGGTCGCGAGGTGGTATCGGTCGGCGACCTGTGCCGGCGCGTTCAGGGCATCCTCTGCATTCCTGGCCTGGGTGCCGACTTGGCGGGCCAACCCGAACGGCCGCCCGCTCTGCCTCCCTCGGGCCGGTTCGTCCTCGACATCGAGCGCGCGCTGCAGGAGTTGCGGTTCGCCCCCACGCCGCTCGGAAGCTGGCTGGAGCTGACAGCCGGATACCTGCAACGGGAGAGCGACTGAACGGATGAAAGAAGTAACCCTCTACACCGACGGTGGCGCCGATCCCAACCCGGGTCCGGGCGGCTATGGCGTGGTCCTGCTGTGCGAAGAGCGACGCAAGGAACTCTCGGGCGGCTTCCGGCTCACGACCAACAACCGGATGGAGATCCTCTCGGTGATCGTGGGGCTCGAGGCGCTCAAGAGTGCCTCGCGGGTGACGGTCTACAGCGATTCCCGATACGTGGTGGATGCCGTTTCGAAGCGCTGGCTCGACTCCTGGCAGGCCCACAACTGGGTCCGGAAAGAGGCCGGTCCGGTCAAGAACGCCGACCTGTGGCAACGTCTGGTGCCGCTGCTCGAGTTCCACGACG
The DNA here is from genome assembly GCA_964610245.1 of uncultured bacterium. Classification (GTDB taxonomy): domain Bacteria; phylum Muiribacteriota; class UBA6191; order JACPRK01; family JACPRK01; genus CAZSVK01. Next base: position 3,707 of record CAZSVK010000229.1, read on the forward strand.
TCACCTTCCAGTGGGTGCGCGGGCACACCGGCGTGGCCGGGAACGAGCGCTGCGACCAGCTCGCGACGGAGGCGCTCCGGAAGGATGACCTGCCCCCCGACGAGGGCTATCTCGAGGAGGCAGGGCTCGACTTCGAACCGGCCCCGAAGGCCGGCTCGCGGCTCGCCTACCGGACGGCCGCGGTGGCTCGCGGCCAGGCCGTATTGCCTCTGACGATTGCTGCCACGCCGGCTTGTCCGGAGGGTGCCCCCGTCGTCCGCATCGAGGTCGCCGTCCACTCGCCGGGCGGGGCCGGCGCCGCGTCCGTTCCGCTCAAGATCCAGGCGCAGCGCAACCCTCCGAAGCCTCCGCGCCTTTCCGCCGGGCCCCCCTCGGGCGGCAAGGTGACAGCCGTCGGGCAAGCCTGCCGCAAGTGCGGCACCCCGGTCGTGAAGAAGATCCCCTCCGGCAAGGGGAAGGGGAAACGGCTCTACACTTACGCCTACTACCTCTTCTGCCCGGGCTGCTGCACGAACTACATGGTGGACGAGGCGAAGGTGGCCGCTGCGGACGACTGAGCGAGCCGTGCGGACGGGGCCTGTCTGGTGCCCCGCCCCGGCTTCAGCCCAGCACGGCCTTCAGCGCCACGTAACGCACTCCGATCAGCACGAACGACACGAAGACACCCGCCACGTAGGCGAACTTCACGTCGTCGAAGCTGTTGAAGTTGTGGCCGATCAGCATCAGCCAGTACATCACGATCCAGCCGAAGATCGACGCCACGAGCGTCAGGTGCATCATCCCGGTCACGGTGTTGACCAGCGCCAGCGGCAGATAGACCAGGCCGCAGAGTTGCAGCAGATCCATCGCGCTGCCGGTGCCGCCGGTGAAGGAACCGCCCAGCCAGGAGGGCACGAAGATCTCCAGGAAGGCGAAGACGGCCAGCAAGACTGCCGCGACTATCGGCACGCCGAACAGGATCATGAGCAGGGCATGGAGCGCGATCGCCGCGCCGGCCAGCGCCAGCGTCGCGTTGCGGCACTCCTCTTACCGAGCCCGGTACATCGTCGCCTTGGTATCTGTGAACAACCCGGTGATCAGCCCGACTAGCTGTTCCATCGTTCCCTCCGGCATTCGCCCGGGCCCGGCCACGACCGTGCGGGCACGCTGCATCCTCGAATTCATAGTACACCCGGCCCCCCGTACCACCCCGGGGCCTTTCTCCGCCGGGGCCGGCAGCGTATAATCGTCGCCGGAGGTGGGGGCGTGTGGCGCCCCTGAGCGGCGCATGGTCACTCGCAGGGATCTGATCACCCCGCCATCGGCAGACGACTCGGGGCAAGAGCCACCCATTCCGGCCATCGTCGGGGAGAGGCTCACCATGGCTGCCTTCCAGCAGCTCTCGGGGAACCTGGCCGGCTATCCGTTCGTGAAGGTGGTGGTCGATCGCCCGGCCGGCACCATCCACTTCATCAACAACGCCGTCTACCCCTTCCACGGCGACTACATCGCCGAACAGATCCTGCAGGTGGGCCTCGCCGAGTTCGAGGCGAACATCGACCGTTATAACGCCAGCTTTTATACCGAGCCCGACCGCAAGCATTACCTGGGCATCCTGGCGCTCTCGCGCCGGGAGAGCGACGCCTTCTTCACCCTCGAGACGGTCGAGGTCGACACGATGGACGCCGACATGTTGCGGTTCTTCTATCGCTTCGTGCGCGACTGGGTCGACCCGTCCTTGCCGATCCTGCTCAAGCCGGCCAACCACCACCAGGAAGCGGCGGTCGAGGCGCTCGATCCGGTCGAGGTGCCCCGGGTCTTCTCGCACGAGCTGCAGGCCTCGGCGACCTACGTCTCGCTCAACCCGGGCAAGGTCGAAGGCCGGCTGCGGTGCTTCCGTTCCGAGGCCCAGTACCGCGAATCCAGGATCACCCTGGAGTGGCACGACATCATCGTGATGGAGCGCGTGCCCGACGACATCCCGCGCCTCTCCGGCATCGTCAACGCGATGCCGACCACCCCGTTGTCTCACACCAACGTGCTGGCCTCGGGCTGGAACATCCCGAACTGCGTGCAGGTGGGGCTCCTGGACAAGATCGAGCAGCAGGGGCTGGACGGCAAGTGGGTCGAGTACGAGGTACTTCAACAGGCGAGCGAGGCGCAGTTGCGCCCCATCGAGCGCCCGGCCAGCGCCGATCGCGCGCCGCGCTGGCGCGTCCAGAAGATCCGGATCGAGGAGCCCGAGGTCGGCCGCACCGCCATCGCCGAGCTGGACAAGATTCGCACCGACTCTCGCCATCGCTACGGGACCAAGGCGGCCAACCTGGGCGAGCTGGCCCACGTGCTGCAGAAGGGCTCCGACCGGCTCATCGGCTTCTATCGCATCCGCCGGCCGCCCCGGGCCAACCTGCTGCCCTACCTGGCCAAGCTGCTCGACGTGGACGAGACGGGCGACCTGGCGCGGGGCGCCCACGAGTTCCTGCGCAAGCTGGTGCGCATCCCCAGGGGCATCGCCATCCCGTTCTCGCTGCAGCAGGAGTTCCTCGAATCCTCGCCGAAGATCCAGCAGGCGATCGGGAAGCTGAAGATGGCGCTCGAACTCAACGCGCGTCAGACCGACGCGCTCTGCGTCACGCTGCAGCAGATGATTCGCGACGCCCGCATCCCGGAACGCATCCGGGGCTACATCGACAGCCAGGTGGCGAATGTGCTCGGCGGCTGTTCGAGTTTCGTGGTGCGCAGTTCGTCGAACGCCGAGGATCTCGAATCGTTCTCGGCCGCCGGGATCTACGAGTCGATCAACCACGTGACGCGGGCCGACAAGCTCTTCGAGAGCATCAAGCAGGTCTGGGCGTCGCTGCTCTCGCCGCGCAGCGTGCGGCTGCGTCAAGAGGTGGGCATCTCGCTCGACGACAGCTACATGGGCGTCATCGTGCAGGAAGAGGTCCCCTCCGTGATGGGCGGCGTGCTCGTCACCACAAACCCGACCAACCGCGGCGACTTCCGCAACGTCTACATCAACGCGTCGACCCGCTCGGTGGTCCAAGTCGTGCAGGGCGCCGAGCTGCCCTACCAGTATCTCTACAATACCGTCGAGGGCGGGGGCCGCACGCTCTCCATCGGCAAGGCCAGCACCGATCTGACGGAAGAGCGCAAGACCCTGCTGCAGTCGCTCTCGGTGGCCGGGCGCTTGCTGCAGTCGCACTTCTCGGCCGACTACACCTTCTCGAACCCCCTCGACATCGAGTGGCTGGTCAACGAGGAAGGCCTGTACCTGCTGCAGCTGCGTCCCTATGCCCGCTGAGCGTCTGCTGCGGCGCACGATCTGGTTCTACTTCGGGTTCCAGTTCTTCTTCGGCCTGCTCTTCTGGCTGCCGGTCTTCTACGAGTACCAGAAGCGGATGGGGCTGTCGGATGCCGAGATCTTCCGGATCCAGAGCCTCTACTACGTCGCCTTCTGCCTCCTGGAGATCCCCACCGGGATGATCGCGGACCAGATGGGGCGCAGACGCTGCATGCGCGCCGGAGCGGCGGTGCTGGTCGGCTCGAACTTGCTGCCCATCTTCTGGCCGACCTACGCGGGGTTCCTGACGCACTTCCTGCTCATCGCGCTGGCCCGCTCGTTCATCTCGGGGGCCTCGAGCGCCTATCTCTACGATCTGCTCGATCGCCATGAAGCGTCCGACGACTTCAAGCTCGTCGAGGGCAGGGCCCGGGCCTACAGCCTCTACGGCAAGGTCGCGTGCTGGTCGGCGATCGGGCTGCTGATGAGCTGGCACCTGACGTTGCCCTACTGGCTCACGGTGGGAGCGGCGCTGCTGGCGGTGGGCTTCTCGCTGGCGTTACCACCGGTCGAGACGGAGCAGGTCGGCATGCTCGACGCGGCGAGCGTCTGGCGGCAGCTTCGCGAGGTGGCCGGCTGGTTCCGGCTCGAGCCCTTCCTCGGCGTGGTCATCCTGCAGGGGGTCGCCGCGTTCGTGCTGGCCAGGCTCGTCCAGGTGAACCTGTTCCAGCCGGTGCTCGAGCAGCGGGGCTTCCCGGTCGCCGGCTATGGCCTGGTGATGGCCTTGATGACCGCCTGCGAGGCCGTCGGCTCGGCCCGGCCTGCCTGGGTCCGCGGCTGGCTCGACGACTTCCGGGCGGTCTTCGTGCTCTCGCTGCTGCTCGCGGCGAGCATGGGGGCGCTGGCGCCGAGCGGCTTCTGGATGACGCTGGCGTTACTCTCGTTCTTCGCCTACCTCACCGGGCTGCTCTATCCCATCCAGCGGCAGCTCATCAACGACGTGATCCCCGATTCGCGCCACCGGGCCACGATCATGTCGCTCGAGTCGATCGTCGACCGGGCCGTGAACGCCTGGCTGGCGGCCCTGATCGGCGGATATCTCGCCGGGGGACGGCTCGACGAATACCTGCTGGTCTCGGCGGCCTGGACGGTGGCCTTCCTGCTGGCGCTCTGGGCGGCGTCAGGCCTGCGGGTGTTCCGTCGCAGGGCGGCGGCGTGACGCGCGGCGCCGGCCCGGCCGGTGTCTCAGAAGATGGAGTAGACGAGCGGGGCCACGGCCGAGCCCTCGGTGAGCACTACCAGCAGGCTCATCAGTAGCACCATCACCAGGATCGGCAGCATCCACCACCGCTTCCTGGTCATCATGTAGGTCCAGAGTTCACGCAGGAACGCGCCCACCGGGGTACCTCCTCGGCGCCCGGCCATCCGAGCCGTGCCTCGGCCGGCCTCGGCCGTCGCCTTCAGTCTACATCGTGCCGGCCTGGGCATGGTCCAGACTTCCACACGGGCCTCGCCGCCGCGCCACGCGCGCCCGCTCTCGGCGCCTCCCGCACGCACGAGTACACGATCGCCCAGCTCCAGCGCTCGACGAGCGGCTCCGGCTCTTCGGGCTATCGCTCGTCATCCTCTCGACGCGGAGCGGTGCCGTCCGGGCCCGGAACGAGTATGATGGGGTGGGGATCCCGGGCGTCGCTCGGGCGCCCGTTCCGACCCGGGAGGATGGCATGGTCTACAAGATCCGCATCAAGAAGGGCGACTACGAGTTGGAGATCGAGTCGGAGGATCTGGCCTTCGTCAACGAGAAGTTGCACGAGTTCCTGCCCAATCCGCCGCCGGCCCCGCCGCCGGCCGCGCCGCCGAAGGAAGAGTGCTGAACCCGACGAGCGCCCAGGAGGTGCCCCCGATGTACGCGACGACGGACGACGCCACGGTGCTGTACGAGAGTTCCGGCGACCACCCCGAGGTCAAGCTGCGCGCCTTCTTCGCGCCGACCGGTCAGGCGCTCGGCGGCTGGCTGGAAGACGATCTGCGAGGCTTCCTCGACTTCCTGATCTCCAGGATCTGCGCCGAGGCGCACCACGACGGCGCCGCCTGGCTGTGCGGCGACCCGGACTGCTCGTGTGCGACCGTGGCCAACTGCCTGCTCATCGAACGCGTTGCCGACGACGACGACGATTCGCTGGAGTGGCGGCGGATGATGTTCTAGCGACGGAGAGTCGAGGGTATCGGCTCCGTCGACGGCACGAGAAGGCCAGCGCCTAGCGCGCCTCGTTCATCGCGTTGAGCAGGTTCGCGGCGTCCTCGCGGTTGGACCGCTTGGTCTCCTTGATCGCGACGTACCGGAGCACGGGCGAGATCCGCTGCGTCTCCGTGGCCGCCGTCTCGGTGGTGCGGATGATGTGCGGCGTCATGAAGACCAGCAGGTTCGACTTGTTCTTGCTCTTCTGGGTGTCGCGGAAGAGCCTGCCGACGACCGGCAGATTGCCCAGGATGGGGATCTTGGTGACCGTCTCGCGCTCCTCTTCCTGGATGAGCCCGCCCATCGCGATGGTCGCCTTGTTCTCGACGGTGATGTTGGTCTCGATGTCGCTGTTGGAGATGACGGGCAGTCCGGCCAC
>CAZSVK010000230.1:0-9582 GCA_964610245.1 uncultured bacterium
CCCCCCGATGGCTGGAGTGAGTCGAACTCACGCTCGCAGCTCGGAGTCCTCGAGAGTGCCGACCAGGCGTCGATTCCTCTTCTCATTGCCGGGTCTAGGGCCCGGCTCGGGTCCTGGCAGGGGCCCGAGGACAGCGTCCCCGGTCAAACGATGCCAGCACCTCCAGCGGAACTCTCTCACCACTCTCTCGCCAACCCCTCGAGTGCCGCCGCCCCTCCGACTTCGGCGCCCGAAGGGTTCCGGCTGCTCGGCCGCAACTCGGCCGGCTTCCAGGAGGCCGAGAACCTGCGCGACGGCTCGATCCTGATCGCGATTCCGGGAGGCGCCTTCGAGATGGGCCTGGCTACCGGGGAGCCGGACGAGCGGCCCGTGCACCGGGTGGCGCTGGCGCCCTTCTGGCTCTCGAGGCACGAGGTGACGTGGCGTCAGTACCTCGCCTTCTGCGAGGCGACCGGCCGCCGGGTCCCGGAGAAGCCGGTCTGGGGCGGGATGGATCATCCCGTGGTCAACGTCAGCTTTATGGACGCCTCGGACTATTGCCGGTGGGCGGGCTTGCGGCTGCCGGCGGAGCAGGAATGGGAGTTCGCCGCGCGTGGCACCGACGGACGGCTCTACCCATGGGGGGGCGCCCCGCCCGGCAGTGGCACCGCAGCCCGGGCCAACTACGACGGCGACCGAGGAACCCCCCAGACCTCGCCCGTGGGCCGGCTCGCGACAGGGGCTTCTCCGTTCGGCGCGCTGGACATGGCGGGCAACGTCTGGGAGTGGTGCGACGATTGGTACCGGCTGTCGTACGACCCCTCGACGAAGACGGGGACGACCCGCGTGCTGCGCGGAGGCGCCTGGAACACGCCCGCCGAGAACCTCCGCGTTACCTACCGCAACGCTCTGGACCCGGCCTTCGGCTCCGACGACTTCGGTTTCCGCGTCTGCCGCTGACGCCCCCCGGCGCCCGCCCCCGGCACCTGACACCTGCCGTTCACCGGCCTTTCGGAGCGAACCAGGAGCGGGCCAGCGAGCGCAGCTTGCCGAGCGAACCCTCCTCGGGGGGCGCGATCGGCGCCGCGGCGGGCACGTCCGGGCGCCCGCATGCCCCGGCCAGGGCGGCGACGACCTCGGCGCTGGTGGGCCGTCCGGCAGGCTCGCGCGCGAGCAGTCGCACCGCCAGCTCACGAAGCGCGGGAGTGCTGCCCGGCGTGGCCTCCGGCAGCGCCTGGGCGCCGTACGGCACGCGCCCCGCGAGTGTCTCGAAGAGCATGACGCCCAGAGCATACAGATCGGCGGCGGGGGTTGCCGAGCCCGCGTCGGTCATCTGTTCGGGGGCCATGTAGTCGAGGGTGCCCATTGCCTGACCCGGCCGGGTCAGCATCGAACGCCTGGGGTTGGTGACGTCCAGCGCCGCCAGCCCGAAGTCGGCGACCTTGGCCCCACCTTTGGAGTCGACGAGCACGTTCTCGGGCTTCAGGTCGCGATGGACGACGCCCTGGGCGTGGGTGTACTCGAGCGCCTGGGCCACCTGCAACAGCAACTCCAGCGCCCGGGCCGGGGGCAACCGGCCGGCCTCCATCAGCCGGCGCAGCGGCGGCCCGTCGACGAACTCCATCGCCAGCCAGGGTAGGCCGTCATGGACGCCGGTGTAGAGGAGCCGCACGATGTTGGGGTGGGCGAGCCGGTGGAGCACCTTCACTTCCCGGACGAATCGCGCGGCGTACTCGGCCTGCCGGGCGTGAGACCCGGACACGCACTTGAGCGCGACCAGTTCGTCGGTCAGGCGGTGCCTGGCCCGGTAGACCTCGCCCATGCTGCCGCTGCCCAGGAGTTGCTCGAGGGCCCATTCTTCGGGCAATCTCGGGGGCTTGGGCGGTTCCGGCGCCAGGGGAGCGGGCGCGAGGTCGGCCATCGGCGCGGCCAGGGAGGCGGGCTGCCGGGCCGGCGGGAGGGGCGGAGCGGCCCCCGCGGGCGAGGCCGCGGCCGTGGGGGTCGCGGGGACTGCGGGGGTTGCGGCCGCGGCACCAGGCCCCTCCGCGAAGCCGCAGACGAGGCATCGGAGCCCCGCGGCCTCCCGGGGACGCGGGCTATAAACGGTGTTGTTACACCTCGGGCACTGGTACTGGAACATGGAAGAGGGCGCCCCGGCGCCGGCTCAGGAAGGGGGACCGCCCTGCGCGAGGCGGACGGCGGCCGGGCCTAGGAAGAGAATCAGGACCGAGATCATCACGAGCATCGTGGGCAGGACCATCTTCACGGGGGCCTCTTCGCCCAGCTTCTCGGCCATCTGCGCCCGCTTGACGCGGATCAGGTCGGACTGTTGACGCAGGATCTGGGCGACCGGCACGCCCAGCTCCTCTCCCTGGATGATGGCTCGCACGACGCTCTGGAACCAGTCGATGCCGACCCGGTCGCCGAGCGACATCAAGGCATCCTTGCGCGCGGTGCCCAGCCGGATCTCCGAGAGGAGCACGGCCAGGTCCCGGACGAAATAGGCCTCCGGATCGTCGCGCACGATCTGCTCGACGGCGCCCACGAAGGTGGCCCCGGCCTCCATCGTCAGGGTCAGCAGGTCCAGCGCATACGGGATGCGGATGCTGGTCCGGAACTGCCGTTCGCGGATCTTCCCGGAGACGATCGAGTCGGTCAGGACGAACGCCCCGGCGCCGGCCACGAGGCCCAGGACCGGAACGAGCGACCCCAGGAGGATCGTGAAACCCCAGGCCGCGAGCCCGACCCCGACCGCGACGACCCACTGCAGGGCCACGAACTCCTCGGGCACGAGACCCCACGGGTGGTCGGCGCGGGCCAACCGGGCCTGCAGCTCGGCGCGTTTCGCCGGGTCGAGGCCGTCCTTCAGGAAGCGGCGGGCGAGCACGTCGACGGCCGGCATCAGCAGCTCGATCATCGGCGCGTCATCGGCCCGCTCCCGACGCTTCCGCAGGATCTTCTCGTCGTCGACCGCCACGCGGACGTCGCCGGGCGGGACGAGCGCCAGGATCACCAGGACGCAGGCCGCGAAGGCGCAGGCCAGACCCGAGAGCAGGAGCAGCGCGGAGCCGATGGAAGCGAACATGGGGTTCAGAACTCCGACTCCAGGATGCTCTGGGTCCAGATGTAAGAGGCGACGTTGAGCAAGATGGCGATAGTAACCAGGACATTACCGAGCAGCGATTGGAACAGCAGCGCCACGCCCTTGGGCTCGACGACGTAGAGGACGGCCAGGATGAAGAGCGGAACGTAGCGCATGACCATGGCGGTGGTCCGCGCCCCGGCGGTCTTGATGTGGATGTTCTCGCGTAGCCGGGCCAGCTCTCGCATGAAGGCGGCCGTGCGCTCGAGCACGGAGGTGAGGTCTCCGCCCCGGTCCAGGCTGATGCTGATCGCGGAGCAAACCAGGTTGAAGTCCTTGCTCTTGAAGCGGGCCTTGGCGTGTTCGAGCACCTCGTCCTGCGTGGCCCCGAGGGCGTACTCGCGCGTCATGATCTCGAACTCCTCCGAGATCGGCTTCGGCAGGGCCTTTTCCCTGCAGGCCTCGCCGATGCCCTGGATCAGGGTCTGCCCCGACCGGAGCGAGTTGACGATCGTCTCCATCGCATCGACCAGCTGCTCGTGCAGTTTCTCCTGCCGGGCCTTGACCTTCTGCGCCAGCAGGTAGCCGGGGGCGAGATAGCCCCCCGCCGCGGCGAGCACCGCCAGGATCGGCCCGCCGAGCACCAGCCCGCAGCAGAACAGGGCCCCGGCCGCCGCGAACGACTGCCCCAGGATCTCGCGGCCCGTCTTGTCGTACTGCCCCAGCTCGTCGTAGAGCCGCTTGGCCCGACCTGCCTGGCGGTCCAGGGCCGGCGCGAGCGCGGGATAGCCGAGCGCCAGGCAGAGGCAGGCCGCGAAGGCGACCGAGGCGAGCACCAGATGATCGACGAGGTTCACGCGCCCCCTCCCGCAACCAGCCAGCGAGTGGCGGCCGGCTGGACCCAGCTCAGCGCCGCTCCGGCCGCGATCAGCAAGGCCAAGGGCAGCTTCCCGCTATCCGCCTCGGCGCCGTCGCCCGGAGCGGCCGGACCGCCCTGCATCAGGAACGCGGCGGTCCAGTAACTGCGTGCCAGCACAGCCTTCAGCCGCCGCCGGAACAGGAGCACCGGCAGGGCGATCAGCAGCCCGAGAAGAAGCGTGTGGACGAGCGTCATCATCGCGAACTCGGTTCCCCGGAAGGCACCCACCGCCGCCAGCAACTTCGCGTCGCCTCCCCCCATTCCCAGGGTGGCGTAGATGGCCAGGCAAACGGCCATCGTCACGAGCCAACCGACCGCGCCCGAGAGCAGCCCCGCCGGTCCGCCCGTGAGCATGCCCAGAGCGAGGCCGCCGATTGCTCCGCCCAGCGTGAGGCTGTTGGGGATCGTCCCCGAACGCAGATCGGTCACGCACGCAACGCCGAGCACCAGCGCCAGGCCTCCGAGTTGCACGGCCTGAGGGCTGGCGGCAAGGGTCTCGAGCACCGTCGGGTCCTGGGACGCCGGCCTACTCCAGTGCCTTGAGCGCGTTGCCCTTCGAGGTGTCCGCCTTGTCGGCCTCGCCCTTCATCGCGGTGCCCTCGGTGGTGTACTTCGTGCTGAACTTGGTGAAGCTGTAGATGATGATGGCCAGGATCGGCAAGGCGATGAAAGCCACCTTCGCGATCGTCTCCAGCATCTCGGAACCGCGATTGTCGCCCAGGAGCCGCTTGAAGATGCTCTTGCGTCGTCTCGTGGTGATGAACATGTTTCGACCTCCACCCTGATTGAGGCGTTCGCGTCGGCGAGCGCCGGATCCAAGTTACGCGATCGCTGCCTCCGGCGATACCCGGCCGGGTAGACTCCGAGGGGCCGCGCTCACTGCCCGGCCTCCGCCGCCACCGGCAGCAGCCCCGAGACCGCCCGCGGACGCAACTTCTCGAATCCGGCCTGGTTGATGCCCTGATCGGCGCCGGCCAGGCTCTGCGTGTCCTGCGGGTTGCGCAGCAGGGCCCTGATGGTCGAGGAGTGCTCGAGCGCGTACACGATCTTGAGGGCATTGGCCGGCGTCACCAATACCGAGATGTCGCCGTACTCCCTCGGACCGCCTTCCTCGATCGACTTCATGTAGCCGGTGCGACCGCCCGTGGCGACCACCTTCACCTTCTCGAGGAAGACCCAGGTCTCCTGGGTCTGCTCGCCGACGCCGCCCGCGCGGCTGAAGGTGCCCACCAGATCCACCGTGTCGCCCGGCTGGATCCAACCGCCGGCGCCGGAGTACTTGTCCAGCGGGATCGGGACGACGCGCATCCCGACGGGAATGACGTTCTGGATCAACTCGGGCCGGCCCTCGTCCTGCTTGAACATGCTCCACAGAAGGAACTGCCCGGTCTTGGCCCCCCGGGGGATGACCTTGTCGATGACGACCGGCAGTTCGCCCGGTTTGACGGTGCCTTGCAGCGCCTCCTGGTAGCCGTCGGGGAGCCTGACGATCTCGACCATCTCCGCCGAGAACTTGCGATTCGGCTGGACGTCCTGCACGAACTTCACCAGCTTCACCGCGCCCGGGTCTTCCTGGAACGACTCGATCGCCTGGCTGACGTAGAGTTCGACCAGGACAATCGCCAGGATCCCGAGGCAGACACCCGCGATCAGGTAGTTCTTCATGCGATTCGGCCGCTTTCGAAGCTGCTGCTCGAGGCCAGCCGGTCAGGCGTTCTTCAGATCGTTCCAGGCCTCGGTGAACTTCTTCGTCACGGCGGTCCGGAAAGCCAGCAGTATGGAGAGCAGCGGCAGGATGATGAAGGCCAGCAGGGCCACCTGCTCCAGCATCTCGGTTCCCTTCTCGTCGGCGAGGACTCGTCTCAGCACACCCATCGCGCCCTCCTTCGCCCGCCCTGACCCGCGGGGCTCACGGCTTGTTTGGATAGGCCGCCCGTGCCACCTGGGACCATAGATCCCACAGGTCCTGATAGTAACGGGAGCGATTCATGGCGAAGTACGCGGCCACGGGCAACACGACAAACGCCACCAGGACTATCGTTTCCACACTATCACTTCCCCGCTGGTCCCGCAAGAAACCCGAGCCCCAGCGGCGCAGCCGGACAACCAGGCCAGTGGTGCCGCCAGGCCCGGTTCCGGACTGCCCTGCGCCCGCCCCGCCGCGATCGCCGTTCATCTGGCGCCTCCTCGTTCCGGCCGTGTGGCGCCGCCCGGAACGGCGGCCCTCTCCGGCGCTTCCGGCCGGACGTAGTGCCGCCAGGTCAACGCTTCTCCGGCCCTGACAGGCCGCTCCAGCGCCAGCCCCTCCACGAACTCCACCAGGTTGGCGGGCAGTTCGTCCCCCTCGGAAGAGCCGGGCCTGGAACCCGGCCGCGCCAGCCCTCGTAGCGCCGCGCCGCTCGGAAGATCCCGCGTCGCGAACAGCACCGCTCCCGGCTCGGGCCCGTCCCCAGCGCGCACGGCCAGCGAGCAGAGCCCGACCAGGCCCACGAAGACGAGCGCCACCAGCGGCCCCGGGGGCTCCGGAAGCGGGGGGCGAACCTGGATGGAAAGGCCGGCGGCGCTCATCGGGCAGTCTCAACTCCCCTCGAAGACCAGCGTCGCCACGGTTTGCGGCCGATCCGGGGAGGGCCCGGCCAGGTGTACCAGACAGTGCCGGCCGTCCCTCGCGAAGACGGCCACCGCCGGTTGCCCCGGAGGCGGCGGAGCGAGCGCCCAGCCGTCGAACGCCAGGCGCGCGCGGTAGAAGAGCGTGTTGTCCGTGACGCCACCGGGATTCTCGTAGAGGTAGATCGACGCGTCGCCCGTGCGATAGGAGACGAGCATCTGGCCGCCCGGCCGCTCCAGCCGTGGCGGCAGGTGACGGGCAGGTCGGCCGGGCACAACCCCGGCCTCGGCCGGGGCCGGGCTTCCCGCTGGTGGGAACACGAAACGCAGCGCGTCGCCCGGTCCCGCCGGCAGTTCGAGCTGAGCCGGGCCGACAACCCCTCCACGTTCGCCGGTCGGCCCCGCCTTCGCCGGCCCAAGACGACAGAGGTGGATGCGGGGGCCGGCAATCGCGACCGCCCAGACGAAGGCGGCCGCCAGGATCGTCGTCGCGACCAGCCGCGCCCCGAGCGCGACGAACCGCGAGCGGACGGCTGACGCCGGGGGGCTCGAGTTCATGGCAAGCTCCCGATGAGCGGGAGGTTGATGCTGGGAAGCGCCGAGGCAACCGGGATGAACTTCAGGACACTGCCGCTGCTCATCTCGTTCCGGGTGTACTGCCCTGCCGGGACGTAGTAGGACTGCGAAAACATCTGAGTGCCGAATCCCGACAGCCGCGCGCCGAGCGGCACGACCTGCACGTTCGAGACGGTGCCGCAGCAGTGGTAGGCCTGGCCCGAGGGCTCGAGCACCACGTTGGTGATCGAGGAGACGATGCCGCCCAGGGCGCCGAGGGCCGAGCCGATCATCGAGAACACGGAGTCGAGCGCCGTGGCGGTGGAGCCGTTGCCGCCCGCCGGTCCGGCCGGTGGCTGCGTGTCGGAGACCGCCAGCGACGGCTGTCCCGAGCCGCCGGAGGCGACGAAGAAGAGGCCCTGCTGCAGCGCCTTCCCGGGCAGGGCGTTGCACTCGGCCTCGGTGATGCCAGGAGTCTTCTGGAACCCCGCGGCCTTGGCCGCTGCCGCGTAGCGTGCCGCCGCGCGGCACCGCTGCTTCAGGATGAAGCCCTTGCCGTAGCTCAGGTAGACCGCGAAGAGCAGCAGCAGCACGGGAACGACGGCGAGGAACTCGAGCAGCGCCTGACCGCGCCGGCGCGGGAGAGGTCTGCGTGATGCTCGATTCGCCTTCATCTGCGTCAGTGATTGAACAGAAACGAGAACTGCCCCAGCACCGACCCCGCCGCACCCGAAAGAGCCGACGGGTCCACCGGCACCAGCGTGGTTCTCCAGTCCTGGGTGAACATGTCGACCATCGTACCGTTGTAGACCCGCACCTGCGACAGAGAGAACATCTTGCGCATCGGCCAGAACAGGAACCGCTTCGTCGAGAACGCTTCTTCTTCCAGCCGCTGGCCCCAGAGGGCCGAGTTTCCCTCGAAGAGCTTCAGATCTCGCAGGTCTCGAGCCCCGAGGACGATGAAGTCGAAGGCCACCACGTTCCGCGCTTCGCCCGAGGGCGTCTTCCAGGCCTTCGTCCACTGCTGGCCGGTCGATTCGTCCCAGCTCCGGTCGTCGCCGCTCTTGAACCCGCTCGGCTTGGTGGTGGGCGTGCCCTTGAGCAGGTAGGTCTTCATGCTCTCGATGCGCTCGCCCTCGCACTTGTGCTCCCACTCCATGTAGAACCAGAACCAGGCCATCTGCATCGGCAGGCTCGGCACCTTGCCGCAGCAGATCATGCAGAAGCTCCTCAGGAACTTCGGGAAGGCCAGGATGCGATAGGCCTCGAACGGCCCGACGTTGTTGAAGAACGACTCGAACTCGCTGAAGCCGCCCCAGACGCCCGAGGGCAGCGTCCCGGGCGACGGCGAGTAGTTCTTCACGTCGATGGAGATCGGCAGTACCAGGTTCTTCCAGGTCTTGGTGGCCTCGCGGTCCGGGCCCGACGGATCGCCCACGGCGAAGAACGAGTTGCCGTTGATGTACCTCAGCGACCGCGGCTCGAGGAACCCCAGGTAGGAGGTGGGCGACAGCGGCGAGAGGATGGCCGCCGCGCCGCCCGCGCCGCTGAGGTTGCCCACGTAGTGCTGGTTGACCGCCGCGCCGATGATGGCCGGGGCCGCCGTGACGTAGCCCTTCTGGGCCTTCTCGAGCAGCGACATCGCCTGCTCCAGCTTCGAGCCGTAGTTGTTCTTGATGCCGTTCCACCAGTCCTGCTCTCCGACCCAGTACTTGTAGCCCTTCCAGACGTCGGCGGTGCACTCGAAGTTCTGGGTCATGTGGCTGCAACTGGTGCCCAGCGAGCCGACGCACTCGGCGATGTAGGCCGCGTTGGCCGCGCTCACGACGATGGCCGCCGCCAGCATCGTCCACCGGATCGCCATCGCCGCATGCCAGCCGCCCTTGATCACCGCCACCGCCGAACTGAGCTTCGTCTGGGCGATGTTCGACGACGACAGGAAGTTCAGCGTCCGCGCCGTCCAGACCCCGGCGGCGCGCGCCGCGGCGTCGGCGGCGTCCTGGGACTCGAGCTTCTGATCGAGCAACGCGCCGGTGTTGAACACCACCCCCGCCAGGATCGCCAGCGGCAACATCAGGTACAGGATGAACGGCACGACCTGGCCCCGCTCGTCGGGCCACCAGCCGGACGTACTATCCGCGCCGTTATGTCGGGGCCCGCCGCTCAATGGTTCACCGACGGGTCGTAGCACTCGCTGCTCGGCTGCACCCAATAGCCGGAGTCGCCCTTCGGCGGATCGGGCGGAGTCGGCTCGGGTGGCATCGGCTTGTCCAACGCGTGCGCCATGCGCCAGTTGTCGAGCCAGTTCTGGCGCCAGCTCTCGCGGCGGGCCGCGAGGTTGGCCTGGATCTTGTCGCACTGCTTCTTCTTCTCGGCCTCGGGGTCGAAGTCGGCGTCGCCCTCGTGCTCCTGCTCGTCGGCGCCGTCGGCCTGTTCGTAG
>CAZSVK010000231.1:0-9580 GCA_964610245.1 uncultured bacterium
GGCGGCTAGGGCGCGCGGGGCGGGGGCGGGCGGGTTCGCGGCGTAGGCGGCCTGGGCCGGCGCGGGGGCCGTCGGCTGCGAATCCGGGAGCACCTTCGGGGTCGCGTCTGTCTGCGATTTCTGCACCGAAGGCCGTCTCAGCGCGACGGATGCGCCGGCATCGCCGACGGAGGGCGTGGCGATCGCTCCTTGCGAAGCATCGCTCGGGCTTGCAGGTCCGGGCGCCGGCCGGGCGTCCCGATCGGGAGCCGGCTCGGATGGCTGTTCCGCCGGTTCGGCAGCCAGCGCGACCGCCTCGGCCTCCGCCTGAGCCAGATAGTCCTCGACCTGCTTCTCCTTGACCGCCATGTCGCGTGACTCGATCCAGGCTGCCCTTCCCCACACGGCCAGGCCCGAGGTCATCGCGACGGCCATCCCGAGGCAGGCGCCCAGCGCGAGTTCCCGGTTTCGCTTGCCCCAGAGCATCAGACGCTCGAGGCCGCCGGGCCGACGGGCGGTCACGGGTCTGTCGGCCAGCCAGCACTCGAGGTCGGCGCGGAGCGAGTTCACCGACGGGTAGCGGCGGTGCGGCTCCCGCGCCAGGGCCCGCATGGCCACCGCCTCCAGGTCCCGGGGGATCCGGCGCCTGGGATCTCGCCGCGAGGGGGTCTCGATCGGCTCCTTGAGCACCGCCTGCAGGGTGAGCAGCGAGTTCTCCTTCTGATGGGGCGGTGACAGCGTCAGGCATTCGTAGAGGATCGCCCCCAGGGCGTAGACGTCCGAGCGTTCCGAGAGCCGGGAGATCTCGCCGCGGGCCTGTTCGGGGGCCATGTAGCCGGGTGTGCCGGCGATCGAGCCCTCCATCGTGCCCATCCCGCCGCCCGAGCCCCCGGCGGCCAGCGCGGATTCGAGCCCGGCATCCGGTTGCCGAACAACGGCGCTGGACCGTGACCCCGAGGCTCCCGGCGCTGGATTGGACTGGCCGATCTCACCTTCAGGGTCTTCCGTTCGCGCTCCCGGGCCGTGGGCGTCGCGCGCCAGCCCGAGCGACGCGAGGGCGTGGGGCCTGGGGCCAGAGGCCCCAGCTTCGAGATTGGACTGGCCTGCGACGCCGCCCGACTCTTCCGTTCTTGCTCCAGGTCCGTGGGCGTCGCGCGCCAGTCCCCAGTCCATCACGACGACCTCTCCGAAGTCGCCGAGCATGATGTTGTCGGGCTTCAGGTCCCGGTGCAGAACGCCCTTGGAGTGCGCGAAGGCCACCGCCTGGCAGACCGACACCAGGATGCCGACCAGCCGGCGCAGTTCGTACTCCGACAGGGCCGCCGCCTCGCACTTCCTCAACCGACCGAGAACCTGACCGAGCGAGCAGCCTCTCACCAGCTTCATCGTGAAGAAGCGCTGGTCATCCCCCTCGGAGAGTTCGTGTACCGGCACGATGTTGTGGTGCTCCAGCCGCCCGGTCACGCGGGCCTCCTGGACGAATCGTCTGAGCCGGTCCTCGTCGTGATGCTCCCCGCGCAGCCGCTTGAGCGCCACGTCTCGCTCGAGCACCTTGTCGTGCACGACGAACACCTCGCCCATGCCACCCTCGCCTGCAAGCGCCCGCACCTCGTAGCGCGCGCCCATCGCGGCCGGCAGCTCGACCTGTGCCCTGGCAGGGACCTGGGGCTGCGACCTGCTCCCCTCGCTCGAGGCGATCGTGTCGGCCGAGCGGACCCGCTGGCTGCGCGACCGCACCAGCGTTCGCGCCGGAGTGCCGGCCCCGGGCACCGTCTCCGGAGAGGCCTCGTCTTCCTTGTCGCGCTTGGGTTCGCTCATCGTCTGATTCCCTATCACGTATCCGTTGGACCGGCAACCCGAGCCCGGGTTCCCCGCATCAGACCGGCGACGGCCGAGCCAACTGTCGGCTTTGCGTGCTAGAATGGATCATGGAGGACAATGCGTGCGCAGAGCAAGGACCACACCTGCCCATCGGAGGCAAACCCCGGCTTTCACGATCATCGAGACGCTGATCACGGCCGCCATTCTGAGCATCGTCTTCGTCGTGGTCTGGCAGCTCTACCGGGCCGGCGCTCGAAGCGCCGAGCTGACCGCCTGGCACACCAAGTGCCAGCAGCAGCTGCGAAACGGCCTACGCCTCATCCGGGATGATCTGGCCCGCGCCAGCTACCCGAGCATCGTGGGCCCCACCAGCGTATCGGTGACCAAGGTCGGCCGGGGCTTCCGCTATCACAAGGGCAAGGTCGACCTGGCCGAGGGCGGGGGAGACACCCCGCTGATGGATTTCTACATCTGCAAGCCGCAGCGCGCCGGATTCGGCGGTTCCGACGATGAATCGGGCGAGACCATCCACGCCACTCTCACGGCCCGGGGTAACACCGTCGTCTACAAGAAGGAGGGGGCGGCCGACGCGGCACGCAACCTCGATCAGGTGTTGTTCGACGAGGTCGAGTGGCTCGAACTGGACGGCCCCGATTCCGCTCCGGCCGAGAAGTCCACGACCATCGTGATCAAGGCGCGGACCATCCACAAGATCTGGAAGCAGAGCGGTGTCCTCGAACAGACGCAGCCCAAGCTCGAGGTCGAGGTGTCCAGTGGCCTCTAGGCCTCGCGGCTCAGGGCCGGCCAGACAGGCCTTCACGCTGGTCGAGACGGTCCTGGCCGTCCTGATCATCGGCGCCGCCCTCGCCGGCATCCTCTCGATGGTCACCACCTCGGTCAGCCAGATGGGCCAGCAGAAGATGCAGGCCGCGGCGGTGGGCTTCGCCGCCGGCCAGATGAACAAGTTCCTCTTCGAGACGCCCTTCGAGAGCTGCAACTCGGTCGCCGCCACCGAGGTCATCATCGACGGTATCACCTTCCAGTACACGCTGGACGTCGAGGATGTCCCGAACAGCGAGATCCTCTACAAGTACAAGCACTTCACCTATCACGACCCCCGTCACGGGGCCGCCACGGCCAACGGGGCCGAACCCGTGCTCCCCGGGATGACCGAGGAGCAGCAGCCGGTGACGGCGCTCGACTCGAAGTTCACGGCCGGCGGGCCCATCCTCAAGGACCTGCTGCTCACCGTGAAGTGGCACGGGCCCGGCGAGGAGTACCACGACGAGTTCCACCTGAAGCTCATCACGCGAAAGGCCAGGCTGTGACCGAGCGCCGCCGACAGTCCGCCGGTTGGCGCCCCCTTCGAGGCGGAGCGCCTGGTCTGGCCTCGCGCAGCGGGCTGGCGCTCCCGATGGCCGTCATCTTCTGCATCCTGCTGGCCACGATGGTCTACTACATGACCCGCACCCGGGTAGAGCAGAAGCGCCAGAATCTCACGCAGTTCTCGGCGTTGCAGGCCGACTTCCTGGCCCAGGGCGCCGTGCAGCAGGCCCTGCTCAAGTTTCGCGTGCTGCCGACCGAGGCCTACGGCGCCTCCGCCATCGCCCGCGGTCTTTGCCCGTTCTATGTCGCGCCGCCAGGCTCCACGCCTCAGGTCGGTGCGGGCAAGTCCCAGGATCCCCTCGATACGTTCGTCTCCGACATCAACGCCGACGCGGTTCCCCTGCGCTTCGCGCAGGCCGAGTTCTCGGGCTGGCATTGCGAGATCGCCAGTTCCCGGGCGTTGACCTCCTTCACCACCGGCACCGAGACCGTGAACGTGGTTTCCATCGAGGCCGTCGGTATCGTTCCCATCTGGATCAAGGACCCGCTCACCGGGGAGTGGGAATCGAGACAGTACCAGGGCAAGGTCAAGAAGACCGTCGAGGTCCGGCGCACCAAGTGAGACGGTCGCGGACCGGCCGGGCGGCATCGACGCTCGCGGCCGGGCCGGGTGGGTAAGCCGATTCGCAAAAGGAGTGAAGCCATGAAGCAGCTCTTCCGGATGACCCTGGCGGTGACCGTTGCCTTTGGCCTGCTCGTCCCCTCCTGGCTCCCGGCCTGCGATTTGCCCGCCGACCCCTACGTCGTCGTGAAGGTCAGCAAGGACGGCAAGAAGATCGCCCAGATCACCAATCCCGCGACCGATTTCTACGACGAGGAAGACCTGCCGGGCGCCAACGACCCGCTCACCGGCAAGCCCTACAAGCGCATCCAGCTCCCCGAGGACACGCCTCTGAACTTCATCTGCCTGTGGGATCTCTCGCAGGGCGGCACCGATCCCAACCCGCTGGGCAAGGTTCCCGCGCCTCTGCGGCCGATCGCCCAGCTCGAGATGCAGAAGTTCAGCATGCCCGGCGAGAGCCTGCTGCCGGTGGCGTTCTATTTCCAGACGCTGGCCGGCGGGAAGCTGCAGTTCAAGCTGGCAGAGATGCTCGCGCGCTCGGGCCGCGGCTTCACCGATCCGCTGGCGGTCGTCGATTTCGGCGGTTTCGTCAAGGACGGCGAGTACCAGCTCACCGGCGGCGCCGACCCGTACCTGTGGAATGACGCCCAGCTGATCCGCGAGAGTGCGCCATTCGACAGGACGTTCGCCAACGCGAAGTTCCCGAAGGTCGGCGACAAGTGCCCGGGCGCGACGGCCGACGACGAGTGGCGCGTGACCTCCGCCGAGTACGTGCACGGGGGCTACTGGATTCTCGAGAAGTACAGCACCGAGTACCACATGGACTACGAGAACATCGGCGCTAACATCGGGGGCCAGGAGAACCCGGCGGCCAACGATCCCTCCATCGAGGGCGGCGAGTATACCTTCACCTATTTCGTACCTTCCGACCCGCTGGCCTATCACATCGTGGTCGGCAGCGCGCTGCTGTTCCGTCTGCAGGACGTCGTCTGGAACTACGAAGAGCAGCTCTACCACCACACGGTGGTCACGGACGGCTCCGGCAACGTCACCTCCGATACGTGGGACCCGGTCGCCGGCCAGACCCGCGCAGGCTCCATCAGCGTGAAGGGCAGGCTGGCACGCAGCACCCAGGGTCTGTCGGCCGAGTCTCGCGTCTCTTCGGTCCTCGCGTCGGTCCTCGACCGCACCGCGCCTACCCACGTGCACCTCACGCCGGGGGTCATCAAGGGCACCACGGGCGAGACGCTGGCCGCCGCGGCCACGGCGCTGGGCGAGCCCGACCGCATCCAGGTCCAGGTCATCGACAACAACCCGTTCGCGGTACGCGCCTTCGGTACCGGCGCCGTGACGCAGGGGGCCCAGTTCAACGTCGCGAACCTGGGCCTCGACCTCTACTACAGCATCCAGGCCTACGACTATCAGCAGCGCGCCGCCGATGCCTTCCCGGTCGACGTCCCCATGACGCCGAAGTTCGTCTGGGCCAAGGCCGACACTTCCACTGGCGTCACCATCACCGAGGCCAAGGCCTACAAGCAGGACGGCACCGAGGTGCCCCTTGGGGCCGACGGCAGGGACGCCGACGCCGTCTATTCCCAGATCACCTACTCCGTGCCGCTGACCGCCTTCAAGGAGCCGATGGGCTGGCACTTCGGCACCACCTCCGACAACTGGGACGGCGGCCACAAGCTCAAGTTCTTCGCGGTCGCGCGCGATGGCGTGGTCGCCAATCAGATGCCGGCCCAGGCCAAGCTGCCCGAGCTTGCGGCGGCCACGACCAGCGGCTCGGCGCCCGAGCACGCCGTGGCGGCGGCCGACGTGCCGGTCGCCCAGTTCCTCCTGGACAAGGACAACCAGGAGCTGGCCCCCAACATGGGGCTGCCGACCTTCATCTATCCGGCCCAGCATCCGGTGGCCACCTGCCCGGTCGACAAGGTGGGCAACTACTCGTTCATCGAGGTCCACGACAACGACTGGCCGGCCGTCTTCCTGCGCGTGACCGATACGAAGTACGACAAGCGAGTCTGGTTCGGGAACACCTACGCCGGCGAGCTGCGCCGCGAGAAGGCACGTAACGGCGAACCGACGAATAGCAACCTGGACACGCTCGACCCGAACCAGAAGCCGTTCTCGGACGTCGAACACCTCCTCGATTTCAGCGAGGTCTACGGCAGCGGCGCGAGCGATCAGGAGAAGTACGCCAACCAGATCCAGGATCTGCTCGCCAGCCCGCAGCTCTTCAAACCGGCCGAGTATGCCCTGACCTTGCCGGGCGGGCCGAAGTACGGCTACTGGGTCGACGAAGACATCCCGCTGGTCTTCGAGGTCTTCGCCCGCGACAACATCAACTTCGCGAGTCCGGCGGCCGCCACCGGCGGCTGGGGCATCACCAACGGCCGCCTGCAGCCGGTGGCTTGCCGCGACAACGACGCCTCCAAGCCCGAGCTGGATCCGCCCGACACCTGGCAACTCTTCGACGCTCCGACCGCGTCCGGCGTGGTCGACCCGGCCCCCTGGCCGCAGCACATCTTCCGCAATCCGAACAAGCCCGAGCCCCACACCGGGGATTGCCACGTCGAGGTGGAGGTTGCCGATAACGGCCAGCCGGTCGGCGGCGGCATCCATCGCACGAAGCTGCTCGTCCGCTTCCACGTGATGGACAACAAGCTGGCCATCCAGTCGCTCGAGGAGAATCGCGTCCGCTCGTCCAGCGGCACCGAGTAGCCCGAGCCGAGCCCCGACCTCCGGCCCAGAGCCCGAGCCCCCTCGTTGCGGTAAGATGAAGCGGGCCCGCCGTCCGGCGGGCAGCGGATCCAGGCGGAGGCAACATGCCGAGGCAATGCGACGAACTCGATTACCGGCTGGTCGGCGACGATCTGCAGGCGGTGGTGGTCACGCTCGATCCCAACGAACAGGTCATCGCCGAGGCCGGCAGCATGCTCTACATGATGGACGGCGTCGAGATGCAGACCGAGATGGCCACCGACAACAAGGGGGGGCTGCTCGGCGGTCTGATGAAGGCCGCGGGCCGCGTCTTGACGGGTGAGAGCTTCTTCATCACGACGTTTAGCAACGGTGGCGCCAACCGGGCCGACGTGGCCTTCGCCGCCCCGTTTCCGGGAAAGATCCTGGCCGTGGACCTGGACGAGCATGGCGGGAAGCTCACCTGCCAGAAAGACTCCTTCCTGTGCGCCGCCCGGGGCACCGAGATCGCCGTGGCCTTCCAGAAGAAGCTCGGCGTCGGGCTCTTCGGCGGAGAGGGGTTCATCCTGCAACGGCTGCAGGGCGACGGCCTGGCCTTCATCCACGCGGGCGGCACGCTCATCGAGCACACTCTCAAGGCCGGCGAGCGGCTGCGGGTCGACGCCGGATGCGTCGCGGCCTTCGACGACACCGTCCAGTACGACATCCAGTTCGTCGGAGGCTTCAAGAACGCGCTCTTCGGCGGCGAGGGGCTCTTCTTCGCCAACCTGACCGGGCCGGGCAGGGTCTACTTGCAAACGCTTCCGTTTAGCCGGATGTCCGACCGCATCGTCAGCGCCGCCAGCCACCTGAGCCACCGCTCCAGGGACGACGGCAACTTCCTCTCGGGTTTCTTGAAGTCTTCGTGAACCCGGGCGAACCCCTGGCGGGGGCGAGCGGGTGCACGGGCGGAGCCCCTGCGTACGAGAGTAACGGCGTAGCACGGGGAGCGGGCGAGCGGGTGTGGGCGGGCGGCGCGGTGTTCCGCACCGGCCACGGAGGCGAGTGGATGAACGACAGCGTTATCGACATCCGGACCGAGCGAGCCTCGGGAGCGCCGCTCGCGGTCGAGAGGGAGCCCGAGCCCTGCGCCCTGGTCGTCTTAGGCGTCACCGGCGACCTAGCCAGGCGCAAGCTGGTCCCGGGCCTGTACAACCTCGAGCGCGAGGGCCGGCTGCCCGCCGGCGTGCGGATCCTCGGCGTCGGGCGCAAGCCGCTTGCCCGCGACGAGCTGCTCGACAGCTTGCGGCAGGCCGCCGCCGAGTTCTCCCGCGCTCGCCCGCTCGAGCCGGCCGCCTGGTCGGCCCTGGCTTCTCGCTTCGACTATGTGGCGGGCGACTTCGCCGATCCCGAGTTCCATCGGGCCCTCGCGCGCCGGCTCGCCGGGCTGGACGTCGGCTCGGCCACGCGGGGCAACCGGCTGTTCTACCTGTCGACCCCCTCCGGGCTGTTCCCGGTGCTGCTGGAAGGTCTCGCCGCCGGCGGGCTGCTGCCCGGCCCGCCGGGGCCGCCCTGGACGCGGGTCGCGATCGAGAAGCCGTTCGGCCGCGATCTGGCCTCGGCCTGCGAGCTGAACCGGCTGTGCCGGCGGGTGGCGGCCGAGTCCCAGCTCTACCGGATGGACCACTACCTGGGCAAGGAGACGGTGCAGAACCTGCTCGTCTTCCGCTTCGGCAATCCCATCTTCGAGCCGCTCTGGAACCGCAAGTACATCGACCATGTGCAGCTCACGGCCGCCGAGTCGATCGGCATCGAGGGCAGGGGCGGCTTCTACGAGCGAACGGGCGTCCTGCGCGACATGGTGCAGAACCACCTGATGCAGGTGCTCTCGCTCTGCGCGATGGAGCCGCCGGTGACCTTCGCGGCCGACGACATCCGCGACCGCAAGCTCGAGTTGCTGCGCTCCGTCAGGCCGCTGGGGCCGGCCGCCGTCTCTCGCGACGTCGTGCAGGGCCAGTACGCGGGCTACCGCGGAGAACCCGGAGTCGATCCGGCCTCGCGTACGCCCACCTACGTGGCGATGAAGCTCGCGATCGACAACTGGCGATGGCAGGGCGTGCCCTTCTATGTCCGGGCAGGGAAGGCGCTGGCGGCCCGGCTGACCGAGATCTCCATCTGCTTCCAGTCGATCCCCCTGTGCCTGTTCGGACGGGACGATGTCTGCCAGGTGCTCCAACCCAACGTCCTCACCCTGCGCCTGCAGCCCCGGGAGGGCATCCAGCTGCGCTTCATGACCAAGGTCCCCGGAGAAGACCTCGAGGTCTCCGGCGTCACGATGGACTTCGATTACGCCAGAGCGTTCGGCCAGGCGGTCCCGGAGGCCTACGAGCGGCTCCTGCTCGACTGCATGCGCGGCGACGGCACCCTGTTCCCCCGGGCCGACGCCACTCGCAAGGCCTGGGAGCTGGTGACTCCCATTCTCGAGGCCTGGGAGGACGATCCCGGTCTCCCGCTCCACTCCTACGCTCCGGGCAGCCAGGGCCCGGAAGCCGCGACCGAACTGGTCCGGCGGGACGGCCGCGCCTGGCGGAAGCTGACCTGAGCGCCGGCCGGCCGCCGGCCGCTACCACTGGAGGATCTCCATGAGCAATCCGCGGACTCCGGGCGAGAAGTCCGACTTCGGGCTGGTCGGCGCCGGCGTGATGGGCCGGGCGCTGGCACTCAACGTGGAAGAGCACGGCTTCTCGGTGGCGTTATGGAACCGGGAGCCGATGGCGGTCGAGAAGCTCGTGCGCACGCATCCGGATGCGCGCCTGACGGCGGTCTCGACGCTGCGCGACCTCGCGGGGGCGTTGAAGCGGCCTCGCCGGGTGATGCTGATGATCACCGCGGGCCAGGCGGTCGACGCGACGCTCGAGGCACTCAAGCCCTTCCTGGAGTCCGGCGATCTCGTGATCGACGGCGGCAACTCCTGGTTCAAGGACACCGCGCGGCGCGAGGAAGCGCTGCGCCCCGACGGGATTCACTTCGTGGGTTGCGGCGTCTCGGGCGGCGAGGAGGGCGCCCGTCACGGCCCCTCCCTGATGCCGGGTGGCCGGCGCGAGGCCTATGAGTTGGTGCGCGACGTGTTCGAGGCGATCGCCGCGAAGA
>CAZSVK010000232.1:0-9555 GCA_964610245.1 uncultured bacterium
CTTCTCGGCGGCGCTGGCCTGGCCCGAGGACTACGCGATCCGGACCGGGTACGTGCTCTCCTTCTCGGAGGTGAACTGGCTGGGACTCTCGCGGGGTCTGTCGCCCGGCAGCTTTCCCATCTCCGACGAGACGGTCCGTACCGGCACGTTCAGCCAGGACCTACTGGCGGACCTTCCGCTGCGAACTCCCCGGTTCGTGCTGAAGGGCCGCGTGGTCGACGCGCAGGGGCGGTCGGTGGATCGGGCAACCGTGACGTTGGCAAATCCCCGGACGGGCGCCCGCCGGGTGTGCCTCACGCCGTGCGAGGTCGAGTACGGGTCGTTCCTGGCCCCGTTCGCGGACGACGCCTCCGGGGCCGCGGCCGCGAGCGACCTCTGGACGGCCAGCGTCGCCGCCTCGGGCCTGACGACCAGGACCTTCACGCTGGCGTTCTCCGAGGATGAGCTGGAGGCCGGTATCGGAAGCCGTGACCTCTCGCTCGCCGAGGCGGCGCCCGGACAGCCGTTGCCGGCGGCGATCGTTCCGGTCTCGGCACCGAGGACGGGGCCCACCTCCGTCACCCTGACCGGGACCGCCTTCACCGGGGCCACGGGGGCCCGGCTCGAAGGCGCCGAACTGGTGGCGCTGGGCAACTTCGCGGTCGTCTCGGACGGGCGCGCCACGGGCACGATCCCCGCCGGACTGCCGCCGGGCAGCTACCGGGTGGTCATGTTCGGACCGGGCGGCGCGAGCCCGTCGGGCCCGGCCTTCGTCGTGGTGGATCCGTACGCAGGCCCGCCCGTGGCGGCGGCCCGGGTGTTCGGCCGCGCCGGCGGCGGCGCCCAGGTGGTGCGCCTGGATGCCACGGCGAGCGTGGGGCTGACCCTGGCCTACGCCTGGAGCCTGGCGGCCGGCCCGGTGGGCGCGGCGCTCCTGGAGCAGTCCTCGGCCGTCGCGTTCTACGAGGCCGGCCTGCCCGGCGACTACCGCTTCACCCTGCGCGTCACCGATGCCCGGGGGCGCACGGCCGCCTCGGAGGCGTCCTTCACGATCGGGGGCACGCTTCCCGTGGCGCGAGTGGACGTCCGGCCCGAGGTGATCCTGCGGGTGCCCGGCAGCGGGGTGCCCGTAGAGGACACGACAGATGTTCTGCATCTGGATGGCTCGGGCAGCTTCGACCCGGCGTCGGCGGCGCCGGTACGCTTCGGCTGGAGTCTCGTGGACTGGCCCGATGGCAGCTCCGTGCCGCCCCGCTTGGCGGAGGCGGACGCGACCGCGCCCCTCCTCTCGGTGCCGCTGGCGGCGGAGGCTGTGGGCGGGCGCCGGCCGGATGCCGGACAGTACCTGTTCCGCCTGTCCGTGACCGGCTCGGGGGGCACGACGAGCGTCGTGGCCGCGGTGACGGTGCTGGATCCTGTCACCCTGGAGCCGAGGGCCGATGCCGGCGTGGGCCAGACGGCGCGCGTGCGAGTGGAAGGCGGGCGCCCGGCGGCGACCATCCCGGACCCGACCTTGCCTCCCGGGCCGGATGGACGGGCCAACCTGCGAGCGTACTTCCGGCTCGACGGGCACGAGGGTTCCGATCCGCGAGGCAGGTTACTGGGCTATCACTGGCGTTTACTCTCGTCCCCGGCCGGGCAGCCGGTGCCGGCGTTGAGCGACCCCGCGTCGCCCGTGCCGACCTTCACGGCGACCGCCGGCGGCGAGTACCTGTTCGGGCTGACGGTCGACAATGGCAGCTACGAGAGCCAGGAAGACGAGGTGGCGATTCGCGTCCTGCTCGACCGGGGCAACACGCCGCCGAATGCCGAGGCGGTGGTCCGGGCGATCGACGGTCAGCTACCCGCGAGGGCGCGGGCGGACCTCGTGGAACTCGACGGCACTCTCTCCTCGGATCGGGACGACCCGCCTCCGCTGAGCTACGCCTGGGTGCAAACGGCCGGGCGGCCGGTCGAACTGGTAAGCGTCTCGCCGGGGCGCGCGCGGTTCGTGCCGCCCGAGCCGGGTCGATACCGGTTCGACCTGACGGTGACCGACGCGCGCGGCGGCGCGAGCGAGCCCTACGCGCTCGAGATGGACGCCGTACCGGCCGCGGGGGCGCCGCCCTCGCTGCTCGTGGTGGCGTCGGGTCCGCCGTCGGCGCCGATCACCGGCGAGGACTTCGCGGACGGCGACCTCCTGGCCCAGCCGCGGCCGCGGCGGGTGAACACGCTGGAGAGGGTGACGCTCTCGGCGTTCGCGAACGATCCTGACGGCGCGGCCCAGGGTCGAAGCCTTCGGGTGAGGTGGAGGCAGGCCGACGGCCCCCGTGTGGTGCTGCTTTCCACCGCCGGTCTGCCGGGGGCGGCGAGCGCCGTGGCGTTCGAGCCCACGACCTCGAGGGTACACCTCTTCGTGGCGCAGGCCAGCCAGTTCGATGCCGCGGGAAACGCGACCGGCGTGGCGGTGGAACGTCGGGTCCGCGTGATCGTCGACAGTCCGAGGACGCGCGTCCCGGAGGCGGTCTTCGACGTCGTGCAGCGCGGGAGGTCGAAGGCGCGGTTCGATTCGCGGTCCAAGGTGACCATCCTTCCGTCGGTCAAGCCGCGCACGGTGGTTGCGCTGGATGGCCGCGGCTCGCGCGACCTCAACGAGCCGCCGCGCCCGCTGCTCTTCCGGTGGGAGCAGGTTGCCGGCCCCGGCGTGGTGCTCTCCAACCCTGCCAGCGCGATCGCGAGCTTCGTCGTGCCGCTGCTGACCGATCGCAACCCGCATCGCTACGTCTTCCGGCTCTACGTCGACAACGGGGACGACCGCAGCGAGCCGGTCGCCGGCGCCGTGGACGCCCTACCGGACGGGGCGGTCGAGCTGGCCCCGGGGCTCAACTGCATCGGCCTCCTGTACGACCCCGCGACCGGAGGCGAGACCTATCGTTCCGAGGACCTCCTGCGCGAGACGGGGGCGAGCTTCGTGGCGCGGGCGGTGCCAGGCGGGCGGTTCGAGGTGCAGCTCTCCAACCTGGTCGGGGCCAGCTTCGAGCTGGACGGCGCGCATGGCTACCTCCTGCGATGGCCTGCCTGGGAGCGGCCCTCGACGCTGGTGCCGGAGGGGCCCGAGTGGTCCGCGGCCCGCCGCTCGCGGGCGCTTTCGAAAGGGCTGAACCTGATGAGCTGTCCCGCGATGCTGCCGGAGACGGCCGATGCCGAGCTGCTGCGCTCGCTCACCGACGCCAGCTTCGTCGCCGGGTTCGAGCCCGGCGGACGGGTGGTGCCCTACCTCCGGGGCCTCACTCCGCCCTTCCCTCTCGACGCCGGCCGCGGTTACCTGCTGGTGGTGCCGCAACCCATAACGCCGACGTTCCCGACGCGGTGACTTGCCGAGACCGGCGCCTCGCAGCCGGAGAAGGCCGGGCTGTATACTCGCCGGCAGGAATTCCGATGGCCAACAAGTCGCTCTTCGCCTCCTCGCCCGGATCGCTGCCTCCCGAGACCGACGCTCTCAACGAGGCGGGCGGGCGGGCCTACACGCTGCCCCCGCGGCAGGCGCTCGCGCAGCTCGCCGCCACGGGCTGCCTGAACTCGACCTGGTATGCCAGCGAGTCCGAGCAGCTCTCGGCGGTGCTCGCACTCTGCGAGACGCTCGAGCCCGAGTTCGTGGCCCGCACGGCGCTCTTCTGCCGCCGGCGCGGCCACATGAAGGACATGCCGGCGCTGCTCGCGGCCATCCTTGCGACGCGCGCCCCGGAGCTGCTCGAGGCGATCTTCGACCGCGTCATCGATGACGCGAGGATGTTGCGCAGCTTCGTCCAGATCCTGCGCTCGGGCACCACCGGCCGCAAGTCGTTGGGCACGCGTCCTCGCAATCTCGTGCGCCGCTGGCTCGACTCGCGCGACGATGACGCGGTCTTCCGCGCCGCGGTGGGGGCCTCGCCCTCGCTGGCCGATCTCCTGCGGATGGTGCATCCGCGCCCGGCCACGCCCTCGCGCGAGGCGCTGTACGGCTATCTGCTGCACCGGCCGCATGACGCGGCTCGCTTGCCGGCGCTCGTCCAGCAGTTCGGGCAGTTCAAGAAGACCCTGCAGGCCCCGATGCCCGACGTCCCGTTCCAGATGCTGACCGCCCTGCCTCTCACGGACGAGCACTGGGCCGGCATCGCCGCGAGCGCCGGCTGGCAGATGACGCGGATGAACCTCAACACCTTCGCGCGTCACGGGGTCTTCCAGCGGCCCGGCCTGACCGAGACGATCGCGGCTCGGCTGCGCGACCCTGGAGAGGTGGCCGGCGCCCGCGTCTTCCCCTATCAGTTGATGGTGGCGAGTTCCCGCGTCAACGGCGACGTGCCGGTGGAGGTGCGTCAGGCGCTCCAGGACGCGCTGGAGCTGACGCTCGATGCCGTACCCGCGGTCGAGGGGCAGGTCCACGTGCTGATCGACGTGTCGAGTTCGATGTCCGCACCGGCCTCGGGCTACCGCCGGGGCGCCACCACCGTCGTCCGCTGCATCGACGTGGCCGCGCTGCTTGCGGCCGCCCTGCTGCGCCGGTCGCGGCAGGTCCGGGTGCTGCCGTTCTCCGACGAGCTGAAGCCGATCGAGCTGGACCCCCGCGACAGCGTCGTGGCCAACGCCCAGAAGCTGGCCGCCCTCGGCGGGGGAGGCACCTGCTGCAGCCTGCCTCTCCGGCATCTCAATGCCGCCGGCGCACCGGGCGACCTGGTGATCTTCGTCAGCGACAACCAATCCTGGATGGACGGCGCTCGGGGCCGGGCCACCGAGTCTTTGCACGAATGGGCGGTCTTTCGCGAGCGCAATCCGGCGGCGCGCCTGGCCTGCCTCGACCTGCAGCCCTACGTGACCACGCAGCTCCCAGATCGGCCGGACATCCTCAACATCGGAGGGTTCAGCGATCGGGTGTTCGAGTTGCTCGGCGCCTTCGCCGCCGGCTCGCTCGACCCCGGCCACTGGGTCGGGGAGATCGAACGGGTCGTGCTATGATCGCCTCGGGGCCGAATGCTGCAGGGACTACATCATGAATTGTCTCTGCAACCCTTGTCGGCCCCTTTGTGTTCCCGGCGGAGACGGCACTCCGTCACTCTCCTGACCCGTCACCGGGCTCAGACCACGAGCTGGGCCTTGCGCTCGGCCGGGGCCACGCGGGCGACGGCGCCCGAGTTGAACGCGAGAAAGTCGCTCTCCACTCCGTCGCTGAAGATGACGCCGCCCGAGGGCATCAGCGATTCGAAGCGGAGTTCCTGACCGGGCTCGACCAGGCCGGCGACGAGCGAGCAGGCGGAGGTGCGGCTGGCGAAGGGCTCTCGCACGACGAACGCCAGGCGCGGATCGGACCAGTCGAGCCGCAGCGGTTCGACCGGTTTGCCGCCTCGAAAGGCGAGCACCCCCGAGGCCATGTTGAACATCGACGATAGCCAGCCGGTGGAGCCCGCGCCGGTCGAGACGATGACGCCGCTGGACGAGTGCGGCTCGGCCGCCTGCCCGAGCGAGATGCGGTAGCGGGCGCTGACGTGGCTGGCTGCTCCGACGAAGAGGTCGTTGAACGCCAGGAGGCTCTGACCGTCGCCCAGGCGGGCCTCGGCGAGGGTCACGGGTAGCAGGCGGTGCCGGCCCCAGAGGACGCGTTCGACGCTCAGCCGGGCGCCATCGAGTGAGTGGCGCATCAGGAGGCCGTCGAAGCGCTCGGGGTCGGGGTTGATGGCGACGATCGGCTGACTGCCGACGTACTTCGCGGTGTTGGCGACCAGGCCGTCCTGGCCGGCGGTGACGATCAGGTCCTTGTCGGTGAAGAGGAAGGTCGGCACGTAGCCGCGGTCGACGAACTGCAGCTTCAGGCCCAGCTCCAGGTCACGGCGCAGGCGCTCCAGCGCCCGGCGGTAGACCGCGTCTTCCTTCTCGTAGTCGGCGAAATCGCAGCCGGCCCGCTCCAGGTAGAAGCGCGCCTGCGAGCGGCTGTTGAAACGCTCGATCAGCTCGGCCAGCCGTGTGCGGCGCGTCACCACGACCAGCTTCTCGAAGGCCACGTCAGCCCTTCTGGTTGTTGCGGACGAGCGAGGTGAGTAACTCCGGAGTGATGTTCATCTCGCCGATCTTCTGGGCGTTCTGGGCCAGCTCCTGGAAGGCCTGGGCGATGACGAGTCCGGAGTCGACCTTGCCCGACCAGAGGGCCATCAGCGTGCGCCAGTCGACCGTCTTGAGCGGCTCGAGCGTGGCGCGAAGCGCGTAGCCCTTGCAGTCGGCGTCCTTGCAGTCGTTGGCGACCCTGCAGTCGATGAGCTGGGAGCGCTGCTGCTCGACGGCGATATCGGCGTTCATCTGGGCCTCGCGGATCTGGCGGCGTTTCTCCTCGACGGCAAGCTCGGTCTGCAGTTCGTTCTCCTTGATGCGGCGCTCCTGCTCGACGGCGGCGTTACGCCTCGAGTAGATCGCCTCGTCGGCCTGTCGCTGCAGCCCCTCGCGCGTTCCGGCCTCGAGCGCCCGTGCCATCTCGGGCGTGGGCCGGATGCCCAGCACGCTCAAGCCGAGGACCTCGACGCCCATCCGGGTCACAGCCTCGGCCTGGCGAAGCCCGGCGAACACCTCCGCCACCAGGAGGTCGGTGCTGACCAGGACCTGGGCCAACGCCATCCGCTGCGTCACGGTGCGCGTCAAGATCTGCGCCGCGTGCACCAGGCGTTGGGCCAGGATCTGCGGATCCTCGGAGAGATACTCGTTCGCGCAGCCGACGGAGAAGTCGAGAAGGCCGGCCAGCTTGCGCGGATCGGTGACGCGGTAGCTCATCTGGCCCTGGATGGTCACCGCCTGGAAGTCGGCGGTCGTCTCGTTGTAGACGAACGGGACGTCGGCGCTGCCGACCGGGACCGAAACGAGGGTCGACCAGGGGGCGAAGTAGTAGAACGAGAGACCCGCACCCTCGCGTTTCAGGGCGCCGTTGACGTAGTGAAAGACGTGCCGGGTGGGCGGCGCCTTCATGTACCGGAATCCGAGCATCTCCGGATCACCTCCTGGCGGGCGCGGCCGTTGGGAGCATCGAGGACGTGACGTCGGTCTCCGGCCGCCGCGCGGCGGGTCGTGCCTTCGTTATACCACTCCCGGCAAGCCCGAGCCGCAGGCGAGGGCGGGGGGCCCGGGGTTGGAAAACCCCGGCTCCAAGATTGGGCTTGCCCCTGGCGAGCTGCCGACCCCCGTTCGGTCTGAAGGCCCCGCCGCCGCCGGCAAGCCCGAGCCGCTGCTCACGCGTGCAGCGAGACCTCGCGGTAGGCCTCCTCGAGGACCTCCAGCTCCTCGGTGACCCCGTGCATGATCTGCTCGGAGGCGCGGCGCGAATCCTCGTTCGGATCGAGCATCACCACGCGGGCCACCAGATTCTCCATGTGGGATTCGAGGTTCTCCAGGTGGATCTGGTAGAGCCTCAGCCGCTTCTCGAGAACGCCGAAATGGCTGAGCCGCGCGCGGGCCAGGGCCAACCGCTTCTGCAGCGCCTCCCGCATCTCCGCGTCGGTCTCCGCGTCGAGGCGCCGGGCCAGCGATTCCACCTCGCTCTCCAGATCCGAGAGGCGATAGGCTCGCAGGAACGAGGCGAACTCGAAGCGCCGCTGCATCAGGTAGGGCAGCTTCTCCTCCATCATCGCCTTCAGCTTCGGGAGGATGTGGTTCTTGAGCAGCCCCTGCTTCGAGGGGTCGAGGCGGCGCGCATCCTCGCGCAGACAGCGGTAGCGCCGGTAGGCGCCCTCGCTCTCGAGTTCGCGGATCACGAGCCTGCGCCGGTCCGAGAGCGCCTGGAACAGGGCCAGCAGCCGCCCGCCCAGCGACCAGAGCAGACCGCCCGCCAGGATGTAGGCGAAGACCCGCCAGCCTTGCCATCGCACGTAGAAGATGGCCGGTGGAACCAGGGCCAGGAGCAGCACGAGCTGGAAGTGAATCCACTGAACGATGGAGTTAGCGGTGTCGGTCTTGGAGTGGAACTCCTCCCTCGCCTCGACGATGGCGGCCGCGTTCTTCCGCAGCGCGTACTGCTCCTCGGTGTCGCGTCCGGCGCCTCCCACCGTTCGCAGGTGACAGGGTTCGGCGCGGCCGAGAGCGCCGCCCTGGGCCTGCACCGCGCACCTCGGGCAGACGACCCCGTCAGTCCCGCGAACGCCGGTCTCGGTCGGGCCCCGGCAGACAGCGCATGGCGTAGCCGGCATCTCACTCGCCTCCCTGGCGGCCGGCCGGTAGCCGGGCGAGCCGGGCGTCCGAGAGGGCCAGCTCTCGAGCCAGCTCCTCCAGTTCCGAGGCGCCGCTCGTCAGCTCAAGCCTCACCTCGCCCTCGGCGTTGAGGCGCTCGACGTGGTCGGAGAGCTGGCGTTCCGCGGAGCCGGACCGCTGTTCCTCGAGGTCGGCCAGCCCCTCGGAGAGCCCGGCCATCGACATCTTGGCCTCTCCCACCTGCAGCATGCCGCCCAGTTCGTCTCGCCGGCGGCCGGCCGAGAGCAGGCGTTCCTCCATCCGGCCCAGCGCCGTCTGGAGCGTCTTCACGTCGCCTGCCACCGATTCGAGCGCGCGCCCGTCGGAGTCGGCCTTGGCCGATGCCCTGCGGCAGCGTTCGAGCGCGAGCCTGGCCGCGGCCGCCTGGCCCTTCTTGACAGCTGCGGAGGCCAGGTCCCGGTTCAGCCGTGCCTCCTCCGTGGCCGCCGCCACCGAGCGCTCCAGGCGCTTCCTGGTGGCCAGCGCCAGCACCACCTTCTCGCGGGCCTGACGGTAGCGATCGTCCAGCTCGTGAAGGCGGAGATCGAAGTTGGCTGACGGATCTTCCATCCGATCCACCCACGACGAGACCGCCGCCCGGATGAGATTCCAGATGCGCGTGAGCAGAGCCATGGCACCCCTCCTGCGATTCAGCCCGGAACTGTGACGTTTGGAGGGGCATGCAAGTCGAGAGCCATCGAGAGTGCCGCTGGCGGCTGACGGGCCGGATAGGTGACGCGGACGGGAATTCGGGGAACGCGAGGAGGGGAGAACTACCCGAGCCAGGGAAAAACCGGCTGCCGAACGGGGTGAATCAGCCTCGATCGCCCGGGCGGTCCGCGAACAGCGGACGCAGTGGAGTGTTTGACTCCCTTGTCCGCCCCGGAGCCGGTCAAGGGCCGGAGGGCAGCAGCAAGCGGGTGCGCGCCGAGACCGAGACGAGATAGGCCGCGCCGGGCTCGATTGGCCAGGCCCGGCTGCCGCTCCCGGGCAGGAAGACCTCGAACCGCAGACCCGCGGGGGAGGGGATTCCACGCGCGGCGAAGCGTCCCGCTGCGCCGAGCCGGGCCAGCAGCTCCTGGGCGGTCTCGGGTGTCGCCAGGGCGGCTGTGGGATAGCCCACCAGCTCCCGGCCCGGCCCGCGCCACTGCTCCCACTGGCCCGCGGGCCAGGCCAGGCGGGTGAGCGTCGTGCCGGCTCCCGCCGGAGAGGCGCGGAAGACGATCAGGCCCTCGCCGGGCTTCACCACGTGCGGGGCCGGGACCGCGGGGCCTGCGAGAGGCCGCAAAGCCGCCCGGCTGGTCGCCGGGTCGAGCCTGGCTCCGAGCACGAGAGGTTGGCCGCCGAACGCACTCGCCAGAT
>CAZSVK010000233.1:0-5053 GCA_964610245.1 uncultured bacterium
CTCTCCGACACGATGCAGGACTGGTGGATCGTCATCATCCCCAGCCTGGCGCTGGTGCCGTTCGCCATCGTGCAGTTCTTCAAGTCGAGCCAGGGACAGCGGGTCTTCGACACCAACATCCTGCGAGTGCCTGCCATCGGCATCCTGATGCGCAAGGTGGCCGTGGCCCGCTTCACGCGAACCCTGGGCACGATGATCAGCTCGGGTGTGCCCATCTTGCAGGCGCTCGAGGTCACGGCCGCCACCGCCGGCAACATCGTCATCAAGGAAGCGGTCGACAAGACCCGGGCGAGCATCCGCGAAGGCGAGAGCATCGCCGACCCGCTCAAGACCTCCGGCGTGTTCCCTCCGATGGTGGTCCAGATGATCGCCGTCGGTGAGGAGACCGGCGAACTCGACAAGATGTTGATGAAGATCGCCGAGTTCTACGACACCGAGGTCGACGTCGCGGTCAAGGGCCTCACGTCGATCATCGAGCCGATCGTGATCGTGTTCATGGGCCTGGTGATCGGCGGCATCGTGCTGGCCGTGTTCATGCCGATGCTCAAGCTGGTGAACAACGTCGGCTGAGAGAGCGGAAACTCGAGGGCCGGAAGAAAGTTCGAAAAGTATTGAACCGGCTCATCCGCTGTTCGTCGTAGGATGCGAAGACGGAAACGAACCGGAGGGTTGCAGTGGACGAAGGCCTCCGGTAAGATCAAGAAGGAATCCAATCTGTCAAAACTCTCTGAAGGAAGGAGGTGACAACATGTTGAGAGCAATGCACAGGAACGCCGGACGCAAGGGCTTCACCCTCATCGAACTCATGATCGTTATCGCAATCATCGGAGTCCTCGCGGCCATCGCGGTCCCCAACTTCCGGGCGGCTCGTGAGCGCGCCAACACTCGCGCCTGCTACGCCAACCAGAAGACCATCGCCGGTGCGCTCGAGATGTACAATCTCGACAACAACACCAAGATCGCCGAACTGACCGCCGAGGTCGGTGGCAAGCTCGTGACGGGCGGCTATCTGCAGTCGCTGGTCGACGACCCGGGCTCGGGCCAGGGCACTTTCGGGAACTATGAGTTCATCAAGGACGGCAACGGAATCAAGTGCAAGACCCACGGGGCTATCCAGGATGCGGCTGGCGCCGCTGCCCCCTCCGGCACCTGATCTCCCGCTTACCCTGGGGTAACGGACCCGTCCGCGGAAACGCGGGCGGGTTTCTCTTTCGCCCGCCGGCGCGCGGCAGGGCGCGTGGCCAATGTGCGCTCTCTGACAGTACCTTCTGCGACACCGGGTTCGTACTCGCGCCGGGAACCATTTCAGACGCCTGGTCGTATCAGTTGGTGGGAGATGAGCCGATGAAACAGAACCCCTTTGCCAACCCGTCCGGCCCCGCGGCGCACTGCGCCGTCTGTGGCGATTCGCTCAGAGGCGATTTCACCACCTGCAGCAACTGCCTCACCGCTCACCACCGAGACTGCTGGGAATACAACGGTGGCTGCGCGTTCCACGCCTGCAAGCCCGGCCTCCCCGCCGCGGCCCTGGCCTCGGCCCGCTCGGCTCCCCGCTGGGCTCGCGCCGTCTCGGGCGTCTGCATGCTCGCTTTCATCAGCGCCGCGCTGGCCGTGTTCCTCCCGTCGCAGCGCGCCGACCGTGCCCAGACCGCCCGGGTCTCCATCAGCAACCGAGGAGCAACCGATCACCGGGTCGTTTACTACGGCGGCCCCCGCAGCCTGGTGACCTACGGCAACCTGGGCAACACCTACGCCCGCGCCGGCGAGTACGACCTGGCCATCGCCTGCTACGAGAAGGTCGTCGACATCGACCCCAAGTTCTCGTACGGCTACTTCAACATGGCCAACCTCTACTTCCGCAAGGGTGACGACAACCGGGCCATCAGCCTCTACCGCAAGGCCCTCGCCATCGATCCGGCCATGACCGAGGCCTACTGCAATCTCGGCGTGGCCTACCAGCGGAAGGGTGACTACTCCCTGGCACTCGCCCAGTTCCGCAAGGCCGTGCGCCTCGACGCCGGGATGGCCGGCAGCTACTACAGCCACCTCGGCGAGATTGCGTACGAGCGGGGCGAACGCGACCTGGCGCGCGACGCCTTTGCCCAGGCGGTCGAAGCCGACCCTGCCCTCGCCACCCCGAAGAACAACCTGGCCTATCTCTATGCCGAGCAGGGCACCAAGCTCGACGAGGCCATGAAGCTGGTCGACGAAGCCCTGGCCGACGAGCCCGACAATGCCTGCTTCCTCGACACCAAGGGCTGGATCTTCTACAA
The DNA here is from genome assembly GCA_964610245.1 of uncultured bacterium. Taxonomy (GTDB): domain Bacteria; phylum Muiribacteriota; class UBA6191; order JACPRK01; family JACPRK01; genus CAZSVK01. The sequence continues at coordinate 2,274 of CAZSVK010000233.1, forward strand.
GCAGGGCGACTACTCTCGCGCCGAGGAATTCGTCGAGCGAGCCCACAACCGGCTGCCCCAAGATATGGAGATCCGGGGCCACCTGGTCGAGGTCTGGTCCAAGCTGCTGCGCTGAACACCCTGGCCCCCATCGAGACTTGCGAGGCCCCGTCGGCGGGGCCTCTTGCTTTTCCCGGCCAGCCTTCTCAAGAGAAGCCTTCTTCGGCCGCGTGGATACGAGCCTCCAGTTGCTCGAGAAGCGCTTCGTGAGAGTAGAGCAGCAGCCGGTCTCTCCGCCGATGCGGCACTCCGGCCATCTCTCTTCTCGAGAACTGGTACTCCGGGGAGTCCTCGGCTTCCTGCGCCTGCCTCCGGCACCCCAGGCCGTTCTCGCAGAGCTGGCAGATATAGGCCTCCTGGAGGGCGAATCGCGACAGGAATTTCCGCGTGCGGCGTCCGCACAGATAGCAGGCCGGCTCGGGCATGCGTGACCTCCTGACCGGACTCAATAGGTCCTCGCCCGGCCGATGTCAAAGCCGGCGATAGGCTGTAGACTGTAGCCCGAAGGCCCGCGAGAGCACCCAGCCCGTCTTGGGCTGCCGGCGCGCCTTCTCGCCTGCCGTCCATGACTTTCCCCTCCGAAACCGCTCGCGCCTCCGGCTCTGGCGCTGCCGCCTGGTGGCGGTTCCTGCGTCCCTTCACACTGTTGCCTCCGGCCCTGGGCATGCTGAGCGGGGCGGTGACCGCCTACGGGGCCCAGCCTCGCATGGTGTGGCGCACCGAGTTGCTGTGGCTGGCCCTGGCCGGGGCGGTCGTCGGCAGCCTCCTCAACGGCGCCTCCAACGCCCTCAACCAGATCTTCGATCTCGAGATCGACCGCGTGAACAAGCCCGAGCGACTCCTGCCCAGCGGAGCGCTCGGACTTGGCCGGGCCTGGACGATCGCCCTGAGCGGATACGCCGGCTCGATGGCCCTTGCCGGCGTCATCGGGGGCCAGTTCTTCGCGCTTTCCGCCCTGGCAGCGGTCGCCACCGTCATCTATTCCGCGCCCCCGTTCCGGACGAAGAGGTTCACGTTCCTGGCCAATCTCACCATCGCAATCCCCAGGGGCGTCCTGCTCAAGGTGGCCGGTTGGGCCACCATCCGGCCCGCGCTGACACCTGAACCCTGGTACATCGGCCTGGTCTTCGGTTCGTTTCTTCTCGGCGCGACCTCGACCAAGGATTTTTCCGATGTCCGGGGCGATCGGGCGCACGGCTGCATGACGCTGCCCGTCAGGTTCGGCCCGCGGACCGCGGCCAGGCTCGTCGCGCCATTCTTCGTCTGGCCCTTCCTGCTCATCCCCCTGGGGGTCCACCTGGGCATCCTCACGGGGAATCCGGTGTTGCTCGATCTCCTCGGCCTCGGGCTCTCGGCCTGGGGCGTCTACGTGGCCAGTCTCATGCTCCGCGTTCCCGAGGAACTGGCGGCGACCGAGAACCATCCCTCATGGACGCACATGTACTGGATGATGATGACCTGCCAGGCCGGATTCGCTCTGGCGTATTATCTGTAGTCGAGCCGCAAGGAACAAATGGACTGGGACGTCAGGCGTAATCCGGGTCTGCTGAAGTTGGATCTCTATTGCAAGGGAATCCGGCTCGACCCGTCGTGCGATCTGAGCGCCGGAGGACGGCAATTGCTACGGACCCGAGCGGGCCTCGGCAGCGGCGTCGAGCTGATCCTGCCGGACAACCTGTGGACCAACGTCCCCGTGCTCGAGGGGTTCGCCGGCTCTTCCCCCTACTCGCTCCACTACGAGAACGGCCAGTACTCGATCTACCTCGACGAGCGGCTGGTCACCTCGGTGCAGCTCTCTCCTGCGCCGTCATGGTACGGGCGCAAGACCTCGACCGGCAAGCCGATGACCAGCATCGGCTCGCTGCAGGGCACTTACCTCGGCATCTACCTCGGACGCTCGTGCGACTTCTGGCGCGAGAAGCCGGAGCGCTTGAACTGCCGCTTCTGCTCGACGGGCCTCAACATCGGCAAGGACGACGCTCTCGAGAAACGTGTGGAGGAAGTGCTCGACGTGGTGCGCGCCGCTCGCGAGGAATCCCACATCACCTACGTCGACTTCAACACGGGCTACCTGGTGGGCGACAACTACCTGCAGGTCATCGGGCCGTTCGTGAAGGCGGTCAAGGAAGAGACCGGACTGCTCATCGGCGTCCAGTGCCCGCCGGAGGGCGATTTCGCGCGCTACCACGAGTGGCGAGCCCTCGGCGTGAACCGCGTCAGCTTCTGTTTCGAGCTGTTCGATCCGGTCCGGTTCGCCGAGGTCTGCCCGGGGAAGGCCCGCTCGCACGGCCTGAAGCGATATCTGGATGCGATCGAGACCTGTGTCCCCATCTTCGACACCACCAACGGCGAGATCGTCGCCGGTCTCGAGAGCCCTGAGAGCAGCATCGCCGCGATCGACTGGCTGACCGAACGGGGCTCGATCCCGACCGTCTGCATCTTCCGGCCGCTCGTGGGAACCGACTGCGCCGCCGTCCCTCCGCCGAAGACCGACGAGATGGTCCCGGTCTTCCGCCGGCTCTACGAGGCCTGCATGCAGCATGGCCTGCCGATCGGCATCGCGCCCAACGTGAACGTCAGCCTGGTGCTGCTGCCCGACGAGGGCCGCTACTTCGTCGACGATCCCCTCCGATATCGCTGGGGCCATGCCCGGCTGGCCATGATGAAGGGTCTCTTCCGCACGAAGTTCTACCTGGGCCAGTGGCTCCGGTAGGGCCCTCGCGACGCGCCCTTTTCGCTGC
>CAZSVK010000233.1:5153-7769 GCA_964610245.1 uncultured bacterium
TTCGCTGCTGTCGGACTAGGCGATCCCCCGCTTGGCCATTATAATTGCGCGTCTCTCGACCCCAGTGGAGGATCTCGATGGCTTCTTTCCGGCACCTGGCGCTCGTTTCCCTGGTTGCAATGTCCTTGCCTCTGGTCTCGGCTCTTGCAGTCGAGACGGGCGTCTGGTCGCTCGACACCTCGAAGCTCGGCCTGGCTGAACTCCAGCGGCTCGAGTCCCATCCGGGCGTGCTCGACTTCGCGGAGATGGGCAACACGCTGCTCGTCGTCGCCGAGACCGCCACCCAACCTCCGTTCTCCGGCCTGCCGGTCACGGCCGCGCGCCTCGAGGGCCGCACCGGGCTGCAGGGTCTGACGGTGCTGCTCTCCAAGTACGGCGGCGCTCTCCAGTTCATCGACGGCAATGCGTCGGTGGTCGCCCATGTGGGCCGTTACTTCATCGTCGAGGCGACTGCCCCAGGTCTCAACCGCATCCGCGCGGAGGAAGACCACAACTTCGCAGCGGTGCCCCTTGCCGGCCGCCAGGTCCTGTTCCGCAGCGCCGCCCACCTGGCGGCGGTTGCTCCGGCCGATCCCGCGCTGAAGCCGCTGGTCGACCGCGTCGACCGGGAGCGCTACACCGCCAACCTCAAGCGTCTCATCGATTTCAAGACGCGCTATTCCTACTCCCCGAACATCCACCAGGTGGCCAAGTGGGGCATGGAGGCGTTCAAGGCGCTCGGCCTCGAAGCCCGCATCGACACCTACGGTTCCCGCAAGTTGCCCAACGTCGTGGCCGAGCTCACCGGCTCGACGCGGCCCGACGACATCTTCGTGGTCGGCGGGCACATGGACAGCATCGCCTACGACAACGACACGAACGCCCCCGGCGCCGACGACAACGCCTCCGGTTCGGCCGGGGTGCTGGAGCTGGCGCATGTCCTGGCCGGCACGCATCCCGAGGCCACCGTCCGCTTCGTCCTCTTCTCGGGCGAGGAGCAGGGCCTCTACGGCAGCAAGGCCTACGTCGAGCTGCTGAAGAAGAACGGAGAGCTGGGCAAGGTCAAGGCGATGTTGAACCTGGACATGATCGCCTTCGACAAGTCGGCGCCGCTGCAGGTCATGCTCGAAGGCAAGGCCGTCTCGCACAACTTCTCCGACCGGCTGCAGGCCCATGCCGCCGCTTTCGCGCCTGACCTCGAGGTCAACCGCACCGACAATGCCTGGGGCAGCGACCACATCCCGTTCCTCGATCGGAACATCCCGGCGACCTTGACGATCGAGTTCGAGTATGACGACAACGGGCAGGAGCACTCGCCGCGCGATGTCTTCGAGATCTTCAACCTCGACCTCGCGATCGACATCCTGCGCATGGACGCCGGGGCCCTCTGCGAGCTGACCGGCGTCAAGCCCTGAGGGGGTTCGGGGGCGAAGCCTCCGCCTGGCGACTCGAGTTCGAGGCGCCAGGCGTGGCTTGTACCGGGCCCTACTTCGGCCGGGCGTCGACGATCCGCTTCTCTTTGAGTTCGGTCTCCATCCCGAGCCGGCGAAGGACCTCGTCGAGGGGGCAGAACCGGATCGCGTTCGCGCTGCCCTCGATCTCCCGAACGATCGCCTCCGAGCGCTTGGTCTCGACCGCTTTCTGGTCGACCCCCGGCTTCAACGCCACGTAGAGAACCAGGATATCCATCTCGAGCGGGTCGTCGTCCTTCTTGCGGATCTCGACCTGCCACTCCTCGATCTCCCGCAGATCCGAGAGCAGGAACGACAGGTTGTTGAGGTTCACCAGCGTGCCCTTGATCTTCGAGAACTGCATGCTCTTGACGTTGGACACGCGCGTGATGTCGCTCGAGACCCGAGGGACGGTGCGGCCGCAGTGCGGACACGGCTCCCAGGTCATGCCGCCGCGGGCGAAGTCGCCCGTGCGGTAGCGGAAGACCACGCTGCCGCGAGCATCGATCGAGCTGTAGACGATCTCGCCGCCCTCCCCCTCGCCCACCGGCTCTCCGCTCTCGGGATCGACGATCTCGAAGATCTCGATGTCCGGGTAGACGTGATAGCCGCTGGTGACGCCCAGCTTGGTGGGGCACTCGCCCCAGGCCATCTTCGCCTCGGTGAAGCCGTAGGTGCCGAAGATCGTCGGCCCCTTGGCGCCCATCGAGGTGAGCAGCTCGTACATGCGTTCCTTGAGGCCCGAGGGCACCTTCTCGGCGCCCAGCGCGACGAGCTTCACCGAACTCATGTCGGCCCCCTGGGCCTGCGCGGTCCTCAGCAGATGGTACATGTAGCCCGGAATTCCCGCGATCAGGTAGGGTTTGAGGCGCTCGATGAAGCCGATGTTCCCGGCAGTGCCCATGACCTTGCCGCCTCCGGTGGAGACCGCCAGGATCCCCGCTGCCATCGCGCCGAAGCAGACGGCCCAGAACGCCAGGTGGGGCGCATACGGAAACAGGCTCACGCACCGGGAGCCCGGCTTGACCCCATAGACGCCCAGGTAGATGCCGAGCAGGGAGCCGAGATAGCGCGCCTGGATTTCCCGCTTCACGCTGCCGGCGATGAATCCGCGATAAAGCCAGATGGAGCGCAGCATCAGTTCCGTTCTAGGCGCGCCCGTAGCGGTCCACGAAGCGCACGATAT
>CAZSVK010000233.1:7779-9544 GCA_964610245.1 uncultured bacterium
GGCCAACTGAGCGGGCGCCAGTCATCCATTCGCCCGCTCCATGGCCGCGCCGACGCTGACGGCCCAGAACGCCCGGTCGGGCGCCTACGGAAACAGGCTCACGCAGCGCGCGCGCGGCTTGACACCATGGATGCCCAGCAGGCGGCTGCCGCATTTCTTGAGGTTCTCGATGTCGTGGTTGGTATAGAGAAATGAGACGGGCTGATAGGTGCGGCCGGTCGTCGCGGTGAGGAAGATCGGTTGATACTCTAGCCCCAGCCGCTCCTCGAGGAACTCCTCGCCGTACAGGATCTTGTCGTAGAGCAAACCCAGCTTCCGGCCGAGCGGCCAGTGGGCGTTGATGAGCTGCTTGTCGGGCTTCAGGACGAACTCGAGCGACTTCTGCGGGTTGGCGTCGGAGGCCATCATGTCCGTCTTGCTGGAAAACGGGACGTGGCGCAGATCCGCGGCGGTCCTGAGCTTGCGCGGGTCGAGCTTGTGCTGCTGGAAGAGCTTCCGGTAGTAGGTGCTGAAGGGGTAGAGCTGGTTATTGACGAAGTCGTGCAGCTTCTCGTCGCGCAGTTGCTGCAGCTCGCTCTTCGGCGCGTATTGCATCCTCTTCCACGTCAGCATTCGTGCTCTGCCCTCCCTCGAGGCGAGCCGTGTCCTCCCGGAAGGCCCCGGACACGGATGGGTCGGAATGTAGCCTGGGTCACATCGGAAGTCAATCGAGCCTGCCTTTCCGGAATCTTGATGCCCTCGCCGATCGAGCGTGCTATCGTCTGCGGGCTGGAGTGGCCCCCCTTGAAGATCTTCCTTCTGTCTCGCAGCCGCAACTCCTACGCGACCCGACGGTTCCTCAAGACTGCGCGGGTGCTAGGGCACGAGCTGCACGTGCTGAATCCGCTCAAGTGCACGCTGCTGATGACCACGGAGGGCCACGAACTCCACCTGGACGGCGAGCGGCTCGAGCCGCCCGACCTCCTGCTGTCCAGGGTCTCCACCTCGATGGCCGACTGTGGCCTCGCCGTGATCGAGCAGTTCGAGATGATGGGCGTCCGGGCGGTCAACTCGTCGGCCGCCATCGCCCGAACGCTCGACAGCATGCGTTCCCTGCAGTTGCTGGCCTCCTCGGGGGTGAAGGTGGTCAACTCCGTGATGGTGCGCTCGCCGAAGAGGCTGAGAGAGGCGGTCGACCTGGTCGGCGGTCCTCCCGTCCTGCTCAAGCTGCTCCGCGGGAACCTGGCGGTGGGCGCGATCCTCGCCGACTCGCTGCACGCGGCCGAATCCACTCTCGAGACACTCTGGGAGCTGGGCCAGAACATCCTGCTGCAGCACGTCCTACCCGGGGCCGAGCAGGGTGATATCCGGGCCCTGGTCATCGGCGGGCGGGTCGTGGCTTGCCTGCGCCGGCCGTCGCTGATGGGCGTCTTCCGGCCCGATCCCCACCTGCCGGCCAATGCCGCCGTCGAGAAGGTCACTCCGTCTCGGGCTGCTGCCGCGATCGAGGCGGCGTCGGTGCTCGATCTGGGCGTCGCGGCGGTGGACATGCAGGAGGGGCCGGACGGGCCCGTGGTCATGGCGGTCCATGCCTCCCCCGCGCTCAAGTGGTTCGAGCGGTTGTCCGGCGTGGACGCGGCCCGGCTCATCGTCGAGTTCGCCGCCGGCGACGCTCGGAAGACCTGACATGCAACTCGCGATGATCGTCGCTGGCTCCGACGATTTGGCGGGAGACGTCGGCCTTTCCTCCAGCCTCCAGCCTCGAGCCTCGAGCCTCAGAGCGGGC
>CAZSVK010000234.1:0-7264 GCA_964610245.1 uncultured bacterium
CTGCCCGATCTCCAAGCTGCTCAAACTCGAAATCGCGCTGGAGCTGGCCGTCGAAGACGGGCGCGGAGGCCAGGCGACCGCGCGGACCAGTCTGGCAGTCCAGGAGCGGGTGACCGGCTCGGTCGAGCTCGATCCCGAACCGTGTCTGATCTCGCTGCCGGTTGCCCCCTGGACCACCGACGGCAGAGCCTATGATTCCGGCGATCTCCTGGCGGATGCCGACGCCGTGGCACTGGTGGGGCAGGAGACTCCCGCCGTCGGGCCGCCGCGGTTCGTGACTTACATGCCCGGACTCGCCGTGCCCTTTGCCCTCGACCCTGCCCGCGGCTACCTGTTGATTGGCTCGAGGCGGAAGGCCGTGCTGAGGCTGGAGGGGCGACGCTGGCCGGCCGACGCCTCGACGTTGTCTCTGCGGGCAGGGATCGTGCTCGCCGGTTACCCGAGAGGCGTGCCCGCCGGAGAGACGGCCGAGACCCTGCGCGTCCGCGCCCGGGCGACGTGCGTGGTGAGAACGGCGCCCGACCCGGATGGCCGCTGGCGATTTCAGCTCTATCTGCCGGGGTTCTCGCCTGCCTTCGAGGTCGAGCCCGGACGCGGCTATCTGCTGCCGGTGCCGGAGGAGGGCACGCTCGAGCTGCCCCGCTGACACTCGCCGGCCTGGCCCGCCTCGGACCTGGCGTCACCGGGGCCCGATACCCCGCGCCGCCGGTATCATGCCCATTGTCCGGGCGCGGGTCCATCGGCCATACTCTGAACCGTCCGGATGGGTGGGGCGCCCGGCAGGTCCGGGGCCCGGAGGTCGACGACGATGGAAATCAAACCGCTTCTGGTGGAGATGCTCGCCCGCAAGGGCTCGGATCTGCACATTCGTAGCGGCTCTCCCCCTCGCTGCCGCACCCACGGCCGTCTCGAGGATGTCGCCCCAGCGCCGGTCACCGATGCCGACCTGGTCGCGATCATCAAGACGGTGCTCAACCCGGCCGAGCAGAAGGCACTCGTGCAGAACGCCGACATCGACGTCCTGTTCCAGTGCCCGGAGGTGGGCCGTTTCCGCACCAACATCTTCCGCACGATGGGCTCCTACGGCCTGGTGATGCGCCACATCCCCACGCGCATCCCGAGCCTCGCCCAGCTCGGCCTCCCCGACGTGCTCAAGCGCCTGGCCGCGAGCGAACGCGGCATCGTCCTCGTCACCGGCACCACCGGCAGCGGCAAGTCGACCACCCTCGCCGCGATGATCAACGAGATCAACGAGACCGAGGAGTGCAACATCATCACGGTCGAGGACCCGGTCGAGTTCGTTCACACCAGCCGCAAGAGTCTCATCAGCCACCGCGGCCTCGGCAGCGACGTACCGTCGTTCAAGCACGCCCTCAAGTACGCTCTGCGACAGGATCCTGACGTCATCCTCATCGGCGAGATGCGGGATTTCGAGACCATCGCCGCCGCCGTCGAGGCCGCCGAGACGGGCCATCTCGTCTTCTCCACTCTCCACACCTCCAACTGCAGCCAGACCGTCGAGCGTATCCTCAACACCTACCCGGCCGAACTCCACGATCAGGTGCGGCTGCAGCTTTCGCTCAACTTGCAGGGCGTCATCAGCCAGCGCCTGATTCCGACCCGCGACGGCAAGGGACGTGCCGCCGCCCTCGAGATCATGGTCAGCACTCCATCGGTGCGGAAGCACCTTCTGGAAGGCAGCATCGCCGCTCTCTACAAGGATATCGAGGAGGGCGAGACCGAGGGGATGCAGTCGTTCAACCAGGTGCTCAAGCGCCTGTTCGCCGAGGAGCGCATCAGCCTCGAGGAGGCGCTCAACGCGGCCAGCCGGCCCGACGAACTGCGGCTGAAGCTCAAGATGGAAGGTCTCATCTGACGAAGGCGCGATTCGCGCCGAGGACGCATGCACGACTGGATGTCGCTCAATCTCGGTCTGACGACCCGGCAGTTCTGCGAGCTGCTGGAGCAGACCGTCGGCAAGCTTGTCGAGGCGGTGGAGTCACCCGCCAACCATGACCCCACGGCGATGCAGATCGCTCGCGGGGCCCTGAAGGCGCTCGTTCAGGGGCCGTACCACATCCCCCGCGATCGCAAGATGGCCTACGCCGATTCGCTGGTTCACCTGCTGGTCGCGCGCCAGGCTCTGTACCCCGGCGACGTGAAGAACAACGTCTTCGACAAGCTGGTGGTCGGCATCCCCGAGCCCGCGCGCTCCCAGGTCACGGAGTTCTCGGGCCATCTGGTCGAAGGCGCCCCCGGTCTCACCGACCCGGAACTCGCCGCGGCCGCCCGCAAGGAGCTGGACGAGAGGGTCTACTGGCGGCACCCGGGCCGGCTTGCCTTCTGGGAGCGCTCGGTCGGTCTGCTCACGACCGTCGTCGTGCTGGCGGTCGTCTACTTCGGGATGACCAAGCTGCCCGGTGTCACGCTCGGCGGCCGCATGATCGACAAGTTCACCTCGCAGCTCGTCTTCGGCCTGTCGATCTTCTTCACGATCTCTCTCAACATCCTGCTCTCGATCGTGTTCCTCCGGCCGGCCGCGTCCAAGTACGGGCCGCCGCTGGTCGATCTATCGTCGGAGGACGAATCGCAGTTCGTCTTCATGGTCAACGGCACGCTCAAGCACGCCACCGACATCTACGCCAAGCAGCCGGTGCTGGCCGGGCTGGCGCTGCTGGGCGGCTGCGGCATCGCGCTGTGGGCGGTGTGCTACGGCCAGGCCCACGTCGAGGCCTTCCTGTCGGTGCTGAGCGGCTGGGGCTACTGGCTCTGGCGGGCCATTCACTAGGGGTAGGGGTTAGGGGTTAGGGGTTAGGGGTTAGGGGTTAGGAACAGGGCGACTTTCCCTCGGGGAAGCATGGCCCATGCAACGATCGTCCGGCCCACCGCTCGAGGCGCGACGGCTGCCGGTCGGAGGGAAGCGTGCGTCGTTGCTAACCCCCAACCCCTAACCCCTATCCCTAACCCCTAACCCCTACAAGGAGCCGTGGCCCTGCATCTTGGCCAGCGCGACCTGCGGATCGACCAGGCCGGCGGTCATCAGCTCCTTGAGACTGCCGTCCATCGTGATCATCCCGTCGCGCTTGCCGGTCTGGATAACGTTGGTGATCATGTGGGTCTTGCCCTCGCGAAGCAGGTTCGAGAGGGCCGGGTTCATCACCATGATCTCGCGGGCGGCGACCCGGCCCTTGCCGTTGGCGGCCGGAAGCAGTTGCTGGCACACGACCGCCTTCAGCGTCATCGAGACCTGCACGCGGATCTGCTGCTGCTGATAAGGCGGGAAGACGTCGACGATGCGGTCGACCGTCTGCGCAGCCGACTGCGTGTGCAGGGTCGAGAAGACGAGGTGGCCGGTCTCGGCCAGGGTCAGCGCCGCCGCGATGGTCTCCAGGTCGCGCATCTCGCCGACGAGGATGACGTCGGGGTTTTGCCGCAGCACGTACTTGAGCGCATGGCCGAACGTGTGGGTGTCGTTGCCCACCTCGCGCTGGTCGACACAGCTCCTCTTGTGCGGATGGATGAACTCGATCGGGTCCTCGATGGTCACGATGTGACAGCGCCGCTCGGAGTTGATCTTGTCGATCACCGCCGCGAGCGTGGTCGACTTGCCGCTGCCCGTCGGGCCGGTCACCAGAACCAGACCTCGCGGGTAGTTGGCGAACTCGTGCATCACTGGCGGCAGGCCCAGCGTGTCGATCGACGGGACCTTGGACATGATGGTCCGGAAGGCCGCGCCCACGTAGCCCTGCTGGCGGTAGGCGTTCACGCGAAACCGCCCCACGTTCTTGATGGAGATCGAGAGGTCGAGTTCGAGAACCTCCTCGAACTTCGCCTTCTGCTCGTCGTCGAGGAGCGCGTAGATCATCCGCTTAGACAGCTCGGGAGTCAGGATGTCCGTGCCGTACGGTGTCAGGTCACCCCGGTAGCGCACCATCGGCGGGATCCCCACCGAGAAGATGAGGTCCGAGCCCCCGTTCTTCACCGCATCCGTGAGCAGTTCGATGATCTCCATAGCTTCTCCGGGCCGGTTCTGGCTCCAGGGTCGACGATGCCCTGGTTCGCGGGCTCTGCCGGCGGCCGGGTCCGGCCGCAAACCACCGGAACGCGGGTGCGCGCCGGCGGGTCCCGACTCTGCTATCGGCCAGAATCTGCCCGCCTCGAACCGATCTTGTGCGATCAATTCCGCCGGGCGCGCCATCCCGCCAGGGCGCGGCCGGCACCCGGCCGGTGGTACCATTCCGAGGTCATGGATCTGACCAACTGGCGGCAGGCACTTGCCTCGGCCGAGCCTTCCCAGAGGATGAGGGCGGTCAAGGCAGCCCTCGAGCAGTCCGTGCCGGAGACGGTGCCGGAGCTGGCCTCGCTGCTCGACTCCGAGACCCATCCCGCCGTGCTCGCCGCCTGTGCGGTGGCGGTCGGCAAGCTGGGCGGGGCCGCCCACGGCCGTCGCCTGCTGACCCTTCTGCGCCACCCGGAGCCGCACGTGCGCGCCGGGGCCATCTCGGGTCTCGAGGCCACCGGAGTCGCCGCGTTCCTGCCTCAGTTCATAGCTTTGCTCTCGGACGGCGACGACCGCTGCAGGGCCGCCGCGGCCCGAGCGGTGCGCTCGCACGGGGCCGCGAGCCAGCGAGTCGCCGCTCGTCTGATGCTCGAGAAGGGCGACGCCGCGATGCAGGTCGCCGCCGCCGCGTTCCTCGGGCTGCTGCCCGACCCGGCCGTTCTTCCGCTCGTCCAGCTCGCCCTCGCCAGTCCGCATCAGGTCGTGCGGGACCGGGCGCGGGTCTCTCTGCAGCGGCTGAACGAGAAGGGCGTTCCTCGCGCCGCCGAACTGCTGGCCCGCCTGGGAGGCCAGCGCCAGGCCCGATCCGAGAAGGACCTACTCGAGCGGCTGGCCCAGGCCCGGCTCGTCGAGACGGCGCCGTCACCGGTGGACGCCCAGGCCTCGCCCGGCATCAGCTCTGACGCGGTCCCGGAATCGGCGTCGGCCGAGGTCGCCGGCCCGTCCCCGGCCGGCTCCGAGGGCGCACCGGCCCCGATGCCGTCTCCGGTTCTCGCGCCGATGGCCCGCCGCAAGTCGGAAGAGGAGGCCCTGGCCGCGCTCTCGGAGGCCGCCGGCACGCCGGTGCTAGACCTCGACTTCCTGGCCCGACAGGAGCTGCGCGAGTCCGCCGCCCGCGACCGGCTGGCTGAACTCTCGGGCGTGAGGCCGCAATCGGGTGAGGGCACGGAGAGTGCCGCCGGCAGGGCGGCCCGCTTGCTGGAGAACCTCCGCGACCTGACCGCTGGATCCGAGCCAGGGATGCTGCCCCAGCAACGCGAGCGGGAGCAGATGGCGGCCGTCCGCGATCGGCTCGAGCAGTCGATCGCCGGTCTCGCGGGCGCGCGGACCGCCGCTGAAGCCCACGTCGAGCGCCTCTCCAGGGAAGAGGCGATGCTGGCCAGGTTGCGGGCCCTCAGCGGCGCCTAGGATCTGGGAACACGCGCGAGTTCCGGGAGTTCTCCGGTGCACAGCGCGGGCTTCGCCCGCTCCGAGGCTTGAGGCTTGAGGCTGGAGGAAAGGCTGGCGTCCCCCTTCAAATCGTCGCAGCCTGCGATGGTGATCGAAACTAGTAGGTCAGATGTCCGCGCTGGGCAGATCGCGCGCCTGATCGACGTTCCACCGGACAACCTCGGCGTTCATGTCCCGCAGCCGCAGGCTCAGCGTCTCGAGGATGGCCCACAGGATGCGACCGGCCGCGACCGGGCGGCTTCTCAGCAGGTTCATCACGTCGCGGCGGTTCAGCTCGAAGAGCGTGGCGGCGGTCTCGGCCGTCGCCAGCGCAGAGCGTGGGCTGACGTCCACCAGCGAGATCTCCCCCAGAATCTCGCCAGGTCCCAGCGTGGCGAGCAGGAGCAGGTCGCTCGGGCCGGCCTTCTTCCAGATCTGGAGCTTGCCGCTGAGGATGACGAACAGCGAACCCCCGGGATCGCCCTCGCAGAAGAGCGTCTTGCCCGCGGCCAGCTCGCTGACGCTGCCCGCGGCGTGGATGAACTCCACATCTTCGTCCTCGATGTAGCGGCAGACGCTGCTGGCGGCCAGGGCTTCGACGGTGTTCATGGGCGTTCTCCTGCTGTTTCTGCAATCGACATTGGTCGCGGCACGGGGATCCGGGGGCTGGTCACGGTCGGTCTCTCCTCAAGCCTCAAGCCTCGAGCCTCGAGCCCCGAGCCTCACCCATGCTTGTCGACCTCGGCCGCGAGCCGCAGCAACTCCGCGACGCTCCAGGCCTGATGGGTGCAACCCGCCGGGCTGTACGGCGACTCGGGTTCGAAGATCTCGGAAATGCCGCCAAGTCCCGCCTCGGACAGGTGCTTCTCGAATCCGGCCTGGATAGCCCGGATCTCGGTCAGGGCAGCCGGCTGCCAGCCAGAGCTGGCGGTCACCAGGGCGTCGCAGTAGGCGCCGAGCAGCCACGGCCAGACGGTTCCGTTGTGGTAGGCGGCGTCGCGCTCGGCGGGGCCGCCTCGGTAGTGGGCGATGTAGCCCGGGTCGACAGGCGAGAGGGTTCGCAGTCCGGCCGGCGTGAGCAGGCGTGCCCGCACCGCGTCGACCATCCGGCGGGCCCTGCCGGCGTCGAGCAGCGGATAGGGCAGCGAGGCGGCGAAGAGCTGGTTCGGCCTGAGCGAGCGGTCGCTGCGCCCGTCGCGATTGGGGTCGTCGACCACGTCGTGGCAGTAGCCGGCCTCTTCGATCCAGAACTTCTCCAGGAAGCTCTCGCGCACGCGCGCGGCCAGCGAGCCGTACTCGTGGGCACGGGTGGGATTGTCCAGCTCGTAATGGATGGCCTCGAGAGTACACAGCGCGCTGTGCCACAGTGCCTGGATCTCCACCGGCTTTCCGTGCCGGGGAGTGAACACGATGCCGTCGTGGCGGGCGTCCATCCAGGTGAGCTGCATCCCCGGTTCGCCAGCGGCGATCAGGCCGTCGTCATCCATCCGGATGCCGAAACGGGTGCCCTGACGGTAGGCGTCGACGATCGCCTCCATCACCGGCAAGAACCTGTCTCGGACCTCTTCCAGATCGTCGGAGGCCTCCAGGAATCGGCCGGCGGCGTGGATGAACCAGAGAGGGGCGTCGACGGAGTTGTATTCGGGCTCGGCGGCGAAATCGGGGAACCGGTTGGGCAGCATGCCGTCCTTGACGAAACGGGCGAACTCGGCCAGGACCTCGGCCGCGATCGCCTGACGTTCCATCGTCAGGGCCAGGCCAGGCCGGCTGCTGAAG
>CAZSVK010000234.1:7274-9506 GCA_964610245.1 uncultured bacterium
GTGTCCCGCCCCCAGTCCTCGAACCAGGGATAACCCGCGAGGACGCTGTGGCCGGGACTGCGCCGCACCAGGAATCGGTCGCTCGCGACCGCCAGCGACTCGAGCAGGCCGCCCTTGCCTTCGAACGGACCGGCCAGGTGCTTCCGGCGCCGCTCCTCCGACTCGAGCAGGTCCGTGGCCGACGGGGGCCGGGCGACCGTCTTGCCGGCGGAGCGGCCCGCGGGCCGCCAGACGCCGAAGGGGCCGGCCGAGAAGACCAGCGCCAGCGACTGCCCCTTGGCCAGTTTGGCGCTCAGGACGCCCGGCGACCAGTTGTCTTCGTGACAGGGAAGCCCCCTGGCACGTTCCGCCGGATACTCGACGTTGCGGAACCAGCAGGGGGCCGGACTGAACTCGCCGCCGTCGTGATACAGATGAATGGCGGGGATGCCCTGGTAGGGCTCGAAAGCCACGTGGCCGTCCTCGAGCCGGCTCGTGCGCGAGTCGAGAGAACCGTTCTGCGCCGTCAGCGCGTGGAAGTCACGGCAACCCAGGAGCGGCCGGAGTTCCAGGAACAGGTCACCGGGCGCCTCGGTCACCGTGTAGCGGACGACCGTGGCCTGGTGCTCGTGAGGCATGAACACTTGCTTCTCGAGGGTGACGCCGTGGGCCGCGAAGACGAAACGCGGGATCGGCCAGAGAGAGGCGTGCACGGCGTGCTGGAACCCGGTCGGGTGGATCGCCCCGGGATAGACGTTGGTGTCGAGCGAAAAGACGGTCTCGCCGCACCGGACCGACTCGGAGACCTTGCTGACGAGCTGGAGGCGCCCCACGGGCGGCGTCGTGGCGCAGACGAGAAGGCCGTGATAGCGACGGGTGTTGGCCCCCGCCAGGGTGCTCGACGAGAACGAGCCGAGGCCGTTTGTCTCGAGCCATTCGCGGGTGAGGGCCGACGAGAGATCCCCGAGAACATCGGGTCCGAATTCGAGAGGAAGCATGCGCCACAGGTTAGCACAGGGCGGATACCCGCGGCAGACCTCCCGGAGGGACGGAAGCCCGCCAACGGAAGAGAACTCCGGCAGTCACTCTCGAACTTCATAGACATGATGCCGCTTTAACGCGCTGCGTCATCACCGAAATCGAGTGTTGATGCGGTAAAGCTGCCACGCCGGGGAATTTCCCACTTGACTCCTGACCCTGTACCGACTAGAATAGGCGGCTCTGGGGGGAGCAATCGTGACAAAGCAGGAGGTATCGGCGGGGAATTTGTAAGGATCTTGGTAGACGGGAACAGGGCTCGTAGAATCGAGCGGGACTGATGGGGTTACCCCGGAAGGAGAGGGTCGACCAAGGATGCTACAGACAATGGCGCGTATCGCAGGAGTCGCAGGGTGCACTGTCTCTCTGCTCTCCACTTTGCAGGCCCCCGATCTCGGTACCCCCCAGACCCTCCGCTCCCGACCCGCTGTCACCGCCAGGTGGCAGACCGGTTCGATGGTCGCGCCCCTGCGGCTGGCACCCGACCAGGGTATTCGCCCCGCCATCGCCTCCGTCGCCGAGTTCACTTACGATTCCGATTCCGATGAGTTCCTCTCGGACCAGAGCCTCCTCGACAGTCTTCCCGATGAAGAGTGCGGGGAGGAAGCTTGCTTTGCCCTCGAAGGCTACGTCACCTCGGGCACCGAGACGCTCGCTTCGCTGGGCCAGCGCTACGGCCTGAGCCCCGACGCGCTCTCGCTGCTCAACGGCAAGCCCGCGGCAGCCCCGTTGCCCCCGGGCACGCGGGTGACGCTCTATCGCGGCGACTATGTCATCTACACCGCCGAGAAGGGCGAATCGCTCGAAGACATCGGCCGCAAGTTCGGCACCGACGCCCTGCTGCTCACTGTCTGCAATCATTGCAAGTCCGAGCAGACGGAGGGCGGCGAGCGCCTCTTCATTCCCCAGGGCATCCTCGAGCGCGAAGGCGAGGCCGCCATCGTCGAGACCCCGGCCAGCGATGTCGTCATCGCCGCCGCCCCCGAGAAGCCGGCCAAGGTCGCGAAGGGTTCGCGCAAGCGGCGTGGCCGCGGCTTCGAAAAGGTCATCAACTTCGCCGGCGGGCCGGCCTGGCAGTGGCCCGTCCAGGGCCGCGTCACCTCCCGCTTCGGCTGCATCCGCGTGCCGAACCGCTGGCTGGCCGACAGGTCCGCCGCCAGCACGATGGTCAGCTCCCGCTCTTCCACGTACCGCTTGATGAACGCCGAGTCGCTG
>CAZSVK010000235.1:0-9482 GCA_964610245.1 uncultured bacterium
ACTCGGCCGCCAGCTTCTTGCCCAGCTCGCTCTCGGTGGACCCCTCGGCATGACATCAGAGACAGGCGACGGCGAAGAGGTATGGTCCCGGCTTTGCGATGCGGTGGTTTCCGTGGCACTCGATGCAGCCTTTGAAGGCCTTGACCGACGAGTGCGGGGACTTGAGGTAGTACTCCTCGCTGCGCGTGTGGCAGCGGCCACAGACCATGGCCACGTTCTTCACCGCGGGCGGCAGCGCCCCGTGATTTCCGTGACAGCTCGTGCAATTGGGCGCGGCAGTCATGCCGTGCTTCAAGAGGGCCACGCCATGGACGCCCTCGGCGTACTCTTTCGGGATGGAGTTGGGCAAGCCGTGCTTCCCCATCAACTCCGCGTTGCCGTGGCAGCGTCCGCAGGTGGTGACGATGTTCACGGGATGCACCCGGCTGCGCGAGTCCTGCGGATTGACGATGTCGTGCTTGCCGTGGCAGTCGGTGCAGACGGCGGCGGTCAGGTCCTTCTTCTCGAGGACCGCCCGGCCGTGGAAGCTGGTGCGCCACTTCTTGTACTGGTCGGTGGGGATCGCATAGACATTCATCTTCACGTCGTCGCCGTGGCACTTGTCGCAGGTCGCCGGGATGTTGACCCGATTGGCCGGCGACCGGGGGTCCTTGACCGGCAAGACGTCGTGGCTGCCGTGGCAGTCGGTGCAGACCGCGGCCGCGGTGTCGCCCTCGCCCAGCACCTTCTTCCCGTGGAAGCTGGCCCGGTACTGCGAGAACTGGTCCGTCGGAAGCCCGGTACCGGCCATTCGCTTCTCATCCGAGTGGCATCGGGCGCAGAAAGGCGGTACGTCGCGCCGGCCGACCTTCCCCAGGAAGCCCCTGGCGGGAGACATCGCCTGCTCCTGGTCGTCGGACGTCGCGTCTCCCCCGTGGCAACCCACGCAGGTGACGCCGGCCCGGCCGTGGATGGACCGCGGCAACGCGGCCGCCTGGGCGTCGTGGCAGTCGGCGCACGTTCCCAGCTCCAGCTTCACGGCCGGTCCGGAGACCGCTTCGCCGGCGGCCTGCGAGACCGATCCGCCGGCGCTTGCCGGGGCAGCCATCGAAGCCGGCGCTGTCGAGGAGACCGTCGCGGCCGGCGAGGCCTGGGCCGAGGGGGCGGCCGCCGGGCCCGCGCAGAGCAGCGCCGCCAGCAGCAGCGACCCGAAAGACTCGATACGATGCGTCACGGCTTGTTCACCGCCTGCGGGAATCCGAGGATGTCGAAGTGATAGGTCGTGCCGAAGATCGCGAGGTCTCTTTCGCAGAGGTAGCCCAGAGCGGTGAGGACCAGGACTCCGAGAACAACTGTCCCCGCGCAGGCCACCGCCAGCTTTCGTCGTCCCGGACTTCGCTCCGGTCCCCAGTCCAGCACCGGCACCAGGGCCAGCAGGCCGAAGACTCCGCCCGAGAGCAGGATCCCGACGACCTTGCCGGACAGCGGCCCGATGGTCTGGGGGAAGTACTTGATGAACTGGTAGGTCCAGAGGAAGTACCACTCCGGTTTCACTCCCTCGGGGGTCACCAGGGGGTCGGCCTTCTCGTGCAGCCTCCACGGCAGCAGCACCACCAGGGCATACAGGAGCGCCAGCGTCACATAGACCGAGATGGCGTCCTTCACGACGTGATGCGGGAAGAAGGGCACTTTCCGGGAGTTCTCCCGGCCCGGCATCGAGCTGATGCCGTGGAATCGCATGATGGCCAGGTGAATCCCCACCAGGCCGAGGATGACCGCGGGGAGCACCAGCGTGTGAAGGGCGAAGAACCGGCCGAGCGTCGCCGCCGAGATCTCCTCGCCACCGCGCATGAGCCGCATGATCGCGGGCCCGATCAGCGGCACCGAGCCCGGGATCTCGGTGCCGACCTTGCTCGCCCAGTACGACAACTGGTCCCACGGCAGCAGGTAACCCGTGAAACCGAAGGTTATCGTGGTCAGCAACAGGCCGACCCCGACGAGCCAGTTCAGCTCCCGCGGCCGCTTGAACGACCCGTACCAGAACACCCGCGCCATGTGAAGACAGAGCGCCAGGATCATCAGGTTGGCGCCCCACGCGTGCAACTGCCGCAAGAGCCAGCCGAAGGGAACTTCGTGTTCGAGGTAGCGGACGCTCTCGTAGGCCTCCGAGATGGCCGGCCGGTAGTAGATCGCCAGCAGGACGCCCGTCACGAGCTGGTTGGCCAGCAGAAACAGGCTGACCGACCCCAACGTGTAGGCCCAGTTCAGGTCGTGCGGCACCGGCTTGAGCGCAAGGAACTCGGCCAGGCTCACGAGCTTCAGCCGATCTTCGAGAAACCGCAGTAGCGCCTTCCCGGCTCGCAGCACGAGGCCGTCGTCCGGCGCGGTCCGGATCGCCGAAACGTAGGGGCCGACGGCCTCGGTCGCCTCACCCATCGAGGTTGAGTCGCCGGTTTCAAGCGTCTCAGCCAAGGTAGATCCCGTCCTTTGCCCGAGTCACCGGGATGGAGGCCAGCGGCGAGGGAGACGGGCCGCTCAGCACGTTGCCTCTCGTGTCGAACACGGCCCCATGGCAGGGACAGTCGAGCTTGCCTTCGCTGTCATTCCATTTGACGACGCAGCCCAGATGCGGACAGGTCGCGGTCAAGGCCACGAGGGAATCGCCCGTGTTGATCACCAGGACCGGCTTGCCGTTGAGGAGCACGGTCTTGGCCTTTCCCTGGGCGATCTCCGCCGGCTCCGCGACCTTCACCCTCTCGCCCGCGCGCTTGGTCACCTCGGCCGGCGGCCAGATGTAGGCCAGTGCGGGCAATCCGATGCCCACGGCCGTCAACGAAGCTGCCCCCAACACCGCCAGATCGAGGAAATCGCGTCGACTGACCGAGCGCCGCTTCTCCACTGGGATCGACGACCCCATTTCACCACCTCCCGCTGCCTTTCGAACGAAGCGCATGGCAGAGCAAAGTGCGAGCCATCCGCGTCGGGGTCCAGGCCGTGTCGCCAAGGTAACGCCGCGCGGACGGGAAATCATCCCAAGAACCCTGACCCATGGCCGACTCTACACTGTTGAGGTTGTGTGCGGTAGAAGCCCACAACCGTTACTCCAGTCACAAACCTGTTACCGGAGCAGGAGGGCCTCGATCGGCCATCGGACTCTGTGTCCGGCGTCACAGTTGCGCCTGGCCGGTGCGACCGTCGGCTCGCAAGCTCGGGGTACGCGCCCGGTTCGTGGGAAAGCGGGGAGAACTTCGAATTGCCTCTCGGGAGCTCCGCACCCGAACCCTCGCCAGGGGAGAGCGTCCCCGGCAGAACTCGAACCGGAGCGGATCCCCGCCTTCCGCGCGTGCACGCGCAAGCTCGAGGCCAGGGCACGGGAGAAGTCCCCCCCCGTGTTACAGTGGAAGCAGAAAGTGCCGGCGATGAGGTATCTGTTCCCGTTCAATCGGATCTGGGCGAAGATCAGCCTGTTGCTGGTGCTGATCACGTTCGTGCCGCTCGGCGTGCTGGGCTACATGGCCATCACGACGCAGCAGGCGCACGTCGACAACCAGGTGCGGGGGATGAACTACGGGTTCTCGCGCCTGATCGCGTTCCAGATCTACTCGGCGATGCGCAACGCCCGGAACGTGCTCGACACGATGGCCAGCTCGCGCGACGTGATCGAGCAGAACCGGGCGCGGATCGAACCGATCCTGACGAACTTCCTCCAGAACAACACCATCTTCGAGGGCGTCAGCATCTACGGGCTCGACAAGTCGCTCGTGGCGCAGGCGGGCCGCCAGGTGCCGATCGAGGACGCCTCGGAGCTGTTCACGGCGGCGGCGATCGATCGCTACGGCAGCACGACGGTGGCGCGGGCGGGCGTGGCGCAGGTGAAGCTGGTCATCTACGACGAGCGGGGGCTGGTGCGCGGGGCGATGGTGGCGGCCCTCAACCTGGGGCTGCTGACCAAGACGCTCAACGAGATCCTGAGTCTGCTGACCCGGGCCTACGCCAACCTTCACATCTACGTTCTGGACCAGGACTACCACGTCATCGCCGCGTCGAAACAGGCGCCGTTCATCGAGGGGAACCTGTTCGCGACCTGGTCCGAAGACCCGCAGGTGGTGCATCGGTTCGAGATGTCGCTCAAGGACCTGCCCGGCTACAGCTACGAGACGCCGCCCTGGAAGATCGTGAACATCGCCAAGCCGGGCGCCCTCGTGGCGATGGTGCGGATCCGGGACAGGGTGATCCAGATCGCGGCGATCACCGGCCTGATCGCACTCCTGGTGGGCCTGCTCTTCGGCCGCACGATCATCACCACGCCGATCGAGCGGCTGGTCGACGCCGCCTTCACGATCTCCCAGGGCGACCTGGGGCGGCCGGTGCCGCTGGTGAGCCAGGACGAGATCGGCGAGCTGGCCGACACGTTCGAGGTGATGCGCGTCAACCTCAAGCGGATGCAGGCCGACCTGCGCGAGAAGTACGACGAGGTGCAGACGCTCTACGGCGTGGCCAAGGACATCAGCTCGACCCTCAACTTCAACGATCTGCTCGAGCTGATCCTCGATCGGGCGATGAAGATCGTGATGGCCGAGCGAGGCTCGATCATGCTGCTCGACGAGGACACCCAGGAGCTGCGCATCGCCGTGGCCAAGGGCCTTCCCCCCGAGGTCGTCGAGAACACGCGTGTCAAGATGGGCGACCGCGTCGCCGGCCACGTGCTGCAGACCGGCCGGGCGATGCTGATCGTCGACACGCTCAAGAGCCCCAACTTCTCGAAGCTCAAGGACGGCCGCATCCTGGGCGGCACGATGCTCTCGGTCCCCTTCATCGCGAAGGACAAGCGCCTCGGCGTCCTCAACATCAGCAAGACCACACCCTACACGCTCGACGACCGCGACCAGGAGCTGTTCATGGCCCTGGCCAACCAGGCCGCCATCAGCATCGAGAACGCCCGTCTGTACACGCTCGCCATCACCGACGAACTGACCAAGCTCTACATCCGCCGCTTCTTCTTCCAGCGCCTGCAGGAGGAACTGCGCCGCGCCCGGCGCTACAAGAGTTCCTGCACGGTGATGATGCTCGACATCGACCACTTCAAGAAGTTCAACGACACCTACGGCCACGCCGCCGGCGACCAGGTGCTCATCCACGTCTCTCGCATCTTCAAGTCCTGCATGCGTAAGGTGGATATCGTCAGCCGCCTGGGCGGCGAGGAGTTCGCGGTCGTCTGCCCCGAGCAGACGGCGGACGTGGCGGCCATCCCGGCCGAGCGCATCCGCAAGACCATCGAGAACGCGCTCCTGGACCTGGGCGGCACCAAGGTGCAGGTGACGGTCAGCATCGGCCTCGCCGACTTCCCGAAGCACGCCTCCACCCAGGAACAGGTGATGGAGTTCTCCGACCAGGCGCTGTATCACGCCAAGCACACCGGCAGGAACCGGGTCTGCACCTTCGACGAGGTGCCGCCGGCCGAGCCCAAGCCGGCGCCGGACGACGGGACGGCGAGCTCGTGAACAACCGCCCCACGGCCGATCGAGCGGCCCTCCGCTCCGGTAGCCCGGCGACCCGCCGGCAGGTCAGGGACGGATGAGCTTGCTGCGCACCATCACGATCCGTTGGCGTATCACCCTGTTCTTCCTGCTCGTGACGGCGGGCGGGGCGTTGAGCGTCGCGCACCTCGTCGAACCGGCCTTTCTGGGGGAGGCCTACCGGTGGCTCGCCCTGGTGCTGGCGGGCTCGATGGGCGTCGGCTGGTGGGTGTCGCAGTCGATCGCCGAGCCGCTGAAGGATCTCGAGCAGAAGCTGGAGAAGCTGGCCGTGGGGCAGTGGGACCAGGTCCTCAAGGACCGTTCGGGCGACGAGATCGGGGACGTCTCCGACGCGCTGAACCGTTACGTTCTGCAGCGCGACAACGAGGGGTTGCTCGGACAGCGCACCGGCCCCCAACCGGACGCCCGGCCGCTCTCGCCGCGCGACCGCGAGATCGCCGGTCTGCGCGCCCTGATGTCGGCCGGATGCGAACTCCAGACGGTCTACGACTTCACCGACGGGGCGGGGCGCCTCCTGGCGGCCTGCAATGCCCACCTCCACCTGGAGTGGTCCTCGGTCTGTCTGCTCGACGCATCGCGTCAGAGGCTGGACCTGGCGGCCACCTCGGGGCTCTCCGACACGATGGCGCAGGAGGTGGCTCACGAGAGGGGCACGCCGGTCAGCTTCGCCGCGAGCGAGGGGGTGTCGGGCGAGGTGGTCACCAAGGGCGAGGCGGTGATCGTCAACAGGGGCGATCGGGATCCGCGCTTCAAGAACTTCTCGGCGGGCGCCGCGCATTCGAAGCGCATCCACACGATGGCCTGCCTTCCGGTGAAGGTTGGCGGACAAACGATCGGCCTCGGCAACTTCGTCAACGTCTCCTCGCCGGGGGGCTTCGGCGAGGCCGAACTGGCGTTCCTCACCGAGGCAATCTCGCTGCTCGCGCAGTTCTACCTGAAGGTCCACGGGAGCGACGAGGCCTTCCGCGAGGCGGTCAGCGGCCTGCACGACGAGGAGTATTGGAAGGCGCTGCTCGCGGTGGAGTGCCAGCGCGTACGCCGCCACAAGACCAACCTGTCGATGCTGAAGCTCAAGTGCGTCTTCGCCCGTAGCGGCGTTCCGGTGGCCGAACAGAACGCGGCGCTCGCCACGATCGGGACGATCATCCGCCAGAACCTCCGCAATCACGACGGCGCGGCCCGCCGCAAGGACTCCTTCTACCTGTTCCTGCCCCAGACCGACACGCTGGGGGCGCTGTTCCTGGCCGGCCGGCTGAAAGACCGCATAGACAGCGCCGGCAGCCAGCCCGACGGCGCCCCGCCACAGTTCGTGGCCGCGATGGGGGCCGCCACCTGCCCCGACAACGTGGCCGAGCCGGAAGGTCTGGTCGAGGCCTGCGACGACGCAGTGAGAGAGTCGACCCTGATAGGCGACCATCGCCTGATCTGCTATCAGAAGGGCCTTGCCGACAAGCCCCACCCGGAGGCCTCGTAGACTGTAGGCCGTAGGAGCATCGAGGAATTCGCGTCGCTCCCCACCTCTCGAGCGCCCGACCCGACGCCCAACCCCTAACCCCTAACCCCTAACCCCTAACCCGTAACCCCTGCCTTCGATGCCCGTCTACGTCGATAGCCACGCCCATCTCAACAGCGACGACTATGCCTCCGATCTCGAGCTGGTCGTCGAGGAATCGAACAAGGCCGGCGTCGCCTGCATCATCGACGTCGGCACCGACCTGGAGACCTGCCAGCGCTCGATCGAACTGGCGCAGCGCTTTCCCGGGGTCTTCGCGACGGTCGGCGTCCATCCGCACGAGGCCCAGCGCTACTCGGAGGGCGAGCTGCTCCAGCTCCTGGCCCTTCACGAGCAGCCGAAGGTGGTCGCCATCGGCGAGATCGGGCTCGACTACTTCTACGACCACTCGCCCCGGGAGAAGCAGCGGCAAGTCTTCTCACTCCAGGTCGAATTCGCTCTGCGTCACGACCGTCCGGTGATCGTCCACGCCCGCGACGCGATCGACGACGCGATCGATATCCTGGCCAGGGATTTCGGCCGGTTCCCCGCCGGGGTGTTCCACTGCTACTCGGGGGATTACCGCCAGGCGGTGCGGATCCTCGACCAGGGAATGTTCCTCTCCTTCGGCGGAGCGCTCACGTTCAAGAAGGCCGAGCCGCTGAGGGAGCTGGTGGCCAGGCTCCCGCTCGACCGGATGCTGCTCGAGACCGACTGCCCGTGGCTTTCGCCGGTGCCTCACCGCGGCAAGCGCAACACGCCGGCGAACGTGCCGCTGATTGCGGCGGAACTGGCGAAGGTCAAGCAGACCGACCTCGAGACGGTCGGTCGCCGCACGACGGCCGCTGCGTCGAGCCTGTTCCGCGTTCCGATGCCCGGTCTGGACGGGCCGGAGGTGACGCGAGGATGAACGGCCGGCAGGCGTATCGCGGGCTGCTGCTGGCGCTGGTGGCGGCGGGACTGCTCCTGACGCGGACACTCCCGGCCCGAACGGACGAAGGGGTGGTGCCCGGATTGAACCAGGCGATGGCGGCGCTGCAGGCGGGCGACTACCGCCGGGCAGTCACGCTCTACGACCACCTGCTGTCGCAGTATCCGGGGACGACGGAGGCGCGCTTCCAGAAGGGGTTCGCGCTCGAGCGGCTGGGCGACCTGAAGGGCGCGATGGCCGAGTACGAGGCGACGTTGCGGCTCAACCCCAAGGAAGTGCGCGCGATGAACAACCTCGGCTTCATCCTCGTCGATCGGGGGCTGGACGTGCCGCGAGGCGAGAGGCTGCTGCGGCGAGCCATCCAGCTCGCGCCGGACTTCGCGGCCGCCTACGACAGCCTGGGTTGGGCCGAGTACCGGCGCCAGAACTTCGCTCAGGCGGAGGATCTCCTGCGCTCGGCGATGCAGAAGGATCCGACGAACCTGTCGGCCTACTATCACGCCGGCGTCATGACGCTGCGCCGCGGAGACTATGCCCGTTCAGCGCTGTACCTTCGGAAGCTGGTGGAGCGGGATCCCCGCAACGTGCGCGGCCTGATGGGCCTGGGGATGGCCTACGCCAGGCTCGGGCAGAAGGAAGACGCCCGCCGCACCCTCGCCGGCGCGCTCAAGCTGGTCAACCGCGATTCGGCCCCGGGGCAGGAGATCCTGCGGATGCTCAACGAGCTGGGGCCCTACTTCCCCGGCGCCACCCTGGAGCATTTCCTGAACGCGCCGTCCGAGCGGACCTCGACCATGCTCGACTACCCCTCACCGCCGGCGACTGCCCGGACGGCCGGCTCCGGCGACGGCCTGCCCCCGCGAGAGACGCGAGAGGAGTCGCGAGGCCCGGCTGTCGACTTCCGCAAGCAGCCCGGCGACGAATCCTCGGCGACGAGCGGCTCCAGAGCCGACGCCCGCCCCGCGCTGGACACCGACCTGGTGCGCCGCCACCTGCAACTGGCCCGTCTCTACCAGCAGTACGAACTGTTCGCCGATGCCGAGGGCGAGCTGCAGACGGTGATCAACCTCGATCCGGACAGCCCCGACGCGCGCCAGGCCCGGGACCTGCTGCCGCAGGTCTCGCAGCGGCCGGAGGTCTCGAAGGAGGCGCGTCTGGCCGGCTACATCAAGATGGGCGAGGCGCTGTTCACGCGCCGGGCCGACGCCGAGGCGGTGCTGCAGTACCAGAAGGTGCTGCTGGCCGATCCGACCCACCCGGTGGCGAACAAGGCGCTGGCCTTCCTGTCGCTGAGGGCCGGAGACGTCAAGAAGGCGCAGGCGTACGTCGACCGGGCGCTCCAGCGCGAGCCCCGGTACCTGGAGGCGCTGCTGGTCCGAGGCTACCTCGAGGCGCGGCAGCGTCAGTTCGACCGCTCGAGCCGCAGCTTCGACGAGGCGGCGAGGCTGGCCGCCGCCGACTCCGAGGTCGGCCGCTACGCCAAGGAGATGGCCGAACGGATGCGGCGCTTCTCGACCCTGGAGTGAGGCCGGGAGAGAGGCTC
>CAZSVK010000236.1:0-5418 GCA_964610245.1 uncultured bacterium
AATCGCAGGATGTCGGGCAGCGAAGCCATGGAGGCCGAGAGAATACCACGTCTCGCGCGACGAATTGGAGGCGATCGGGGCCCTGGCTGGCCAGGTATCACGCTATCATGCTATGCGGATATCAGCACCTCAAGACCTCCGGGCTCCCGCGTGCTACAATCGGCCGAGTGAGTCAACCTGAGGGCATCCGGATCGAGGCGACTGCCGCGGGCAAGTCAGCCGGCTCCCGGCTCACGACCCAGCAACTCTGCGTCATCGGGGCGACGGGGGCGTTGTCGTTCCTGCTGATGATGCTGCAACTGCCCACGCCCTTCGCCGATTTTCTGAAGTACGAGCCCTCGGACGTCCCGCCGGCGCTGTGCGCGATTGCGATGGGGCCGCTTGCCGGCTTCTTGACCGTCCTGCTACGGGGGCTGCTGCGCCTGATGACCTCGGTGCGCGACCCGCTCGGACTGCTGATGAACATCGCGGCCAGCGGGACGTTCGTGGTCATCACGGGGTTCCTGACCAGCTCGTCCAGCAGCCGCCTGGTCCAGTTGCGAGCGCTGGCCGCCGCGACGGCGGCGATGACGCTATTGATGGTGCCGCTGAACTACCTGGTGCTGTCGGCCGCCGGCTACCTCCCGCACGGCGAGGTGACGACCTTCGTCTGCTTCGCGATCGTCCCCTTCAACCTGGTGAAGGGCGTGACGAACACGGTTCTCGTCATGCTGAGCTGGGGGCGCCTCAAGCACGGCCTCGGCTTTCGCTGAACCGCCGGCCACTCCCGCAAGTCACCGCTCGGCGGCGAAAGCGGCGAGCGCGTCGGCCCGGGTGGGCAGCACCGGTGTGAAGACCCGGTCGAGCCGGACCAGGGCCAAGGCCTCGAGCACGGGCGTCGTCACGCCGAAGAGCTTCAGGTCGCCGCCAAGCGCGCGGACCGCCCGCAGCACCGAGATGAGCGCCCCCATCCCGGCGCTGTCGATGGCGCGCACCGAGCCGAGCCCCAGGGCGACCCGCGTGGCATCGCCCACGCTGGCCACGAGCGAGGCCCGGAAGTCACCGCTGTTCGAGGCGTCCAGCGCCTCGACGGGCAACTGCACGACCGCGACCCCGCCCGAGAATTCGAAGTTCAGTTTCACGGCGAGGGCCCTCCTCCACATCGCACTCGACCGACTCTCGTCCCGGGCCGGTCGATGGCATGTTAGCCCCCTGGCGTCGCTCTCGCAACGGCCGGCACCACGGCGGCAGGCACGAGCAATTCGTAGGGAACCCGCCCGCCGTCTCCACGGTCTCAGCAACAGAGCATGTCCGTGATACGATCGACCCACGTGGGCAGGCTGATGCGCGGCCGGTCGGGGCGCCAGGTGCGCGGCTTCGTCATCTACCTCGTCCTGGGGCTGCTCGCTTTCCTCGTCCTGCTGGCGCTCTTCGTCCTGCGCGACCTGCGCCACCGCGACGTCTGGACGCACCGCTACTCCTCGGGCGAGATCGCCCTGAACCTGGCCAGGGCCGGGCTGGCCAACATGCTCTTCAGCCTTCGCCAGTCGCTGGCGCCGTGCCAGATCGAGCCCCAGAACCTGGCCCGCGCGCCGCTCTACGCCTTCCTCCTTCAGGATTGCGAGGCGATCGAGCGGGCGGTCGAGCAAGGCCGCTCCGCCGGCGGCGACGACTCGGCGCTGGTGCGCCAGTTGCTCGGCGATGGCGCGATGGAGCCCACGATTCGACTGCTCTCGCGCTACCGGGGTTCTCGCCTGACGCTCTGGGTGCGGTTCGACGCCCGGCCCCTGCACGGCGACGGCTCAAAGCCCGGCGACGTCACTCGCCGCTACTCCGACCCGGTCGAGAAGGAGATCTCGCTGCGGGTGGTCTCGACCGCCGAGGTGGATACCGCGCTGCGCACGGTCTGGAGCGAGAAGGCCATCCGCGTCTACGACCTGCTGCTGCCGGTAACGCCACGGTTCACCGCCTTTGCCAGGGCTTCGGCCAAGGGCTCCGCCGCCATCAACGACCTGGCCTGCGATGCATCTGGAAGGCCCTCCCAGCCCGGCGATCCCGGCCCCACCGTGCTCTACCACGACAACCCCAAGATGGCGCCCGCCCTGAAGTTGCCCCAGCCGCACCAGCCCGGCTGGCTCTGCATGGGCGACGACCCGGTCGTCTTCAAGCTGACCGCGGGCGGCCTTCCCGCCGGAGAAGACTTCCACCTCTGCTCCACCGGCGAGAAGCCCCAGGGGCGCACGGTCGACCACGCGCCTCAGACGCTGACGAGCGCCCGGCCGAACGATCCGGGCCATCCCGGAGAGCAGCAGGCCCCGATGCTGCAAGCCGCCTGCTGGGGCTACCACGACGGGATGGACCCGCTGCTGCTCTTCTCCCGGCCCGACTTCACCGAACTCTCCTCGCGGCTGCACCTGTTCGGAACGGCGGCGGTCCCCTCCCCCACCCGGGTGTACGGGATGGCGACCCAGGGGCTGGCGCTCTACAGCGACCTCGCCATCGATCGAGACGCCACCGGGAAGGATGAGGCCGACCAGAAGGCTTCCTGCGGCCTCGAGCTCAAGCAGCGCGAGTCGATCGACCCCTTCCTGCGCACCGTCACCGCTGCCCAGTTCGACGAAGACGCCGCTCGGGAGCAGGCGGGCGATCCGCCCCAGAACCTCGTCCCCTTCTCGTCCCCCGGCCAGTCGCCCTACCGCGTCGAGAACCGCAATGCGCTCATCGATGCCGACGGAGACGGGGTGGCGGAGACGGTCGTGCCCAGCGAGATCGGGCGCGAGATCCTCTCGCTCGACCCGGTCGAGTACCGCTACTCCAAGCTGTTCGGTGAGTATGCCACCTACGACGCTTGGTCGAGTCGGGAGGTGCGGCTCGCCGCCAACGCGATCCCCGAGCTGATGCAGAAGTCGCCGGACGACGCATTCCTCATGCTGGCGACCGCTTTCCTCCCCAGGAGTGCCGCGATCGGTCTCGACGACCACATCCTCGAGAGCCGCGAAATGCTCCTCCCCTACACCGATCCGCTCCACGAGGCGGTCACCCCCGATGGCTCGAAGCGATGGCACTTCAGCGGGCAGGCCGAGCCCGGCGAGGATCTCCGGGCCTTCTCGCCCGAGGCGATCGTCGGCAACCGGGTCTGCTGGCAGATGCCGGCGGAGGAGTTCGTGGCCCGCTTCGTTCGCAAGCAGGCCGCGGGGGGAGCCACGCTGGACCTGGGCGGCCGAGCCCTGGCCGTCGATGGCACGATCGAGCTGCCGGCCGGCACCCGGGTGGTCAGCCCTGGACTGGTGCAGGCTGGCGGCGTGCGCCTCCACGGCGACTTCCTCCAAGGAGAGTCGTTCGCTCCGGTGAGTCTCTCGGCCGGCTCGGTCGAGTTCAAGGACGCCACCACCGTCCAGGCGGCGCTGTGGGCCGGCTCGGCGGGCGCCCCCAAGGGGCTGATCCTGGCGGGCAGTCTGGCCACGCCGCAGGTGCCCGAGCTAGCCGCCCTGCGCGGCTGCACGGTCGTCTACGACGGTCGCTTCGACCCGACCGGGCCGGACGCCCATCTCTACTATCGCGAGGCGATGAGCGATCGCGAGCTCGACGCCGGCGTGATGCACGGCAGCGGGAAGGGCCTGGTCGAGCCATGAAGCGGCGCCTCGCGGGCTTGACCCTGGTCGAAGTCCTGATCGCGGCCATCCTCCTGGCGCTGGGCCTGCTCCCCATCGCTCTCTTGCACTCCACCACCAGTCGCGAGGGGGCGATGGATCGGTCGGAGCTGAAGGCGACCGCCCTGGCCAGCGAGTTGATCGAGGAGGTCCGGGCCATGGCGGAGGGCATGATCGGGGTGCCGGCGATGCTCGCCATTCCGCCGGAGAATCCATTTCCCGAGCTGAAGCGCTGGCTCGATGTCGACGAGTTGGTGACCCGCGCGGGGCAAGGCTGCCCCCTGTACCCGGGCTGCGCCGCGCTGGCCGAGGCCTCTCGGCTCTACCTCGGGCCCCCTCAGGCGGGGTTCCACCGGTATCTGCAGGTGCTGCGGGCCCCCCTTCGGCTCGGCGATCAGGACAGCCGCAGCCCTCGCCTTCTCGAGATCCGCGTTCGCGTCGACTATGGCCAGCCGGGCGTGGATGAAGCGAAGTGGCGCCAGGTCGTCCTGGACACGATGGTGAGCGATGAAGACCTTTCGGCCGACCAGTGAGCGGCAGCGCGGCTTCACCCTCGTCGAGGTGATGGTCGCGGGCGCCATTGCCGCGACCCTGATGGTCGGCGGCCTGTGGGCGATGGTCGCCTACCTGCGCTCGGGCGCTCACCAGGCCAGCTCGCTCGTCGGCATGGGCACCCTCCAGACGCTCTTCTCGCAACTGGAGCGTGACGCCCGCGACGCCCGGCCGCGTGGCGATCAGCCGATGCTCCTCGATCCGGACACGCTCGCCGCCATCGATTCGCCCGTGGGCGCCGACGAACTGGCCGAGCTGGCCAAGCCGATCGGTCAGCTCGTCACGATCCACCCGGCGGGTGTCGATCTCGAGCCCCGCGAAGAGGGCTACATGAAGCGCTGGTTCAAGACCCCGGTGGGCTGGGGGCACAACTACTGGCCCCAGTGGTTCATCAACGCCGACAACGACCTGCCGCCGATGGACCAGCCCGACCTGGAGCGCGTGGGCGCCGAGTACTATCCCACCTACGAAGAGACGTTCGCCCACGTCGCCTGGCCCACTCCGATCCAGCCCAAACGCGTCTTCCTGGCCATCTGGCGGCGCTCCGGCTGGGCGATCTACACGCACTACCTCGAGGCGACCGAGAAGCGCCCGGCCGGCTCGGTCTACCGCTACGCCGCTGAGAACGGCGTGACGGCGATCGCGCCCTCCGGCGTCGTCGGGCTCGTGGGCATCCCGAGCTTCGAGTTCGCCGCTCATCCCGGCAATCGCGACCGCGGGATGGAGCTGACGAAGTGCGCGCTCTACGTCTCCGTCACGATCAGCGAGCCCGACGGGGGCAACGCCATCTCTCCGCTCGCGCTCACGCTCTCGCGACGCATCTACCCAGGCTGGCTCCACTCGACGCCCTACCGCCTCCGCTGGCTCCAGCACAAGTGAGGACTGTCAGTCCTCGAGCCTCAAGCCTCGAGCCTCCGTGCGGACGAAGCCCGGGCCGCGCGGACATCAACTCGGGGGGCTGTCCCGCCGATGTCTCGGGTGAAGACCTATGCCAGTCTCCCCCCAGAATTCCGGCCCTGCCGCGGTCGAACCGACGGCCTTTCAGCAAGCCCTCGAACTGCCCGGGATCACGGTCCTCGAACCGCTGGCCAGCGGCGGCTCGGGGGTCGTCTACAAGGCCTGGGACGAGACCGGCGGCAGGCTGGTGGCGGTGAAGGTCATCGAGCGGCGGATGTTCGACGACGAGCACACGCTGCGCCGGTTCCTGCGCGAGGTGAGGCTCCAGGGCGGCCTGAGG
>CAZSVK010000236.1:5428-9479 GCA_964610245.1 uncultured bacterium
CGTCCATCCTGCCGCTCCACGACGCGGGCTTCCTCGAGACCCACCCCTACATCGTCACCGAGTTCGCTCCCGGAGGCAGCCTCCGGGACCGGATGTCGCGGGCCGCCGAGCTTCCCCTGTCCTTCGTCTGGCGGATGGGGGCCGAGGTGGCCGCCGGCCTCGAGCATGCGCATGCCGCCTGGGTGGTCCACCGGGATCTCAAGCCGGAGAACATTCTCCTGGGAGCTCGCGAACAGGCGCTGATCGCCGACTTCGGCCTGGCCGTGGCGCTTCCGCGGGCGCACTCGCTGTTGACCCAGGCGGGGACGCTGCTCGGGACCCCGAACTACATCGCTCCCGAACTGCTGCTGCGGGGCAAGCCCTCTCCCGCTGTCGACGTCTACGCCCTCGGAGTCATCCTCTTCGAACTGCTGGCCGGTGGGCCTCCGTTCGCCGGGGCCGACCTGGTGGAGCTGCTGCACGAGAAGGTCCACGGCAAGCCGCCGCCGCTCGAGATGCTGCGCCCCGAGGTGCCCATAGCCGGCCGGGAGCTGGTTCTGGCCTGCCTCGAGAGACGTCCGACCCGCCGCCCCGCGGCAAGCGTGGTCGCGTCGCGCTCCGCCAAGCTGGCCACCGGCGTCTCCTGACCCCAAGCCTCGAGACTCCGGCCTCGAGCTTCGAGCCTCACTGCCGCCGCCCATGGCCCGGCAGCAGGCGCACGCGGGAGCGGCCGCGCGAACCCGACTCACGATCGCTGTCGCGCCGGAGGGGCCGGACGAGGTAAACTCCTTGGGTCTCGAAGGAATCAAGGAGGAGCCGTAGTGTCCACGAACCGAAGCTGGTCTGCCCTGGTGCAGGTGGGATTGATGGCGTGCGTGCTGCCCGGGTTGGCCCTGGCGCAGGCGGCCTTTGACGATCTGAGAGCGGTCGAGAGCGCTCCGGCCGCCGCGACGGCGCGTGCGAACTTGCCGTTGACGTTCACCACGGGCGACGGCAAGAAGCTGCTCATCCAGCGAGAGTGGAAGGCCGAGGAGGATGCAGCCCCGTACAAAGACATGGCGCTCGAACAGCAGCCCTTCCGGTTCGATCAGCGCCAGCCCACCCACGTCTACACCGAGCAGAGGTTCGGCCAGGAGCCGCTCTACTACTTCAAGGACGTGCGCTGGGTGCAGAGAGACCGGCCCGCCGGCTCGAAGCTGGGGCGCCAGGCCTACTTCACCTCGGTGGTGGTCGACCCCGAGAAGGTCAAGAGGGCCTACTTCTGCATGAAGCCCTTCGCTCCGAAGTTCCTCGCGGGCCACGCCGCCATCTACCTGGAGTTCGACCAGGGCGGTTTCAAGAACCTGGACGGCTAATCGTCGCCAGGATTCGTGCTCTCGTACGAGGCCTACCTGCGGGTGAGCCAGAGCTACGACCTCATCGGCGGCCAGTTCAGCGACAAGTTCCGGATCACCTACGTCGGCAGCACCTGGCGCGATTTCCTGATCCGCAGCATCCAGTTCAACAAGAGCGTCGTGAAGCGGTGGAAGCTCAAGCTCTCCCGCGACGAACTGCGCGCCCTGGCGCATGTCGTCGGCCGCACCGTCATGGCCGATCACAGCGACGAGACCTACAATACGACCCGGCGTTCCTGCGTGACCGCGGCCCTGCGCCTGATCAACGAGGCGGTGCCCGCCAAGCGCCGCATGCCTGAGAAGCTGCTGCTGGGCCTCTTGCAGAATCCCGGCTGGGCGCTCCCGGTGCTGGCCGACAACGTGCTCAGGCTCCACTGGTTGGTCGAGGGATGGAAACAGACCATCACGGAGGTCCCCGCCGAGTAGCCGCCCCGACTGGCGCAGCCGGGCAGCCGTCCGGCCGCGAGGTCCGCTCGAGATCGCCTTGGCCCGCAACCCGACGCTCACCCTCACCCAGAGATACTTGCTCGGGATTGCTGTCGCACGCGCGGTGGCGATGGTGGTGGGTGGCCTCGAGATCCGGCACGAGATGCACGAGTGGGCGCTGCAACAGGCGCGCAGCGAGGCCCGCCTGGTCGTCGACCGCAGTCTGGCGACGCACCAGTTCTTCACCGGGCAGCTCAAGCCCGCCGTGTCCAAGCTACTGGCAAGCAGCAACCTGGGCCCCGACTACTTCGACCCGGTGTGGATGTCCTCGACGCACGCCGTCCGGGAGATCCACAGGCTCTTCCAGCAGGGCCGCAGCGGAGAGTACCTCTACAAGGAGTGCGCGATCGGCGCCCGGAATCCGGCCAACGAGGCCGACGAGCACGAGAGGCGCTTTCTCGAAGAACTCAATCTCAATCCCGAGGTGGTCGATCGGGCCCAGATCCGGAACATCGACGGACGCGACTACTTCACGCTGCTCAGGCGGGGCGAGGTTCTGGAAGCCGGCTGTCTCAGGTGCCACAGCACGCCGGAAGCGGCTCCCGGCGGTCTGCTCGAGCGGTACGGCGCTCGCCGCGGCTTCCACCGGAGAGTCGGCGAGGTCATCAGCGCCCTGTCGGTGCGCGTTCCGGTCAGCGACGTCCTGTCGCCCGCTTCTCATGGAACGATTCGCCTGACGGTTGCGCTGGCCGCGATCTTTCTGGCGCTGGCCCTCGTGATGGCCTGGTCGAGTCGGGTGCTGGTGCTCGTTCCCCTGCGCCGTCTCCGCGACGCCGTGCTGCGGCTGGCGGGCCATGCCGAGCTGCTGGGCGAACAACTCCCCGAGCCGAGCGGGCGCGAACTGGCAGACCTGACGCACGCCTTCAACACGCTCTCGGCGGGGCTGAAGGACAGTCACGAGCGGCTGGAGGAGCGCGTGCGCGAGCGGACGGCCGAGTTGACCGCGGCCAACGAGAGGCTGGCCGCCGAAACCGAGGAGCGCCGCCGGACCGAAGCGGAGAAGACCGAGCTGATCGCCCAGCTCCAGAAGTCGTTGAGCGAGATCCGCACCCTGCGCGGCATCATCCCGATCTGCGCCGGCTGCAAGAAGATCCGCGACGACGCCGGTGCGTGGCGCCAGCTCGAGGTCTACATCCGCCAGCACTCCGAGGCCGACTTCAGCCACGGGATGTGCCCCGAGTGCGTCCGGAAGTACTACCCGGAGGACGAGGGTTGAGCGACCGACCCGGCGACCCGCCGCCGCCTTCCCGGAGACCGCTTCGATGACACGATTGCCTCGCTGGAGCTTCCGGCTGAGGCTGGGCCTGGCGATGGCCCTCGTGGCCGGCCTGTCGATCCTTGCGACGGGGCTCCTGGCCCTCCGCCTGGCGGAAGCCGCCCTGACCGAGCTGGCGACCCGCCGGAACGAGGCCTTGCTCGCCTCGGTCCAGGCCAACCTCGATCTGTACATCTCGAACCGGATCTATCGGCTGGAGCTGCTGGCTTCGACCCCGGAGATGCAGAGTCTGGAGCCGAGCCGGACGGGACCGGCCATGCGGCAGTTCCTCGCGGCCACCACCTTCTATCGAGAGCTGTTCGTACACGACGCGGGCGGGCGGCTGGTCGCGGTCGAACCCGTCGGGGCGACTGACACCGCCGCGCGCGCCGCCGTCTTCCCGGAAGGCTCGGCCGCTGCCCCGGCCCTGTCGGCGGGCCCGCACCCGTTCGTGACGGCGGCCCCCGGCCCCGGCGCGAGGGAGGGCGCCGAGACCGGCCACGTCCATGCCGTGCCGGTGCGGCGGTTCGTCGAGCCCGAGCAGGCGGCCGGCTATCTCTCGGGCACCGCCGAGCTGGACGGCAGCGGCGTGCAGGACATCCTCGACTCGTACCGGCTGCCGGGCGCTACCTACGTGGCGGTGCTCGATGCGGACGGCGAACTGCTCGCGCGCGCGGGCGCCGGGCTGGCGCGTGACGCCCGGAGGATGCGGCTCCCGGCCGACCTGGTGGCCGCGGCCGCGGCGGGCCCGGGCCCCTTCACTCGCGAGGCCTTCGACGGTCCGAGGGCCGATCTGCTATCGCTGGCGTTCAGCCACCGCCTGGGGGCGTGGCTCACGGTGGGCCAGCCCCGCGCCGAGGCGTTCGCGCTGATCGGCGCGTTGCGCGAGAACCTGGCGGTCGCGGCCCTGCTGGCTGTGGCGCTGGCGGCCCTGGCC
>CAZSVK010000237.1:0-9477 GCA_964610245.1 uncultured bacterium
CGGGCGGCACCTCCTACGACCTCTTCGGGGACGACCTGATCCGCACGCAACAGGGATCGGTCTTCGACGACTCTCAGTTTGCGCAGGTCATGGATCAGGAACTGACCTTCACCCAGGACGTTTCCAAGCATCCTGAGCCGGTTCGGCGCCGCCTGGTCACGCACCCGTCCATGTACCGGGTCTTCGACTCGTACTTCGACGTCTACTGGGACACCGTCAGCTTCCGCAGCCAGGAGAGCCAGGGCGAAGGCGCCGCGCTGGTGACCGTGATGTTCAAGGACGCGGCCTGTTTCGACTACCGGCAGCGCCGCTCGGTCTTCTCGTTCGACCGCTTCCTCGGAACGGCGATGCGCCGCTGCGGGCAGGGCGGGCTCGCGATCCAGCCGATGGTCCAGCAGCAGCAGGGGCTGAACCAGGGATTCAGCGGCTTCGATGACGGCGTCTCGGCCCAGCAGGAGCAGTTCCGCTACGACAAGAGCGTCACCAGTTCCTACAAGGCCGCCGACAACAACTTCGACATCGACCTGGGCATCGATGGGGGCAAGGGCAAGGGCGACGGTTTCGTGAG
This sequence comes from uncultured bacterium, assembly GCA_964610245.1. GTDB lineage: Bacteria > Muiribacteriota > UBA6191 > JACPRK01 > JACPRK01 > CAZSVK01. Next base: position 569 of record CAZSVK010000237.1, read on the forward strand.
CCCGGTCGTGATCGACGGCGACGATTCGTTCCTGGTCGGCGACAAGTACCGCATCGGTGGCTACCGGGGCCTGTACGACTTCAGCAAGAACAACACGCGACTGGTGAAGAACTTCCTGGTGCGCGCCGCTCAGGATTCCCGCTACGAGCGAATCTTCCAGAGCACCCTGCGCACGGGGAACTCGGCCTCCATCTACGGCAAGATCAAGAGCATCATCACCACCCAGCGCCTGCCGGTGCTGACCCTGCTGCCGAAGCAGCGCGACGCGGTGCTCATCTACTGCGTCATCGAGCGCTCCGACGGCACGGGTGCGATGCTCTACTGGCGGCCATCCGACAGGCCCGGCACCCGGGTCGCCCGAGACCTCGGCGCCAAGAACATCATCTGGGCCGTGCCGCAGCGCAACGGCGGGTACCAGTTCTACGATCGGGCCGAGCTTTCCGAACGGCGCTTCCGCTGGGGCAGTGCGGCCGAAGTGCTGATCGTCCCCAACCTGTGCTCGGTCTACCGGTACTTCGCCGGCTACCTGAACTACAACATGGACGGGCCCTCGCCGATGCCGGCGCCCTATCCGGGCAAGACCGAGCCCTATCCGCCCTCTTACGACAACAGCTGGCCGCCGCCCTACGTGCCCGACGGCGGGTTCCCCGAGAGCGGCCGCCGCGACGACGGGAGCGGGTTCAACATCGCCCTCGACTTCCTCTTCAATGGCGGGTCGAGCTTCGGACTCAGCTACGGCCAGCAGCAGCAACAGCAGTGGTACCCGAGCCCGCCCATCCAGATCCAGCCGCCCATCTGGAATCCCAATCCGATGCCTCCGGTCGGCTGGAACCCCCAGCCGCCTCAGTTCATCTACCGGCCGACGCCGAAGAACCCCTACGCCAACAAGCCGGTCGGCACGGGGCGTGGGAACTTCGTCTACATCGGCTTCAACTACGACGAGAGCGGCTACAACCAGCATGGCTTCGATTCGGCCGGGCTCAACCAGCAGGGCCTCGATCCCTGGGGTTACAACGCCCAGGGCTACGGTCCCGACGGTTTCGATCCCTGGGGCTACGATCGCGGCGGATTCAACCGCAGCGGCTACCCGCTGTCGAACCGCTCGCGCGACCTGATCTCCCTCATCAACCAGTACCACCAGAACCCGTTCGCTTTCCGGATGCAGTTCGACATCAAGGAAGACGGCAGCATCGTTCGCATCGTCGACGGCACAGTGGTCTGGAACAACGGCGGCTCGGCGACCAACCCGGGCACCGTGCCGGTCCCGACCGTCCCCGCGCCCGTTCCGGTGGTGCCCGGCGAGAACCCGACCAAGGACCTGACGCCGGAGTTCCAGACGGCCACCATCAAGGGCAAGATCACCGGCATCGCCGCGCCCTACGAGGTGCAGATCGACAAGGCCGGCCGCTACCACATCTTCAAGGACAACGTGCGCACGGCCATCCCGCGCAACATCAACGTGAATCTGGACTTCCAGATGCAGTTCCAGGACAAGACCAAGGACTACATCTTCATCCAGAGCACGCCGGCGACGCGCTAGGCGACGGCCTCACAAACGGTTCAACCCTCGAAGCCCCTCGGGAACAGGATTCCCGGGGGGCTCTTCTTCGAGCCGGCAGGTGTTGGCTCGGGGCGCAAGGCTGCGATGCGGAACGAAGTCGACCCATCACCGATCGGGAGTCCTGAGGACACGACGGCTCATCGTGTCCCCAGAATTTCTTCCGCCTATTGCAGCACTCGGCGCGCGCCGATCAGCCGATCCTTGAAGAACGAGCCGTTCACGTCGCCGGTGATGACCTTCTTCTCTTTCGGGAAGGGATAGGCGAACTTGCCATCTTGCCAGTAGACGCCGGCGAAGCTGACGTTGCCGTCCTTCTTGATGCTGAAGAGGAGAATGTCGCCAGGCTCGTAACTGCCGGCCGTGGCCTCGCCGCTGATCCCCTTCATGGCGGCGTAGTCACGCGGGATCTCGGGGTGTCCGAGCTGCCGGTACAGGAACTGGATGTAGCCCGGAGCGTCGACTCCGCCCTCCTCGGGGCCGGAGCCGTCCTTCTTGTAGGGCATGCCAATGCTGGCCTGGATGGCCTCTCGCAAGTGCTGACGGGCCTGTTCGGGTGGGACGGCGGCCGCGGGCTGGCCGGTGAAGGGCTGTTCCGGTCCAGGAGGCGGCGGCGGAACGGCGGCGTCACCCGCGGGCGCGCCTGGAGGGGCCGGCAAGCCTGGAGGGGTCGGCAGCCCGGCGGGAGGCGGCGGCGCCGGCGGCGAAGGGGGAGGAACCACGGCCGGCTCGGGCGGCGTGCCGGCCTGGGCCGTCTGGGGCGGTTCGCCGCCGGGTTGCGCGGGCGGCTGTGATTGGTCTGCCGGCGCGGTCGAGGGCGGGGTGGCCGGCGTGCCGGGCTGAGGCGCCTGGGTCTGTGGCTGCGGCTGGCCGTCGGCGGGCGGTTGATTTCCCGCGGCGTTCTTGGCCGCGCCGCTGATGACGGCCCACGTCGAGGGGACGGTGCACAGGATGAGCCCGAAGAGGAGGATGGCGATCCGGGTCAGTTGCTTGCGCTTGGCGTGCAACGCCACGATCTCGCAGTAGCGGTCGGAGCAGAACTGATGCCCGCACGCCTTGCACTTCACACTCGAGTTCTGCTTGCAGTTCGCGCACTTGCCGGTCTCGGTGTCCTGGGAACCGCACTTGTTGCAATGCATCGAAAGAGCCCTCCGATGAGCCTTTTTCCGCGCCTTCAGCGATACAGGAGCAACGGGCACTCGGCGTAACGCAGAACGTGCTCCGTGACGCTGCCCATGATGAGTTCGCGAAGCCTGGAGTGACCGTATGCGCCCATGGCGATCACGTCGGCGTCGAATCGCTTGGCCGCCATCACGATGGCCTCGCCCGCGTCGCCGTCCACCTGCTCCGTGGTGTAGCGCAGCCGGTAGGGCTCGAGGAACGCTCCGATCTCGTCCAGAAGCTCCGCGGCGTGGGCGGCATCGGCGCTGGCCACGACGACGTGCATCGGCAGCCCCTCCTGCGTGCAAGCCTCGGCGGCCAGCTTCAGGACGCTGTTGGAGTTGTTGCTGCCGTCGTAGCCCACCATCACGTTGCGGATCTCCGGCTTGACCCGGGGGACCACGAACACCGGCTTGTTGAGCTGGCGGATGGTCGCCTCGAAGGTGGAGCCGAAGATACGGCTGCCCCACTCCGAATACTCGCCTCGCTGGCCCAGCACCACCAGATCGACCGTGTGCGCTTCCTTGCAGATGACGTCGCTGACCAGCCCGGTCTTCAGGACGGTCGAGCAGGCGATTCCCGCCTCCTGGAACGTGCGTTGGGCCTCTTCCAGGATGGTTTGCCCCATCTGCCGGCCGGTCTCGAGGAAAGCCTCGTGGAAGTCGGGCGGCGGAGTGACTCCGAGGCACACGCTCACGTCGTGGACGAGCGGACCCGCCAGCTTCTTCAGGTCGACGACGTGCAGCGCACGGACCGTCGCCTTGTAGTGTCGCGCCAGGATCAAGCCGTACTCGAGAGCCAGTCTGGAGTACTCGGACCCGTCAGTCGGCAGCAGGATGCTCTTGAACATCGCCTGTCACACTCCGGTCGCGGCAGCGCGGCCCTTCGCGCCGATTATAGCACCGGCTGCTTGGTCCATCCAGACAACCTGCCGATGTCGAGAGTGTGACCGTATCCATGGGCTCGGGGGCGGTCTTCCCGCTTCCGTTCCGGCGCGGTCCTCGCCACCTGCGGTCCCGGTTCACCTCTCCCATCACCATGATGTCGAATCACCGATCCAGGAACCTGTTCCTGCTCTCGCTGGCGTTCTGTCTGCTCGCTCTTCCCGCGCTGGCGGTCTTCCCCCCCGAGGGAAGGTTGACCGTGAGCAGCTACAAGGTGAAGCAGGGCGAGGTCGTGGTTGTTGGAGTGCGGGCCCCGCATGGCGTGGAACGGCTCGAGGGGCAGTTCCTCGAGCGCGGGTTGTGCTTCTTCCCCACCGAGGAGGGCGAGTACGAGGCGCTGGCCGGGGTCGACCTTGCCGACAAGCCCGGCTTCCACGAGGTCAGGGTCTTCCTGATGTCGGGCGACGGGCAGACCACGGTCCTGCGCAAGGCGGTGGAGGTCAAGCCGGGCGACTTCCCGATCGACAAGCTCACGGTCGAGGACAAGATGGTCGAGTTCGACGAGGAGACGGCGGCCCGCATCCAGGACGAGAACCAGCGAGTGGAGATGGCCCTGACCCTGCGCACCGGACGCCGGTTCGGCGAGCGGTTCGTGCTGCCGGTCAACGGCGGGGTCAGCTCGAGCTTCGGCCGCCGGCGTATGTACAACGGCAAGATGAAGGCCCCCCACAGCGGGACCGATCTCAAGGCTCCCGTCTCGTCCGCCGTTCGTGCCGCCGCGGCCGGCACCATCGCCATCTCCGACTCCTGTTACCTCCTCGGCAACGTGGTGGTCATCGATCACGGCAAGGGCGTCTTCACCGGGTACTGCCACCTGAAGGAATCTCGCGTGCAACCGGGGCAGACCGTCGCCGAGGGCGAGGTCATCGGCTTCGTCGGCATGACGGGACGGGTGACCGGTCCCCATCTGCACTGGATGGGACGCGTGGCGGGCGCCCGCATCGACCCGATGTCGCTGCGCCGACTGAAGCTCGGCCCCCCCGTCAGCGGCGAGCCTGAGCCTCCAGCGCCCGGAGAAGCTGATCCGGAGTCACAATCCGGAGCCTGAGCAGGATGTCTCCGAGCTTCTCGCTGCTGCCGCCGCGGCGCTGCTCCTCGAGGGCCTTCTTCAGCCCGGCCTCGTCGACGACGCCGATCTCCTGGAGGATCTGACCCAGCAGGTTCCGCTTCACCGCCGCGCTCGGTGGAGGTGGCGGGGCCGAACCCGCTCCGAGCCGCTGGATGCGGCGCTGGTACTGGGTCTCCAGGGCGCTCATCATCTGAGTGGGCGTGACGATGTCGAGCTTGAGCAGGATGCTGCCCAGCTTCTCTTGCCCAGGCTGGTTTCGCTGCTCCTCGAGGGCCCTTCGCAGTCCGCCCTCGTCGAGCACGCCCAGGTCAATGAGGATCTCTCCCAGCAGGCTGGAGGAGACGAACTCCGAACGTCGCGGCGTCGCGACAGGTTGTAACCTGCGGACGGCGATACCCTCGTCGGCGGCGATGTTCATCACGCCGTCGAGGCCCAGTTGCGTGATGAAACCGCGGATCTCGGCGCAGGGCGAGAGCAGGACCGAAGTGCCTCCCCCGAGCCGGATCCAGGCCATCCCGCGCAGGATCTCGCAAAACACGGAACGGCCGACCTGGGCCAGTCGCGGCACGTTCCAGAGCACCGCCTTCGGGGAGGATGCCAGGAGATGGTCGATCTCCTCGCGGACGACGCCGGCCGAATCGTCGCCGGCCACCCCGTCGAGGTCGATCTGGGTGTATCCTCTTTTCTGCGCAATCGCGATCTTCATCGGGCGGCGAAATCCTAGCACAACCGGGGCCCGCCCGGCACGACCCACGGTGTTGCCCGCAGGAGGACGGATGGCTCCCTCGAACTCGCTGTTTCTCGCTGCCGCGGCGCTGGCCGTCCTGGTTTGCCATGCGGCAGTGGCCCAGGAACCCGGGATGGGCAGACGCTATCTGATGCCCCGGTGGTACACCGCCGTCGTCGAGCCGACCGTCGATGGCGACAAGGTCTCCGTCAAGGCCTGCCTGACGATCGATCAGTTCCCGATGAAGAAGGCCCGGGTCCGCCTCGAAGCAAGCCCGGGGCTCGAAATGACCTCCTGCGCCGCGGTCGCCCTGCCGGCCAGCCCAGCGGCCGATCGCAAGCCCGCCGGCCCGCTCATCTCGAAGGGCGTCGCCCGAGGCCTGGTGCCTCCCGATACCCGGCTCACCTTCGAGGCGACCTTCCTCCGGAAGCAGCCGCTCCAGCACGGCTACATAACTCTGGCGTTTGATTACGACTTTCCCGACCAGGAGATCCTGTCCTACATCATCGCCCACTCGCAGGACAAGTTCCCCGACGACAAGCTGCGCGACCTGCTGTCGAAGACCATCCGCGAGGGCCATCCGGGCAGGCGCTCGGAGGGCGTCACCGAACGCGTGGAGTTCGGCCCCGATCGTCCCAAGTGAGCCAGGCCCGGTCAGAGACCTCGAGCGACGTCGCGTGGGAGAGCTACGCCCGGTGGGACCGGGCCGAGGTCCTCGCCTCCCGCCGCCTGTTCTCTCGCCTGCTGCAGCAGTTGCGGACCCAGGGCAACGGCGTCACCCGACACTTCCTGCCGGCCTCGCGGCGGTTCGCGCTGGTCCACTGGAGGCTCGGCCCCGACGACTACGCCGCCCTCGAGAATCGTGAACTCTTCCTCCGGCTCTGGCCGGGTGAGGCGGGACTGATCGCGCTGCTCGACTGGCGAGGCTTGCAGGTCGAGTTCGCCTCCGCCGTGCTGACCAGGCAGGCGCTTCCCCCCGAGGGCCGAGCCTCCGGGGCCTTCGTACGCCGGTGCGCGAACCTGCTGGCGCGCCTGCGCGAACGCTGCTCTCTCGGTCCGGGCTACCTGACCACCCTCGGCGAGCCCTTTCTGCACGGGTGCGAGCGCCTGTCGTTGTACGATCGACAAGCCCATCTGCTGAACGACCTGAACCATCCGCAGGGTCGTGCCGCTCCGGCTTCGCTCGAACTCGACCGCTTCGATCGCGAGTTTCTCGCCCGTCGCCATGCCATCTAGAATGCTCGCTCTGCTGCGGGGATTGTTGGAGGGCCAGCCCGAAGGCACTCCTCCGGAGCAGAGTCTCTCCATCGCCATCGAGCAGTGCGAGGCCGCGAGCCGTGCGCTGCGGGAAGAGCTGTCCTGCTCGCTCGAACGGCTATCGGAGAAAATCAACTCATGCCTGGAGAACCGGCTGCTGCAATCGGAGTGGGAGGCGCGAGTGAGTCTGGCGCTTCGGGAGGAGCCGGACGATCCGGCGGGTTTCGCGCGCAGGGCGTCCGGCCAGGCCGAGCGCCACGCCCGGCTGGTGGAGCAGGCCAGGGAGGCCGCGACCCGGGAGGAAGAGACGGCCCGAGCGCTCGAACTCCAGCTCGTCGAGCTGGACGGACACCTCGATCGGCTGGCGCACGAGCTGGAGCTGGCCGAAGCGGCAGGGAGCCTGGCCCACTCCAGCGAGCGCATCCGGGACGCTTACGAGGGGTTGCGAGCCGCGATGGGGCTCGAGTTCCTGGAAGCGCTCCAGGAGCTGCGCACCCGCTGCGAGCGTGAGCGGATCCTCGCCCGCGCCGAACAGAGCGAAGCCGAAGCTGACCTGACCTTGACGCCGGGCCGTCGCCCCGGTAGCCTCCCCTGACCCCTGACCCCCGACCCCTGACCCCCGACCCCTGACCCCTGACCCCCGACCCCTATGGATTGGAAACTCCTGGCCTCCACCTTCTCCGCGATCTTCCTGGCGGAACTGGGCGACAAGACGCAGCTTGCGACGATGGCCCTGGCGGCCGGCTCGGGCTCTCGCCTCACGATCTTCATCGGCGCCGCCTCGGCGCTGGCGCTGACCAGCCTGCTGGCCGTGCTCGTCGGCGGCGAGGTGACGAGGTGGGTGCCGGAGGCCTATCTGCGTCGAGGCGCCGGGCTGATCTTCATCGTGCTCGGAGCGCTGTACCTCTTCGGCGGAGAGTGAACCGCGCCGACTCCGGGAGATCTGCTAGAGTGCCGCGCAGATGAGGACTTGCACCTTCTTGCTGGCGAGCCTTGCCTGCCTGTGGCTGGGCGCTCTCCCACTGCCGGCCGGCACGGCCGACCTCGGGGTCGAGATCCATCGCATCGGGGTCGAGAAGTTTCCGCGGGTTTCGGTGGGCCTGACGCTGCTCGACCGCACCGGCAGCGTGCTCAAGGGGCTCGAACGGCAGAACTTCCGGCTGTTCGAGGCGGGGCTGCGCGTCAAACTCGAAGAGGTGGAGGTCGATCGCACTCCGATCGTGGCGGCGATCTGCCTCGACTCCAGCGGGAGCATGGCCGCCTCGATCGACTCGGTGAAGCGCGCCGCCGGGCTGTTCATCCGCCTGCTCGACGAGAACGACCAGGCCGAGCTGATCGCCTTCGCCGACGACCCCAGACTGATCTCGCCGCGCACCGGCGACAAGGCGGTGCTGCTCGGGCGGCTGCACACGATGGTCGCCTTCGGCGCCACGGCGCTCTACGACGGGGTCTGGAAGGCCTTGATGGATCTGGAGGCCCAGCGCGGCAAACGCGTCATCGTGCTGCTCACCGACGGCCAGGACCAGAACCGGGACGGCACGGCCAAGCTGTCGCGGCATGGCTTGCGGGAGGTGCTGGCCAGGGCCAAGGAGCTGGCCATTCCGATCTACTGTATCGGGCTCGGCCGGCGCGTGCTGAAGGACGAGCTGAAGGCCATCGCTCGCGTCACGGGAGGGCGCGCCTACTTCGCCCCCCGGCCGTCCGATCTCGAGGAGATCTACCGTCAGATCGCCGCGCTCGTGAAGAGCCAGGTGACGCTCACCTACCGGAGCCCGAACGTGGTCTACGACGGCAAGTGGCGACCCGTGGAGGTCCGCGCGAGCGTCGAGGATCGTCAGGGTTCCAGCCGGGAGCCGTATCGCGCGCCGGGCAAGTACGTGCTCGAGCTGAACGGCCAGGGCTATGACCGCCTGCGCGTTACCGAGCAGGAACACGAACTGCCGTCGGTGCGCGTCTACGACACCGATCTGCTCTCGGTGATCGAGGGCAAGCCGAGCGACCTGCTGGGCTGGCTGTTGCGTTACTTCCAGAGGGCCGTCGGAGAGAAGTCCGCGCAGGTCCCCGCGCCCGGAGGCGAGGCGCCCGTACCGGGGGGCGCTCCGGCGAGTGCCGCGTCGACCGCTCCTGCCGCGCCGTCGAGCGGAACGGGCGACTCGGGCGGCTGCATGGACCTCATGGGTCCCAAGGAACGCC
>CAZSVK010000238.1:0-9468 GCA_964610245.1 uncultured bacterium
CTCCCGAGAGGCAAGTCGAGATCCTCCCAGTTTCCCCACGAACCGCGCGCGCACCACCTCCGTCGGAGGCAGCCTGCCGCGCCAGGGTCAGGCTCCTGGTCCATGATCCGAGGCCGCGATTGCCGATCGATGTAGGTTCGGCCTGCCAGATCCTGACCACTCCTGGCCCGCTCGAACTCGTCGGGCCTCTTGTCCGGCGTGGGAACCGGGAAGCTCGCGACGGCGCCGCAAGGGGCCGAGCTGGTATCCTGGCGGAGATGAGCGACAAGTCTCGTTGTCCCTGGAGCTATTCCGGTAGCGCGCTCTACGTGCCGTACCACGACACCGAGTGGGGCGTGCCGGTCCACGACGATCGCGTGCAGTTCGAGTTTCTGACCCTGGAAAGCGCCCAGGCCGGCCTGAGCTGGTCGACCATTCTCAACCGCCGGGAAGGCTACCGCCGCGCCTTCGCCGGGTTCGATCCCGTCGAGGTGGCCAAGTTCGACGAGACGAGGATGGCCGCGCTGCTCGGGGACACCGGCATCATCCGCAACCGTCTCAAGATCGCCGCCGCGGTGAGCAACGCCCGGCACTTCCTGGAGGTGACGCGCGAGTTCGGCACCTTCTCGAAGTATGTCTGGTCCTTCGTCGGAGGCAAGCCGATCGTGAACGGCTGGACGCGGAGCGAGCAGATACCCGCCACCTCGAAGGAGTCCGACGCGTTGAGCCGCGACCTGAAGAAGCGCGGGTTCAAGTTTGCAGGCAGTACCATCGTGTATGCCCACATGCAGGCCACGGGCCTGGTGAACGACCATCTGGTGAGCTGCTTCCGCTACGAGGCCTGCGCACGCCTCGCACGCCGGCGGCCGCTCGTCCAGGAGTAGCCGCCGCATGAACTCTGCTCCCAAGCCCCGAGTGCTGCTGGCAGACGACGTCCCGAGTTCCCTGTACTTGACCAGGAGGGTGCTCGAGTGTGCCGGCTACACCGTTCTCGAGGCCGACTGCGGATTGCAGGCACTGGAGAGAGCACGCGAGTTGCCCGATGCGATCATCCTCGACGTCCGGATGCCGGATCTGGATGGTTTCGAGGTCTCCCGCCGGCTCAAGGCCTGTCCGGAGACCGCGGCGATTCCGATCTTGCACCTATCCGCCACCTTCAAGAAGTCGGAGCATCTCGTCCAGGGGCTCCAGAGCGGCGCCTCCTACTACCTGACCCAGCCGGTGGAGCCGGTGGTGCTCGACGCGACGCTCAAGGCCATGCTTCGAGCGCGACGGCTCGAAGAGGAGCTGGTCGAGGCTCGAAAGACGGAAGCGGTTGCACGCCTGGCCGCTGGAGTTGCCCACGAGCTGAACAACGCCATGATGGTGATCATGGGCACCGCCGAGATGATCTCCGACTCCGCGGAGCCCGGCTCTCAGATTCACAATGATGCGATGAACATCCTGGACATGGGAGGGCGGGCCTCTCGATTGGCGACCCAGTTGCTTGCCTTTGGCTGCGTGCAGGTCGTCCGGCCCAGTCCCATCGACCTGGACGAGGTCCTCAGGAGTGCCGAATCGGGACTGAGGAGCCGGCTTGGAGAGGGAGTCGAACTCAAACTCGAGCTGGGCCGCCTGCAAGACAAGGTGCTCGCCGATCGAAAGGCACTCGTGGGTGCGCTGGAGGCCCTGGCCGACAACGCGCGCGAGGCCATGTTCGGGGCCGGCACCCTCACCCTCCGTGCCGAGCCCTTCGAGGGCGTCCCCCCGGCGTCGCGAGGAAACGTCCCCAGCCGCTTGGCCGTGCTCAGCGTGACCGACACCGGCCGCGGAATGGACGCTTTCACCCAGGCCCGGCTCTTCGAGCCCTTCTTCACCACCAAGCCGTTCGGCGCCAACTGCGGACTGAGCCTGCCTGCCGTCCATGGCACGATACGCCAGCTCGGCGGCAGCATCCTCGTCGACAGCGAACCTGGCAAGGGCACGACCTTCCGCCTCTTCCTGCCGCGCCTCGCTTGAGGCGGTGGCTGGCTTGCCTCAGCGGGCCGTCGATGAGGGTGTCAAGACGTCCGGCCAGCGGCTGAAGGGGCCGGCGCCCCCCAGCGCGCACGCGCCGCCGCCCGCTGAACCGCCCGCGAGCCTGACCGCGTCGCCGTCCCCGTCGCTCGAAGCCGAGCCGTCGAGCGCGACCCGGCTGCCCCGGGGAGGCGCTGATGCTGGTCTGGGCGACCCGGGCGGTGGGAGGCATGTTCGCGACCGTCACGGCCACCGTGGCCTGCGCCGAGGTGTCGTGGCCGCCCGGCTGACGTCATGCCGAATCACTCGGCGATTTCGTCGCAAGGCGCCGGAGTCCCTGTCTGTGTGGCGCACAACACCTTCAGCTTGCACTCGAAACCGACTTCCGCAAGGGGGACGGCGGCCCCGGCTCGAGACACGCCTCGAGCCGCGCGATCTCGGCCTCGGCCTCCGCGGAGAAGTCGCGATCCCTCGGGCGCTTTCCGTCGAAGCCCAGCTCGACTTGCAGCTTGCCGCCGGCGATTGACGCGTTGGCCCAGCCGATGACGCGGTCGCACCAGAGCAGCGGCATCGCGTAGTAGCCGCGCACTCGCTTGGCCGGCGGCGTGTAGGCCTCGAACCGGTATTCCCAGCCCCAGAGATGCTCGAAACGGCGTCGATCCCAGACCACCGGGTCGAACGGGGCCAGGAAGCGCACGCGGCGTGGGGGCGGCTCCTGGGTGTGGCTCGACGCGGGCCACGCATAGACGACTCCGTCCATGGAAAGGCGCTCGAGTTCGCCCGAGCCGTACAGCCCCCGGAGCAACGCGGCCGGCTGGACGGTCGCGGAGGCGCGGCGGCAGAGGCCGGTGGCGATCGTGCGCAGCCTTCGCTCCTGCACCGGCGCCAGGACGGTGGCCACCCCCAACACGAGCTGGCGGAGCCGTTGAGTCGTCGGCGTGCGCGGGGCGCCGGCCAGCGCCGGCTCGTAGACCTTGATGCCGCGCTCGCGCCGGGCGACGCGCAGGTGCCCTCGCAGGTGAAGGCTCTCGAGCGCCTCGGTCGTGGCCTTCGAGTGGCCGCCCCAGGCGTTGACGACGCGCTCGCCGCCGAGTTGAGCCTCCAGTTCCCTGGGATGGACCCGGCCCGCTCGGCGAACCGCGGTCAGGACCTTGCGCTCCAGCTCCGACATCGGGCGCGCGCGGCGCGGATGCAGCAAGTGCCTGACGCTGCGTGGCACGAAACCGTAGGCATACAGGACCTCTTCCTCCAGCTCGAGCGGCTCGTACTGGCGCTCGAGGTCGCCCGCCCGGTAGCCGAGGACGCGATGACGCAGGATCAGGTCCTGCGCCGTGGCCGGTGCCCGGATGGGGTCGGCCTGAACGAATCCCAGGCGGTCCATCGCCTCCTTCAAACTGGTCGGAGGAAACAGGGACTGGGCGACGGCGTGGGCCCGAAGACCGGGGAGCAACGAACTCATGCTGGTGATCTTATCCTGCCCTTGGCCGGGAAACGTCCGCGAACCGAGCGAGCACCCTCGCCGCCCGCCTCCGCAGCCGCGGCTGAGAGCGCTCGCGGCCCTTCAGATTCCGCGTGCCGGACGCGCCAGGATGAATGGGGCAGCGCGTTCGACCAAGCTCGACTCCCGGACCATCCCGGGAGTACTCTCGACTTCGGAGCACATCGTACAAAGGAGAGCAGAATGCCCTTGGCTGACCAGAGCGCCAGAAGGCCTCGGATCCTCTTCGTCGACGACGAGACGGACATGCTCGCCGTCTTCCAGAAGCTGTGCCGGGACTGGGGCTACGACTGCCTCGCCGTGCCGGAGAGCCGCCAGGCCCTGTCCTCGGCCGTCGGCTTCGGCCCGGACCTCATCGTGCTTGACGTGGCGATGCCGGGGATGGACGGTTTCGAGCTGCTGCGCCAGTTCCGCCTGCAACCGCAGACCTTGAGCGTTCCCGTCCTCATGGTGACCGGCGAGCGGACCGACGTGGCCTCGCGGGTTCTTGGTCTGGAGGGCGGCGCGTGGGACTACCTGGAGAAGCCTGTGGAGTCCGCGGAACTCAAGGCCCGCATCGACCGGCACCTGGCCAACTACCGGCAGATGCAGGGCGAGGCCGCGATCGTCCTGCAGGTCGGCAACTACCTGGCGCACAGCGTCAACAACCTGCTGTCCGTGATCCAGTTGTGCGCCGAACTCGGGTTGCAGGGGGCCGATGCCGGCAGCCGGCAGAAGCTCGCGTTGCTCTCGAAGAGCGTGAGCAAGATCCACGACATCATCGAGAACCTGCGGCAGGTGCGTTCGTCGGTGCTCGATGAGCCGGAGGAATGACCGGCCGCCCGAGCCATCCGCCGTTGAGCCGCGGCGCTCGGCCTGACCTCGGCGAGGTCGGGCAAGTTGCCAGGGACGTCGACCGGAAGGTCCGGAGCCGGGGCTGAGAGCCTTCGCGACCCCACTCCTTGGTAGACTCGACCAGATGGCGAGTCCCGGTCCCAGTCTGCCCTTCGAACTCCGTGGCCGCTTCCAGGCGCGCGCGCTCCTGGGCGAGGGCGGCATGGGCCGAGTCGTGGAGGCGTTCGACCGCAGGCTCTCGAGACCGGTGGCGATCAAACTGCTGCGGGGCGAACTCGGGAACGATCCGGTTGCCCGCGAGCGGTTCGGACGCGAGGCCCGACTCACCGCGGCGCTGGTTCATCCGAACGTCGTCCGCATCTTCGACCACGGCTTCGCAGGGGGCCAGGCCTATGCCGTCTTCGAGTTGATTGCCGGAGTCGATCTGCGCACCACGCTCGCCCGGGAAGGACCCCTCACTCCCGCGCGCGCGACGGCGATCGCCTGTCAGGTCCTGGGGGCGCTCGAGGCCGCCCACCGCCTGGGGATCGTCCATCGCGACATCAAGCCCGGGAATGTGCTGCTCGAGGCCGGCGACCTGGTGAAGGTGGCCGACTTCGGCATCGCACGCCCGATCGAGGGCTCGCGCCTGACCGGCGAAGGGACCGTCCTCGGTACGCCCGGCTACGTGGCTCCCGAACAGCTCCGTGGCGTGGCGCCGGGACCGGGCGCCGACATCTACTCCACCGCGGCAATGCTCTACGAGTTGATTGCCGGTAGACCGCCCTACCCGGGGACCGAGATCTCCGACGTCCTGGCTGCCCAGTCGAGCGGGTCTCCGCCGGCCCTCGACCGGCTCGTCGCAGGGGTCTCGCCGGCCCTCGGCAGACTGCTCTCGGCCGCGCTCTCGCCGGAGCCCGGGGCCCGGCCCAGTTCCGCCAAGGAGTTCGCGAGGCAACTCATGGAGCTGACGCCGGCGGCGCCGGGCGAGCCGGGCCCTCGGAGGGAGGCCGGGCCCGCGGCGTCGACCGCACCGCTTCGCGCGCAGCGAGTTCCGTCCGGAACGGAACCTGCCGCCACGCTCCGGAAGGGTCTGGAACTCCCGGGGCGCTCTCCTGCCGGCAGAGCCAGCCGCAAGCTGACGCTGGCGGGGGTGGGCATCCTGCTGCTGGCCGCGCTGGCGGGTTTCTCCTGGAAGCGCCTGACGAGTGATGGCCGGCCGGTACCGTTTGCGTCGTCGGGCCGACCGGCCGCTATCTCCGCGGAGACGCCGCGACAGCTGCCGATCGTGGTGGTCTTCGACCTCCAGCTCCAGAGGTCCGAACGGATGATCCGGCTCCATTTCAAGACGCTTCCTGCCGTCGCTTGCCGCCTGGTCGTGACCGGCCCCTCCGGGGGGGCCTCCATGGCCGTCGACCACGGGCCGTCGAAGTTGCACGACCTGATGGTGCCCGGTCTCGAGGCCGATTCGGCCTATCGCTGCTCGCTCGAGCCGGTGCTCCCCGGCGAACGGCTGGTGTCTGCCTCGACGCTCGGCGAGGTGCGCACCCGGACGGCCGGCGACATGCGGCGCCTGGAGCGCCAGCTGGTCTCGAGCCTCGGCTCAACCGATCCCGGCATGCTGGTGATGATCCACAACGCGGTCTTGATGCCCGTCGAGGACGCCGGCGAGCCGGAGCTGGCCGATCGGCTGCTCGAGCTGATCGACCGGGTGCCCAGGGACGTGCGCAGCAGCGTGCTCCACCGGTTGCAGTTCGTGGTGACGGCCCGGCACGAGCCTCGGCTCAGGCGGCTGCTGATCGAGGACCGGTCCGGGAGCTTCGAAGGGGACGCCATCCGGGTGCGCTCGGCGCTGTGCCAGGTTGCGACGACCGGGACGATCGCGGCGTTACTCGAGTTCCTGGGCACTGTCGGTCCGGCGCCTCTCGCGCCCCAGATCGAATCGGTGCTGACCGTGGTCGGATACGCCACGCGCCATCTGGAGGGCTGCAGCGAGACGATGCTCCGGGAACTCGACGGCAGCTCGAGGCTTCGGCGGGTCGCGGCGGCCCGGGCACTGTCGGAGTGCTGCGCTCCTGGCCTGGGGGAGCGGTTGGTTCGGTCTCTGGCGGAGGAGAAGGACCCGTACGTGGCCGAGTGCCTGAGGGAGGCAACCTCGGCGGATCTTCCGGCGCTGGCTGCCCAGGTGCGACGGTGTCTGGCCGGCGACGAGGCCGAAGGATGGAGGGTCTGGCGAAGATACGCCGGGTTGCTGACGAAGGATGCGCCGGCCGCCGAGGCGTGCAAGCTGCTGCAGGCCGGAGGGGCTGGCGAGAGGCGCGCGGAGCTTGCGAGGCTCGCCGGAATCTGGCCCGGCGACCAGGGAAGGGAGGTGCTGGCCCGGTTGCTGAGGCAGGGCCCGGATCGAGAGGGGCGGGAGGCGATCGCGCTCGGGCTCGCCTCCCGGAACGACGCAGGGCCGCTGCCGTCGCTGGTGCGGTTGCTGGAGACGGAGGGGGAGAAGGCCGGGGCCGGAGTGTGGGTTGCCGTTGGCTGGATGTGCGGACTGCGTTCGGCCGAGTTGCTGGCGCGGCAGCGGGCCCGCGACCTGTTCCTCGCGACGCTGGCGAGGCGGGGAGCCGCCGGTCAGGCGATCGCGGCCTGGGGCCTGGGCCGAGTCGGCATGCGAGCCGATCTTCCCAGGCTCGAATCGCTGGCCCGGACGGCCAGTTCTACGGTGCAGGCGAGGGCCCTGGAAGGCCTGTTCTACCTGGATCGGGAGCGATGCTCGGCAGTCCTGACCGAGTTGATGAAGCTGGGCGCGCTGGGCTCCGCGCGAACATTGGCGGGATGGCGAGCGCTGCAGGCCCTGGCTACCGGGCCGCGGCCCAGGGAGGCACTCTACGTGGCCGGGAAGCTGCGGGCCCAGGCCATCGGACCGCAGCTGGCAGCCGGCGAGTGGCTGACCGTGTGCGTGGCGGGCGTCCCCGGGGCCTTCGGGACCGACGACGCTGGCGACCTGCTGGCCTTGCGTCATGACCGGCAGCGAAGCAGGCTCCCCTCCAATGCCGGCGCGAGCGGGATCGTCCTGGAAACCGGGCCCCTGGCGGTGGAGGCTCTGCGAGATTGCCCGGCTCCGGCGCTGACCGGAGAGGGCTTCCACGTGCTGCTCACCCGCGCGGACAAACTCGGGGCCCGACCCCGGCCGTGAGGCGGCTTCGCTGCGTCCTCGCCGCTCTTGGATAGGCTCTCAGCCTTCCGGGGCCGGAGGGGAGTCCGCCGCACCCGGTTTGCGAGGCGTGAGTCCTGCCGCGCCGGCGGCCCCGACGACGTAGGTGTTTCCGCTGGTCGAGGCCATCGTCTGCAGCACGCACAGGTCGAGCAACGCCGGGTTGCTCTCGACCATCTTCGCGGCGTTGGCCAGGTTGCGCAGCGCCGCCGTCTCGCCCCGGGCGCGCTCCAGCGCCGCCTGGGCCTCCTGTCGTGCCTTCAACGTCTCGGCGAAGGCCTTGCGCAGATCCGTCGGCAGCATCGAATCTGGGGACCCACGACCTGTCACCGGATCCCCCGTACGCAAGAAACGGGGCGAACCTTCCGGTCCGCCCCGTTCATTACTCTCAAGCCTCAGGCCTCAAGCCTCCGGTTCAGCTGACGAGCCCCATCTCGCGCATCTGGGTGCTGACGGCGTTGGCGCTCTTGTCGAGGCCGGCCTTCTCCTCGGAGGTGAGCTTCAGGTCGACGATCTTCACGAGGCCGCCCTTGCCGATGAGGCAGGGGACGCCCAGGAAGATGTTCTCGTAGCCGTACTGGCCCTGGAGAAGCACGCTGGCCGGGAACATCCGGTTCTTGCCGAGCAGGATCGCTTCGGCCATCGCCACGACGGAGGCCGACGGGGCGTAGTAGGCGCTGCCGGTCTTGAGCAGCTTGACGATCTCGGCGCCGCCGTCGCGGGCGCGCTGGCTGATGCGGTCGATCGCTTCCTTGGGCAGCAGCTCGGTGATGGAGATGCCGCCCACGGTGGTGAAGCGGGGCATCGGGACCATCGTGTCGCCGTGGCCGCCGAGGACCATCGCGCTGATGTCCTTGACGCTCACGCCGAGTTCCATCCCGACGAACGAGGCGAGCCGGGCGCTGTCGAGCACGCCGGCCATCCCGATGACGCGCTCGGCCGGGAAGCCGGTGACCTTCCAGGCCACGTACGACATCAGGTCGAGCGGATTGGTGACCATCAGGAGGACGGCGTCGGGCGCGTACTTCTTGACGTTCTCGCAGACCCCCGTGACGATGTCGCGATTGACCTTGAAGAGGTCGTCGCGCGACATGCCTGGCTTGCGGGCGATGCCGGCGGTGACGATGACCACGTCGGAGCCCTGCATCGGAGCGTAGTCGCCGGTGGTGCCGGTGACGTTCGAGTCATAGCGCTCGATCGGGCCGGTCTCGACCATGTCGAGGGCCTTGCCGGCGGGCACGCCCTCCAGGACGTCGATGACGACCACGTCGGCCAGCTCCTTCTCGGCAAGCCTCTGGACCGTGGTAGCGCCGACATTGCCTGCGCCGATAACAGTGACCTTCTTCATGAGATTCCTCCTGTGAGGTTTCCGGTTCGGGGCCTGGCGATCCGCCTCGCCGGCCCGGCAAGAGAGGCCCTCGAGGAGGGGGCCCCCACCGCTCGGTAGAGAATCAGCCTTCGAGGTCGGGTTCGTCCTGGTCGTAGGGGTGGGCTTGTCCGCCGGGCGAGGAGGCGATCCGGCGGATGGCGTTGAACTCGAGCTGCGCCAGCTCGCGGTCGCCGACCTGCACGTAGATCTCTCCCAGCAGACAGTGGCCGGGGATCGAGTCGGGCGCCATCGCCAGGGCCGCCTCGACCTCCATCAGGGCCTGATCGGTGTTATTCAGCTTCAGGTAGCACTCGGCCAGCTCGATGTGGAACTCGGCCTGAGGGGGGCCGATCTCCAGGGCCTTGCGGAACTCGTCGCGCGCCTTCTGGATCAGCACCCGGTCGCGGTAGGCGATGCCGAGGTCCTTGTAGGCCAGACCCAGTTCGAAGCGGACCTCGCAGCGATCCGCGGCCGTCTTCACGAGGCGGCTGTACTCCTCGATCAACTTCTGGGATGCGTACTTGTGGAGGACGTGGTTCTTCTCCGGGTCGAGGGCCACGATGCGCTTGAAGCCGGCGATGGCCTCCTGGTGGCGCCCCTCGTGGC
>CAZSVK010000239.1:0-9408 GCA_964610245.1 uncultured bacterium
CAACCCGGCCTCGCCGCCGGCCCGCGCCAGCGCCGCGACGATCGCCGCGCTCGACCTTGCCGCCTCGCTGCCCCCGCGCAGGATGCAGGCGTTGCCCGACTTCAGGCAGAGAGCGGCGGCGTCCGACGCCACGTCCGGCCGGGACTCGTAAACGATGGCGATAACTCCCAGTGGCACCCGCACCCGCGCGATCTCCAGGCCGTTCGGCCGGCGCCAGGCCGACTCCGTGAGACCGATCGGATCCGGCATCCGGGCGACCTCCCGGAGCGCGTTCGCCATGCCCTGAAGCCTGCCGCGATCCAGTCGCAACCGATCCAGAAAGGCCGCGTTGTGCCCCCCGGCCGCCGCCTCGGCGAGATCCAGTTCGTTCGCCGCCAGGATCTCCGGGACGCCCCCCTCCAGGCCGTAGGCCATCGCCTCGAGCGACCGTCGCTTGACCGTGTCGCTCGCCAGGGCCAGACGCCGCGCCGCCTGGCGCGCCGCTCGCGCCGTCTCGACCACTTGCCGTTCGAGTTCGCCGTCCACGCTCTCGGAATTCATCCTTGTCGGCCTCATTTCGGGGTTCAGGGCAAGGCGAGGTTGTCCCGGTGGATCACCTCGTCGTAGTCGCGGTGCCCCAGGATCTGCTCGATGGCCGATGACTGCTGGCCCAGGATGAGCGCCACCTCCTCGGAGGAGTAGTTGGCCAGTCCCCGGGCGACTTCCCGGCCAGCCTCGTCGAGGCAGAGGACCGGGTCGCCCAGGCCGAACTTGCCGGCGACCGCGAGGATGCCCGAGGCCAGCAGGCTCTTGCCTTGCTCGGCCACAGCCCGGCAGGCCCCCGGGTCGAGGGTGAGCGTTCCCTTCGGATGGGCCACGTAGGCCAGCCAGTGTTTCCGGCGCGTGAGCTTCCCGTCGGTGCGGGGGCGAAGGAACAGCGTGCCCACCGCCTCGCCCGCCAGGACGGCCGAGAGCGCGCCCGGCCGCTTCCCGCTCGCCAGGACGGTCGGGGTGCCGGCCTTCATCAGGCGCGCCGCCGCTTCCAGCTTCGAGGCCATCCCGCCCAGGCCGTGCTGGCCCGCAACGCGGCCCGCCGAGGCGCGCTGGGCCGGCCCGATCTCCTCGACCAGCGGCAGCAGCCGGGCGTCCCGGTTCTCCCTGGGATCGGCCGAGAAGAAGCCCTCCACGTCGCTCAGGATGACGAGCAGGTCGGCCTCGATCAGGTTGGCCACCTGGGCGCCGAGCAGGTCGTTGTCGCCGAAGCGGATCTCGTCGACGCTCACCGTGTCGTTCTCGTTGATGATGGGGATGATCTTCCGCGAGAGCAGCACCCTGAGCGTGTTGCGCGCGTTCAGGTAGCGCTTGCGGTCGCGCAGATCCTCGGCCGTCAGCAGCACCTGGCTCACCATTCGCCCGTACCATCCGAACAGCTCGCGATACCGTCCGAGCAGCTCGGGCTGCCCCACCGCCGCGCAGGCCTGCTTCTCGGGCAAGAGCCTGGGCCGTTCCCTCAGGCCCAGGAGCACGCGCCCCGCCAGGATGGCCCCCGAGCTGACCAGCACCAGTTCGCGCCGGCCGGCCGCCAGGCGGCTCAGTTCGCCGACGAGGCCCGCCATGACCCCGGCGTCGAGCCCCAGCCCCTCCGAGGCGAGGACGTTGGAGCCCACCTTGACGACGATTCGCCGGGCCTTCGCCACGACCTCGCGGCGAAGCGCGGCCGAGCGCTCTGACAGGTTCGCGGCTCCCACGGTCCCGCATCCTACGGCACGGGTGAGCCCCGGTTCAACCCGCGCGCCCAGGGCCGCGTTTGACTTCGCCCGCCGGCGCCGGTATCTTGAAGGGGCTCACATGTCAGCCAATTTCAGCGGATTTTAGCTGATGTCAGCGCGGAACCCGCACGCCACGGGATAGGTTGCAGCCACTGGCCCCGGTCGGAGGCCGGTCCATCCCGGACCGGTTACGAGCGGGCGCAGCGGCACACGGCCACCCGCAGTGGCCCCTAGTCCGGAGCACGAATCCGGCGGAAAGGAATCGAGATGGCTACCGAAGTCACCAGGAAAGACCGCAGCGTGGAGAAGGCCCCGGCTCCGCATCCGGCCGACGAGAATCGCAAGGCGCGCAACCAGGTTCTCGAGGCGGCGATGACCCAGATCATCAAGCAGTTCGGCAAGGGCGCCATCATGCGCCTCGGCAAGGCCTACGCCGACATGTCGGTCTCGGTCATCCCGACCGGCGCCCTGGGGCTCGACATCGCCCTGGGGGTGGGCGGCGTCCCCCGTGGCCGCGTCTGCGAGATCTACGGCCCGGAATCGTCGGGCAAGACGACCCTGGCGCTGCACGTCGTCGCCGAGGCCCAGCGCGCCGGCGGCAACGCCGCCTTCGTCGACGTCGAGCATGCTCTCGACCCGGTCTACGCCAAGGCGGTCGGCGTCAACACCGACGAACTGCTCGTCAGCCAGCCCTCCACCGGTGAAGAGGCGCTCGAGATCGTCGAGGCGCTCGTCCGCTCGAACGCCGTGGACGTGATCGTGGTCGACTCGGTGGCCGCACTGGTGCCCCGCGCCGAGATCGAAGGCGAGATGGGCGATGCCCACGTCGGTCTCCAGGCCCGGCTGATGTCGCAGGCCATGCGCAAGCTGACCAGTTCGCTTTCGAAGTCCCGCACCGCCCTGATCTTCATCAACCAGATCCGGATGATGATCGGCGTGATGTTCGGCAACCCCGAGACCACCACCGGCGGCAAGGCGCTCAAGTTCTACTCGACCTGCCGGCTCGAGATTCGCCGCACCGGCAACATCGAGCAAGGCACCGAGATCGTCGGGCATCGCGTGCGCGTGAAGGTGGCCAAGAACAAGGTGGCGCCTCCGTTCAAGCAGACCGAGTTCGACATCATGTACGGCGAGGGCATCAGCCGCGAGGGCGGCCTCGTCGACGAGGGCGTCGTCTACAAGATCGTGGACAAGGCCGGCGCCTGGTTCACCTACGGCGAGCACAAGCTGGGACAGGGCCGCGAGAACGCCAAGGCCTTCCTGCGCGAGAACCCCGACCTGGCCCGAGAGATCGAAGTGAAGATTCTCGACAAGGCGGTGCGCAAACCCGCCGCCATCCCCGAGGCCGCGCCCGCCGATCCGAAGGACGACCTGCACTGAACTTCGACGTGACCATGAGACAGGTTGTGCGCGCCCCATCCCGGCGTCAGGCCGAGCCGGTGCCGGTGCCGGTGCCGGCTCGGCAGCACGCACTCGCGCTGCTGGCCAGGAAAGACTGGACCCGCAAGGCGATGCTCGAACGGCTTGCCGCAGACGGGTACGACGAGGCTGCCGCGTCCGACGCCGTGGGCTACCTCGTGGAGACGGGCTACCTCGACGACCGGGCCTACGCGACCCGTTTCGTCGAGGCGGCCAGGTCCCGGGCCGGCCGGGGCCCTGCCCGTCTCGAGCGAGAGCTGCTGGCCCGAGGAGTTCCTCCGGAGATCGCTGCCGAGGCGCTCGGCTCGGAGCGCGAGCCGGCCGACGAGGCGGCGAAGGCCACCGAGGCGGCCCGCGAGTTCCTGCGCGTGACCCCGTCCATGCCCCCCCGCAAGCTCGCGTCCCGGCTTGCCAGCCGGGGGTTCTCGTGGGATGCTGTTCGCACGGCGCTGTCGCGCACCGGCAGAGATCCGGAGGGCGACCCCGAGCCCTGACCCCCGTTCCGGCGCGCTGCCGGAGGAGACTGATGCCCCCGACCACCAACTATCCCCAGAAGGTCCAGTTCATCCTCGATGTCCTGGACGACATGAAGTCGCAGGAAGTCGACATCTACCAGGTCGTCGCCAAGACCATCCTCGCGGATTACTTCATCATCTGCTCGGGCACCTCCAGCACGCATACCAGTGCCATCGCCGACGAGGTCCACATCCGGTGCAAGAGCCAGGGCTGGATGCTGGGCCGCATGGAGGGCTCGGACAATCCCTCCTGGAAGATCCTCGACTACGGCGACGTGGTGCTCCACGTCTTCCTCCCCGAGACCCGCTCGTACTACAAGCTCGAGGAGATCTGGGGCGAGGGCAAGGAGGCCGACGCGGCCACCGCCGCCGAGACCACCTTCGAGAAGCTCGCCGCCAGGGCCCGTACCCGCCGTCCCAAGGCCGGGGCAACTGCCGAACTCAAGAAGCGGCGCAGCGCCAAGGCCTGACCGCCAGCCTCGCACCCAGACGGGATGAGGCTCCTCTTCGTCGAACCGGACCAGTGCTCGGGCGAGCGCGTGCGCCTCGATCGCGACCAGTCGCACTACCTGTCGCGGGTGCTGCGGCTCGAAGCGGGCTGCGAGGTCCGGGCCGTTCCCCGAGGCGGAAGTTCCCTGTTCCTGGGCCTGCTGGCCTACGATCGGAGCGGGGCAGCCACGCTGACCGGCTGCCGTGAAGAACCGCTCCCGCCCGTGCCGGCGCCGCGGCTGACGCTCGTGGTGGCGTCGCTGAAATCGGACCGCCTGGAGTGGGCGCTGCAGAAGGCGGTCGAGCTGGGAGTCGACGAGTTCCGGGTGGCCCTCTCGAGGCACGCGGTGAAGATACCCGGCGACTCCACGGCCCGGCGGCTGGCGCTCGTGGCCGAGGCGGCCTGCCAGCAGAGCGGACGGTGCAGGCTGCCCGAGCTGGCCGTCGGCGAGCCGCTGGACGCTTCCCTGGCGCACGTTCTCCGGGCCGGCGCTCGGATCCTGGTGCTCCACCCGGAACCGCCGGCGACCCTGCTCAGGGAGGCCGTGTTCGCGCCGGCGGAACCGGTCGCCTGCTTCATCGGCCCCGAGGGCGGTTTCTCGGCGGCCGAAGTCGAGCGGCTGGGTGCGTCCGCGGGCGCCGCGGCCGTGCGGCTCGACGGCAACATCCTTCGCGCCGAGACGGCCGCCGTGGCAACGGCGACGTTACTGCTCGCTCGCCTCGGCCGGCTGTGAGATTGGCTTCGCGGCGGCCTTCGCCATCCTGCGGCGCTTGAGCCAGTGCCAGATCCAGACCAATGCCGCGATGACGGCGGCGGCGAGCAGGTAGCGGTGAAAGCGGCCGCTGGCCTTGAGCGCCGCGTCAATGTGCTCGCCGAAGTAGTAGGCCAGCAGGATCGAGACCGGTGCCGAGATCAGGGCGGCCAGGCAGTCGTAGGTCAGGAACACCGACATACGCATGCCCAGCGAGCCGGCCATGAAATAGGTGGGCATCCGCAGGCCCGGCATGAACCTGACGAGGAAGATCGTCTTGTTCCCGTGCTCGCGCATGAACCGGCGCGCGCGCACCAGCGTGCGCAGGCTGATGTGGCGCTTGAAGAACCCCGTGATGGCCCGCTCCTGACCGTACCGGCGCCCCAGGTAGAAGGCCACGAGGTCGCCCAGCAGGATCGCCGCCATCGAGACGAGGATGGTCGGGAGCAGGTGCGTGTAGCCCTTGTAAGCCACGTACCCGCCGGCGATCAGCACCGGCTCCTCGGGCAGGGGCACCCCGAGGCCGCAGAGCATCAGCAGGACGAAGATCCCCAGATAGGTGAAGCTCTCGAGCCAGCCGATCACATATGCGACGACACTGTGGAGCATCAAGCGGTGGCTGCTGGTCCGGCGCCGGGGCCAGACCTCACACGCGGCCGGGCCTTTGCGTCCATTTCACCCACAGCCCCTGGGGAATCGCCTTGACCTCCTGGAGCTGCCTTGCCGGGGGGCCGACCGCAAGCAGCTTGCCGCCGGACATCAGGTGGCTCTCCATCCAGGCGAGCACGTCCGGCGGCACGGACGTGTCGTTGACCGTTCCCTGTTCGACATCCCAGGTCAAGGCACCCCTCTCGACGCGCGGGCGCACCCACACCTCGAACTGGAACCGGCGCAACTGACGGATGTAGCCGAGCATGGGGCCCGAGACGGTCCCCGTCGGCGAGTACCCCCAGCTCGTGACCAGATCGGCCAGCTCCGGCCCCGTCCACCCCGTCAGGACCTTGACCCGGTCCTTCTCGAACGCGAGCTGGATGCTCCGAATCGCCTTCGGGGTCTTGCCGATGCTCGACAGGTACAGCAGGTAGCCGTTGATCTCGGCGGGAGTGAACGTGACGAAGGGCTTCGGCTCCAGCGTGAACCAGATCGCCTGCATCTTGCGATTGAAGCGATTGAGCAGCTCGTCGTGCAGCTCGATCGCCTCCGGCTCTCTGGCCGCCGCGGCCCAGGCCTGGAGCTTCGAGTCGATCGTGCCCCTCAGCAGGTAGATCGCCACGCCGGCCAGCACGGGAAGACCTGCCAGGATGGCCAGCAGGATCAGGCCCGCCTTGCGCCACCTCTCTGCCGGGGAGGCCTCCTGAACCGTCTTGGCGGAGGGCTCGGGCTGTTGGGGGATGAAGATACTCATGAGACAGCTTCAGCCCGCCGGCTGAACGCGAGACGCCGCAACGCAGGTTCCCCGGAGAAAGAACTGGAGCGGGAAACGGGATTTGAACCCGCGACATCCAGCTTGGGAAGCTGGCGCTCTACCAACTGAGCTATTCCCGCTCGCATGGCCCCGCTGGGGCCACCGCAAAGGTAACATGCCGCCTGGCCTCGATCAAGACTTCCGCAACTTCGGCGGTGCTCGCTGCAGGAGCATGTTGGTCTCCAGCATCGAGCGCAACATGTCGATGGCTCGCTTCCGGGTGATGCCGGGCACGACGTGCACCAGGCTGAAGTTTCGCCGGAAGGCCGCGAACTGCTCGTCCGTCATCCTCTCGAGCAACCGCAACTCCTTGAGATGCTGCAGCCGGGCGTGCCTCAGCTCCTCCATCGAAACGAACCGCTCGATCATCCGCGCTCACCCCCCGCTGCCTGCCAGCTTCCTGTCGCGAGCCTCCTCGGCCCAGGTCCGCCGGAGATAGAGCGGCTGCGGAAGCGGGCCAGGGCCCGGGTCCGGCCGTAGCAGGGCCCGCCGGCCGAGCGTCTCGGCCAGCCCGGCCGGGTCGCCCGGAAGCAGCTTCGCGAGCCCCGATTCCGTCACCAGCGCCTCGCAGCCGAGGTGGATGGCCACGCGCCCATGCAACTCGGCGCGGGCCTCTTGCTGCGCCAGCAGACACGGCGGGCGCAGCACCGGCCGCATGGAGCCGGCGGCCGCGCCGTAGGCCGCCAGATAGAGTTCGCCGCGGCCGGCGGGCAGCAAGACCACCACGGCCGTGTCATCCGGCGCCTGCGCGGCCAGGATCTCCAGCGCGTCCACCCCGGTCACTCCCAGCGCGAGTGCGCGAGAGAGCCCGAACGCCGTGGCCAGCCCCACCTTGATTCCGGTGAAGCTCCCGGGTCCAATGCAGACGGCCAGTCTCTGCAGCTCCCGCGGCTGCAGGCCCGCCTGCTGCAGCAGATCCCGGATCGCGGCGGGCAGCAGGATTCCCGCCCGTCCCCCCTCGAGCTGACGGGTGGCGACGCACGTTCCCTGGTCGAGCAAGGCGGCGCCGACGGTGTCCCACGCCGAGTGGATGGCCAGGAGCCGGCCGTCGCCCGGCGAGTTGCCCGGGTCCGGGCTTTCTAGCCTGGCGGCCATCGCATGGGCCGGCCGCCGAGCACGTGGAAGTGCAGGTGAAAGACACTCTGGCCGGCTTCGGCGCCGTGATTGGTAACCACGCGGAAGCCGGTCGCGTCGAGCCGCAGGCCGCGGGCGATCTCCTGGATCGCCTCGACGCAGTGCTGGAGCATGCCTGCGTGCGACACGCCCAGATCCATCAGGCTGGCGACGTGAATCTTCGGGATGACCAGGACGTGCACGGGGGCCTGCGGATGGATGTCGCGAAAGGCCACGACATGCTCGTTCTCGAGGACCTTGTCGGAGGGAATCTGGCCGGAGGCGATCCGGCAGAAGAGGCAGTCAGCGCTCATGTGAGGGGCCTTGGAGCGGCCAGGTTCGGCTTCAGGGCTGCTGGTGGCGGAAGGCCAGGCATCCCAGGCCACCGAAGATTACCACATCGCAGACGAGGCCCGCGAGCAGCTTCCAGTGTGCCGCCTCGAGGCCCAGGCGGCCCACCGAAGCAGCGATGAGCGACTCGATTCCCAGGCCGTGGATGTAGTGCGAGGTGAACGTCAGCCCGCTGAGCAGCGCATAGCTCTCGGGGGCCCGCAGCGCTCCGTACTGCAGCGCCAGCAGCGCCACGGTCACCGCCGGCACCAGCAGCAGCCCGCTCTTGAAGCTGTCGGAGAGCGCGAAGAGCAGTCCCAGGTAGGCCACCAGTCCCGCCTGGCAGGCCAGGAACAGCAGGCAGAACCCGGGCAGCGAGGTCTCGTAACCCCGTTCGAGCAGCAGCGCCAGAGCGTCGGATCCGGCGCCCGCCACCAGTGCCGCGACGAGGTAGAGCGCCACCGACACCGCCAGCACGGCGACGCTGAAGAGAAACGCGCTCGCGAGCTTGCCGAGGTAGAGGCGCCAGTGGGCGACGGGGCAGCCCAGCACCGTTCGCCTCCGGTGATCGGCCAGTTGACCGGCGAGCGAATCCCCGAGGAGGGCGAGCTGGATGAGCGGCAGCAGACCGGCCTGGGTCGCGGAGGCGACGACGAACACCGTCGGCAGCCAGACGCGGGCGAGGGCTGAGGGCTGCACCGGCCAGCCGCGGGCGCCGGCCAGGAAGAGCAATCCCAGCGCCGGGGGGGCGCAAGCCAGGAGGAAGGCCAGCCGCGCCAGCCTCGAACGCCAGAGCACGGCCAGCTCGAATTGCAGAGGGGTCACGCCTTGCCTCCCCGCGGCGGCGCGCCGTCCGGGCCGGGGGCCTTCGTGGCGTCGAGGTAAAACGACTCGACGGACCGTCCGAGGTCGCGCAGTTCGTGAACT
Source organism: uncultured bacterium (assembly GCA_964610245.1). Lineage (GTDB taxonomy): Bacteria > Muiribacteriota > UBA6191 > JACPRK01 > JACPRK01 > CAZSVK01. The sequence goes on from CAZSVK010000239.1 coordinate 8,759, forward strand.
CGCAGGCCGCGCCCGACGGCGGCGGCGACCAGTTCGGGGATCTGCTCGCGGCGCCCTCGGAAACGCAGTTCGGGCCCGTCGCGTTCGATCGCCGACAGGTCCTCGCGCTCTCGCAGGAGCGCCTCCGCCGACTCGAGCGGCTCGATGCGCGCCGCGAAGTGCGATCCGCCCGAGGTCGGAAGAAGCTCCGACATAGGTCCCTGGGCGACGATTCGCCCGGCGTCGATGACCACGAGCCAGTCGCAGACCGCCTCGATCTCCTCGAGCTGGTGCGAGCTGATGAAGGCGGTGGCGCCGTCGGCCCGGGCGGCCCGCGCGACCAGGTCACGCACTGCGCGCCGGCCCAGCGGATCGAGCCCCGCGGTGGGTTCGTCCAGCAGCAGGAACCTGGGCCGGTGGAGCACGGCGAGAGCCAGGGCCAGCCGCATCCGCATGCCGGTGGAGAAGCCCCGGACCGGGCGGCCGGCGTGCTGGGTCAAGCCGAGGAGGTCCAGGCACTCGCGAGCGCGCGGCCGCAGCAGGGCGGGCGTCGTCGCGCGCCCCAGCGAGCCGAGCCAGAGCAGGTTCTCCTCCGCCGTCAGGTGTCCGAAGAAGCCCGGGGCCTCGATGAGCGCGCCGGTCATGGCCAGCACCTGCTCCCGCTGGGTCAC
>CAZSVK010000240.1:0-9360 GCA_964610245.1 uncultured bacterium
AGGAGGGGTGCCCCCCCCTGGACCCGGCAATGAGAAGAGCGGTCGGAGCTCGAGCCGCACTCTCGTGGACTCCGAGCCGCGAGCGTGGGCAAGACTCGCTCCAGGCATCGGGGGGTCCAGGGGCGAACTTCGCCCTTGGTAGGGGTTCGGGGGCGAAGCCCCTGACAGGACTCCTCGATCGTTCTCGCCGGCTCACCACTTCGACCACCCCTCGCGGTCGCGCCCGTGCTCGACCGACACCGGGTGCGGCGAGAAGGCGGCGAAGTAGTGAGCCAGCAACCGCTCGGCGGGCCTGTCGCCGGGCGAGGTGCCGGAGTCGAATCGCGGGTCGTGCTCGAACCGGCAGGCGCCCAGCTCCTGCTCGGAAAGGCCCAGGCTGCCGGGAAAGACCGCCGAGAGCAGCGCGCCGGTGACCTGGCAGCGGCGGGCGAAGAGGATGCCTTCCTTGCCGCCGATCGCCTTCACGAGCGCCGCCTGGACGGTGCCGGCGTTCACGACGAACCGGCCCGCGCCGACGATGGTCAGCTGGTCCTTCGAGGGCTCGTCGAGCCGGATGTCGCCCACCACGACCGGTCCCTGCAGGCTGAGCAGGCAGCGACCGCGGAACTTCGGGAAGGCGAGTTGCACCGGATCGGGGCTCAAGTTGTGGACGATGCCGTTGACGGGGAGCCCGGCGCCCAGCCTGGACGCGAGGAAGGCGTTCAGCTCCGCCGCGGAGTGCGTCACGAAGTGGGCCCGGGCCGCCAGCGCCTCGGGCCGCAGCGCCTCGAAGGCGCCGAGCAGCTGGGCGCGGTAGGCGGGAGAGCTGGCCTGGAGCCCGTCGGGCGGCGCCGTGGTGAGCAACTCCAGGAGTGTCCGGGGACGGTCTCGCGCGACGGCATAGGCCGCGACGCCCTTGGGGAAGTTCTTCAGCCCGCCCGACTTCGGAAACTCCACCAGGAAGCCCACCTGATCGAGCGGCCGACCGGGCGAGGTGCGGGCGATCCGGAAGGCCCGGTCTTCGCGGAACCGCTCGACCGACGCCAGGGGCCGCCGCCCGAGCCGGAGCGTCGCCTCGACGCGCAACAGACCCGTTCGCTCCAGCGGGTCGGCCGAGACCGGCATCAGGCTGCGCACCTCCGCGGCGCACTCGAGCGAGGGCTCGGCGCCCAGCGTCGCTTTCTGCGCGCCGAGGTCGGCCCGCAGCAGGTCGGCGTCGACCGCCGGCAACTCGAGCTGACCGTCGGAGGCGCGCGCCACCGCCCGCAGTGCCCGGAAGCTCTCGGTGCCCGGCGCGTTGGCCTCGCGGGAGAGCTTCAGGAAGACCTCCTCGACCGCCGATTCGGCCAGCAGCCGCAGGGCGAGATGGTCGCGGCTCCAGGCGCCGGTACGCGAGGCCCGGAGCGAGAGATCCATCAATCCCCAGGCCAGGATGCCCAGCACCCCCAGCACCGCCACGACCGTGGCCAGCACGCTGCCGGCCGCTCGGGTCGCGCGAGAGGTCGCGGGCTTCAGGGCTGGGAACATGACCACTCGGAGGTCAGGATTGCCTTGCCGGCGGGCTTTCCGCGCAACGGGGCGAGGCGGCCCAGGAAAGCGCCCATCCTGGCGTCGATCCAGTCAAGCCCGGGCGCGACGACGGTGCCCGCATCTCGCCGGTACTGCAAGTAGAGATACAGCAGGTGCGGGGCGTCGAAGGGGAAGGTCGGCCGCCGGGGCAGAGCGAAGCCGGCGTCGGCGGTGCGGCCAGGGCGCAGTTCGAGCTGCGGGTGGTACCGGGGGTCGACCACCGCAGCCACGGCGTCGACCAGGTTCTGCAGCTGGCTTCCGGAGACGGGGAACCTCTCGCCCGGGGGCCGCGCTCGCGGCTCGAGCTTCTCGACGACCGGGCCGTACTCTGCGAAGAGTTCGTGAAAGGCCAGGCGTCCGCTGGAATCCCGCGCATCGGGGTCGAGCAGCGACCAGCCCAGTCCGAGCTTCGCAAGGAACAGCGGGAACCGGTTGTCGAACTCGTACCTGTCGAGCCTCGGTCGGGGGCCCAGAGCCTCGAGGACGGAACGGATGCGGGCCACGGGGGGCAGCGCCAGTTGCAGGTGAGAGCCGGCGGGCGCGCCTGCCAGGCCGGGCCTCTCTCGCAGCGCGAAGTCGAGGAGCAGGACCACCGGATCGTCCGGACCGGCACCGGGCGCCAGAGCAGCGCCGGGCGAGGCCGTCTGCCGCACGACCAGCTCGTGGAACCTGCCCAGGAGCGTCTCGTCGCCGGCGATCGCCTGGTGCAGCAGAAAGAGCGATTCGATCCAGCCGAACCGGCCGCGGAGCTTGCCGCCGGCGCGCTCGGCCCCCAGCTCACCCAGGCGCACCATGACGCGGGCCCGGGCCAGAGCTTCCCACATCCGGCCGAGCTGAAAGGGGTGGGCCTGTTTCCGACCCGTCGACATCATCGCCTCCTTGCCGGCTTCCGGAACGGGTGAGGTCAGGACGCCCGCCGGCGCTTTCCCCGGGGCCCGGGCCGCCCCGGTTCCGGGCGGGGTCGAGGCGAGCGCCGCCCCCACGAGGAGGCCGGCCACGGTCAGGCCCAGCGCGCCCCGTCCCAGCCTGAGGCCGCAGTTCCAGGGGAACGCCCGTGTCATGGCTCCAATCTAGCACGGCGCGGAGGAGCGTCAAGCCGGCGGCCCGAGCGCGAGCGCGAGATCGGGTTCCGGTTCCCGGGGGTAGAAAACCAGACCCCACCGCGGGAAGGCGGGCCTCGAGGACGAGCTGTCATTCCTTTCGCGATGCAGGTTCCGGCGACTCGGGCGGGAGTTGGCCCGATCCCTGCATCCGTCCCGGCATCCCCAAGCCATCCCGGTCGCGAGAGAAGTTTTCGACCCCCGGAGGTCACACGATGATTCGGAAGCCCGGAATCCACCTGGTCCTGGCCCTGGCCCTCCTGCTGGCGGTCTGCCCCGCCGCGGGGCTGCACGCCCAGGTCGTGGGGGACGAGGCGTTGCCTGCCTCCGAGCCGATCGCCGCCGAGCCGGCCGAGCCCGCGGATGGGCCGGTGGGGGATGTGCTTGCCGCCCCCGAGCCCGTCACTTCGAACCCGGATGTCGGCGGCTCGGGCATCGATTCGGCCGGGAACACCGACCCCACCGGAACGGACGATGGCGCCTCCGGCATCACCTCCGACCCGGACTACGGCCAGGATGAAACCGGTTCCACCGAGGCAACCCTCTATCCGACGGTCTCCGCGGCCGGTGGCTGGGCCGCCGAGGATCCCGATTCGATCGACCCCACCTCCTATTCGACGGTTTCGGGCCCGGGCGGCTGGAGCGGTGAGGGGCTGGATTCGGCGAGCGACACCTCCTACTCGACGCTCTCGGGCGACTCCTCGAACTGGACGACCGTCGGAGCTGCCGCGGCGCCGGCCCCGGCGATCGAGCCGATCACCCGGGAGCAAGCGCTCGAGGCGCTCCGCAGGGCCGGACGGCGCTCGGCGGACGGTGGGCTGACCCCCGACGAGATCCGCGACGGATGCTATGCCCGGGCGCTCGACACGAGCGACGTGCTGCGGGAGATGGGCATCGAGTCGGAGACGGCGTTCATCGTGGCCGGGCGGAACGGCCCCCTGAGCGTGAAGGACAAGGACGGGAACACGGTGCAGTGGGGCTGGCACGTGACCCCGACGGTGATGGTCCGCGGAGACGACGGCACGGTGCAGCGGGTCGCGCTCGACCCGGCGATGTCGGGCCCCGACGCCACCGAGACGATGTCCATGGACCAGTGGGTCGGCCGGATGATCGGCGACAAGACCCCGTACGATACCCTGCTCCAGGGACGGGACTATGCCGCCGACGAACGGACTCCCATCACCCAGGTCGCCAAGAATCCGTACGTGACCTACTCGAGCGACGGCCGGGTGTTCCCGCCCTACCACGCCCGTGACGCCGGCGACGCGAACGAAGCGCGCATCGCGGCCAACGGACACTACCGGGACGTGTTCCCGGACGTCGGTGGCAAGCCCAATCCGGCCCGCTACCGCTGGGGCAGCTACAACGGGAACAACGTGCGACTGGCGGCCGCCCCGGCAGACGAGAGCGACCCGGCCGGCCCCGCCGAGACCGTCCCGCCGAGCGAACTGACTACGGTGCAGCCGATGGCGGTCGACTGACGCGCGGGCTTGCGGAACGGGCCTCGAATGCGGTTGATCTTCCTGGGCCCTCTCCCGCGCCCGGGAGATGGGGCGACCGCCGGCCGCGGGCCAGCCGGGAGGACCGCGTCGAAAGGGAGGACCCGAACACCGCATGAACTTCGTCTATCTCTCACCCCACTTCCCCCCGAACTACTACCGTTTCTGCGTGGGCTTGCGTGAGGAGGGGGTGAACGTGCTGGGGCTGGCGGACGCCGAGTACGACTCGCTCTGCCCCGAATTGAAGGCGGCGCTGACGGAGTACTACCGCGTCGAGGACATGCACCGGTACGACGAGCTGGTGCGCGCGCTCGGCCACTTCACCCACCGGCACGGGAAGCTCGACCGGCTCGACTCGCTCAACGAGCACTGGCTCGAGACGGAGGCCCGCCTGCGCACCGACTTCAACCTGCAGGGCATCCGGAAAGACGGGATCGAGCGCATCAAGCGGAAGTCGGCGATGAAGCAGGTCTACCGCGATGCCGGCATCCGGGTGGCGCGCGGGGCGGTCGTCCGCACGCTCGACGAGGCGCGCGCTCTGCTCGACGAGACCGGCTACCCGGTGGTGGCCAAGCCCGACGTGGGCGTGGGAGCGGCGGCGACGTACCGGCTGGGGAACGAGGCCGAACTGGTGCGTTTCTTCGCGCAGAAGCCGCCGGTCGACTACATCATGGAAGAGTTCATCCACGGGCAGATCTGCACCTTCGACGGGCTGGCCGACCGCGATGGAAACCTCGTCTTTTACACCTCTCACGTTTACAGCCAAGGCATCATGGAGACGGTCAACTCCGACGACCACGTCTTCTACTACTCGCTCCGCGAGTTGCCGGCGGATCTCGAGGAGGCGGGGCGCCGCACGGCGCGCGCCTTCGACGTGCGGGAGCGCTGCTTCCACTTCGAGTTCTTCCGGGACGAGCGGGACGGCGCCCTCACGGCCCTCGAGGTGAACATGCGGCCGCCGGGCGGGCTGACCACCGACATGTTCAACTTCGCCAACGACATCGACATCTACCGGGAGTGGGCGCGCGTCGTGGCCCACAATCGCTTCGACGCCACGTGGTCGCGCCCGTACCACTGCGCCTACGTGGGCCGCAAGCTCAGCAAGCGCTACGCCCACTCGCACGACGACGTCGTGAAGACCTTCGGCCATCTGCTGTCCCATCACGAAGAGATGAACTCCATCTTCCGGCAGGCCATCGGCGACTACGGCTACCTCGTGAGGTCCCCGCAGGTCGAGGAGGTCCTGGACGTGGCGCGTTACATCCACCGGACCGAGTAGACGGGGGAGGGCGGGCTGCGGCCCCGTAGAAGGTCTTCGCCTGCCCTACTCCAGGCTGCCGACCGCCTGCTCCACCGCCTCGAGGATCTCGCAACTCGCGACCAGCGCCTTCATCGTGTTGTGATCGCGGTAGAGCGGCCGGTCTTCTTCCAGGTGGGCGACGTGCTTGCGGATGACGCCGTGGGCGGCGGTGACGCCCTTGCCGTTGGTGAAGCCACGGAAGTCGAGCGCCTGGGCCGCGGCCATCAGCTCGATCCCCAGGACCCCATAGGCGTTGTCGGGAATCTGGCCGTTCTTGCGCGCCGTGTGCAGCCCCATCGAGACGAAGTCTTCCTGGTCGGCGGCGGCCGGGATCGACTGGATCGACGCGGGCATCGAGAGGATGCGCTGTTCGACGATCAGCGTGTCGGCGGTGTACTGGCTGAGCATCATCCCCGAGAACATCCCGGCCCCCTTGGTGAGGAAGTCGGGGAGCCCCGCGGAGAGTGCGGGGTTGGTGAGGCGATTGAGACGCCGCTCGGCCAGCACGCAGATCATCGTGATGGCGGCGCCGGCCATGTCCATCGGCAGGCTCACGGGCGAGCCCTGGAAGTTGGCGCCGGTCAGCGTCAGCCGGTGCTCGGGAAGGAAGATCGGGTTGTCGCCCACGCCGTTCAACTCGATCTCGACCTGCTTGCGAGCGTAAGCGATCGCGTCATGCGCCGTGCCGATCACCTGCGGCGAGGAGCGCATCGAGTAGGCGTCCTGGACCTTGGTCTTGAGCTTCCCCGTGGCGAGATCGCTGCCCTCGATGCAACGCATGATCGCCCTGGCGGAGCGCACGGCGCCCGGGAACCCGCGGACCTGATGCAGGCGCAGATCGTAGGGCTTCAGGTTCGCCAGGAGCGACTCCAGGCTCATGGCGCAGGCAATCTCGGCCTGCTTGAGCCAGCGGTTCATGTCGAGCAACTGCAGGGCGCTGATAGCCGTCAGCAGGTTGGAGCCGTTGATGGTGGCCAGCCCGTCCCGCGCCTCGAGGCCCGGCACCGGGATGCCCGCCTTCGCCAGGGCCACCGCGCCCGGCAGCCGCTCGCCCGTGAAGAAGGCCTCACCCTCGCCCAGCAGCAGCAGCGCGATCTGCGACATCGGCGCCAGGTCGCCGCAGGCCCCCACCGAGCCCTTCTGGCAGACCACCGGGGTAACGCCCCGGTTGAGCATCTCGACGAGGGTGCCGGTGATCTCGGGGCGGCAGCCGGAGTTGCCGTGGGCATGGACGTTGACGCGGCCGGTCATGGCGGCGCGCACCTGCTCGATCGGCACCGGGTCGCCTATGCCGGCCGAGTGGTTGTAGATGAGATAGCGCTGGAAGTCCTTGATCTGGTCGTCGGAGAGCACCCGCTCGGAGAACTCTCCGATGCCGGTGTTCACCCCGTACATGATCTCGTGGGCCCGGACCTTCTCTTCCACCATGGCGCGACAAGCCTTGATCCGCTCCAGAGCCTCGGGCGCGAGTTCCACCTTCTCGCCGTGACGGGCGACGGCGGTGAGGGATTCCAGGGTGAGGTTGGAGCCGTTCAGAACGATGGCCATGATCGGAGCCTCTGGTGTGAATCTGGCAGCCCGGGAGGCCGCCGTTGGGGTTGTGGTGGTTCGGCGCGGTCGCTCCGGCGAGTTCCGCCGGCGCCCAGGGGCCGAAGGCTGCTGCGTGCCTGCATGATTTGAGACCCTTGGCCCCTCCCCCGTCAACCCCTAAGTCATGGGAATCGGCGCCCAGGCGAAGAACTCCGAAAACTATACCCGGAGTTCATGACCTCTTCAGTCCGCAGGCCATGATCAGTTAAGATGGGGCGGGGGCGTCACGAGCCCTGTCGCACTCAGACAGCAACCAACGGAGGTCACGGTGGTCACCAAGCGAATCGGCCTACTTCCCACCTACGAGGTGGGCATGCCCTACACCCTGAAGAGCTTCTTCGAGTTTCTCGGTCTGAAGTTGAAGTACAAGGGCGAGACCTACGATTTCGAGGTCGACCGGGTGAAGGTGAAGCCCGTCAACATCAGGGACAACGTCAAGAAGGACTGGGACCTCTTCATCGACCGCACCACCCACTGGCACAAGTTCATGCGGGCCTACGTGCAGCATGCCCTCTATGACGGCGTGTACGTGCTCAACCACCCGTCGACCTTCCACGCGATCAACAAGCATGCCTCGTTCGTCTTCCTGGAGCGGCTGGGAGCCAAGGTTCCCGAGACCATCATGATTCCGCAGCAGCAGTACCTGGAGGACGAGCAGTACGTGATCGACCAGCTCCGCATCCATCCGAAGATGACGCAGGAGAAGTTCGACGACCAGATGAAGAGCTGGCGTCACTACCGCGACAAGTCGCTGCCCGAGATGTTCTCGCAGCACAACGTCTACTTCGACTTCGACGCCATCCCCGAGCAGCTCGGCGGCTTCCCGTTCTACCTGAAGCCCGGCCAGGACGGCGGCGGCGGCTCGGGCGTCTCGAAGATCGAGGACATGGCCAAGTTCCACGAGAAGTACGAGGAATCGGAAGAGCGGATCATGCACGCCCAGAAGGCGGTCGACTACGACAAGTTCGTTCGCTGCATGGGCATCGGGCCCCAGGTCTGGCCCATGCAGTTCCAGCCCGAGGAGCCGATCCACCGCCACTACGCCGAGGAACCGATCCAGCTCACCGACGCCGAGCGCGCCCGAGTCCTCGGCGAGATCAAGATCGTCAACGCCGTGTTCCGCTGGGAGTACAACTCCTACGAGGCCCTCATCAAGGACGGCAACGTCCATCCGATCGACTACGCCAACGCCTGCCCCGACTCGGCGATCACCTCGCTGCACGTCCACTTCCCGTGGGTCATCAAGGCCCTCGTCAAGTGGACGGTTTACTGCACGGTGACCGGGCGCAAGATGCGCTTCGACCTCAACCAGGCCGAGTTCCTGCAAACGCGCTTCGACGACGGGCCCGAGACGGCCTTCGAGCGGGCGCTGCAACTGGCCAACGACTACTTCGAAGAGGACCGCTTCAACGAGTTCGTCGCCAAGCACCTCTCGCACCTCGACGAGGCCTTCGCCGAGTTCCACGCCCAGGGACACCTCGATCCCATCGTGGAGCACGAGATCGGCAACAGCCGCTTCCCCGCCGCGGAGCACGCCGACCTCATCGCCGAGTACAAGGAGAAGCTGGCCCGCTCGGTCGCCAACAAGATGTCGTAGGCCAGAGCGGGCGACGCCCGCAACCCAAGCGGATCAAACCGCCGAGCACGCAGAGAGCGCAGAGAGGAGGACGGGATCACGCGATGGTGGCGAAGCTCTCTCTGCGTTCTCGGCGTTCTCTGCGGTAAAGAGAGTCATTGCGGCGTGCGATGGGCCTCAGTCCACTATACCGATCAGACAGAAGGCCGCCCACTGGTGGGGCGCGGCGTGGCGCGGGTCGCCGAGCATCGCGCGCGAGGCCTCGCGCAGCGCCTCGTCCCGGCGCTTGCCCGCGGCCAGGCGCTCGTAGAAGCGCTCCATGAGCGTCGCCGTCGAGTCGCCCGGCGCGGTCCACAGTGACGCCAGCACGCTGCGGCTGCCGGCGTGCAGGAAGGAGCGCGCCAGGCAGACCAGCTCGTCGCCCCGCGACATCCGGCCCAGCGCCGTCTGGCACGCCGACAGCACGGTGAGCCCGGCATCGAGGTCGAGGGCGAAGACCTCGTGCAACTCGAGCCGCCCATCATCCCCGTCGCCGGGGGCCAGCGATAGCCCCGAGTTCATCGGCATCTCCCCGTCGAGGCGGCCGTGGCAGGCCAGGTGGACCAGATCGTGGCCGCGGGCCTTGCTCTTCAGCACCGCTTCGGTGGCCGCGGCCCCGGTCACGACGAGGCTCCCCGGGAACCGGGCGGTCACGCGTTTCACCTCGTCCTCGGCGTGGGGCAGCGGCGGCTCGGAGCCCCCCGCCGC
>CAZSVK010000241.1:0-9286 GCA_964610245.1 uncultured bacterium
AGGCTGGAGGCTGGAGGCTTGAGGCTCGAGGCTGGAGGCTCGAGGCTGGAGGCTGGAGGCTTGGGGCTCGGGGCGGGACGGGTGCACTCGGAGGGATCCGGAATCCGGTGCCTAACCCCTAACCCCTAACCCCTAACCCCTGTACTCTCACTTGCCCCGCGCCTCTTCGTGATTCAATAGGACAGGTTGCCGGTCTCTCAGCGCCCGGACTCGGCCACGTTGCCCGACGCCGGCCCGGTTCCTCGATTCACACGCATCCGCGGAAGGACTCGCGATTTCCATGTCCGACGATCTCGACCTGCTCCTGTGCCAGCTTCGGGATTCCCGTGCCGCCACCAGGGCCGATGCCGCCCGCTCCCTGGCGCAGCGGCCGAACCCCCTGGCCAAGAAGGACCTGATGCGCTGTCTGTCGGACGTGGCCGACCCGGTGCGCTACTGGTCGACCGCCGCGCTGGCGGCCCTGCAGGACAAGGGGCTGCAGCCCGTCCTCACGAGCCAGCTCGAGGACCCGTCGGCCTCGGTGCGGATGATGGCGGCGCGGGCGCTCTACGACCTGCCCTACAAACGGGCGGTGCAGCCGCTGCTCAAGGCGCTGGGGGACAAGAACGAGAACGTCGCCGAGTGGTCGTCGCGCGCGCTGGCCCGGCTCGGCCAGGAGGTGCTGCCGCAGCTCGTGAGCGCGCTCGGCGGCCGCTCCTGGAGCCGCCGCAAGATGGCGGCCCGCACCATCCGGCGCGTGGGCCCCTCGGGGGTCGAGTTGCTGACGAAGGCGCTCGATCGTCACGACAAGAACATGCAGTACTGGATCCTGCAGGTGCTGGGCGACCTGAAGGTCCGGGCCGCGGCGCCGCACGTGCTGCCGTTCCTGGGCTGCCAGGACGCCGATCTCTTGCAGGCGGCGATCCGGGCCGCCGGCGAGCTGGGGGATCGCGACGCGGTGCCCGCCCTGATCCCGCTCCTGGGCCACAAGGACGAGAACGTGAGGCTGGAGGCGGTGCGTTCCCTGGCCCGCTTCGGCGACTACTCGGTGCGCCACCTGGCCGACCTGCTCTCCAGCAATCGCAGGCCGCTGAGGCTGTCGGCGTCGACGGCCCTGGCCGCGGCGGGCGACAGCTCGCTGAAGCTGGTGCTGGAGAAGCTCGCGAGCGAGAGCCTGGAGCTGCGCTACTGGGCGGTGCGGGCGCTGGAGCGCTTCGACAACCCGGCAATCGTGCCGCTTCTGGTGAACCTCCTCGAGGACGAGGAGTTCGACGTGCAGGTGGCCGCGGCGACGGCCCTGGGCAACTTCCAGCTTCCCCAGGACATCTCGCTGGAGCTGCTTCCCAAGCTCGCGGTCGAGAACTGGCGCGTGCGAAAGGCCCTGGCCGAGGCGCTGCAGGTGCAGACGCAGCTGCCGCTCAAGGCGCTGGCGGCGGCGCTCTCCTCGCCGAGCGAGGACGTCCGCTTCTGGTGCACGAAGCTGCTGGCGGGCTTCCCGTCGGCCGAGGCGGTGAAGGCCCTGATGACGCGCTTCGACGACGCGTCGTGGCCGATCCGCAAGAACGCCGCCGAGGCGATCGCCGCGATGGGCGTGGTGGCCACGCCGATCGTGGTCGAGGCTCTGCGACAGGCGGGGCCCGACAGCAACGTGCGCTACTGGCTCACGCGCAGCCTGGTCGGCAACACGGAACAGTCGGTGCTGCCGGCGCTGGTGGCGCTGCTCGCCGACGGCGACCCGGCCATCCGGCGCAACGCGCAGGACGCACTCGTTCGTTTCGGGGACCGGGCGTTGCCGCAGTTGCTGGAGTTGCTCAAGGCGACCGACTCGCGCAGCGTGCGGGAGGCGGCGGCCCAGACGATCGTCCGCTCCAATCCCGGCGACCTCGAGGTGCTCACGCGGATGTTCCGGTTCCGGGAGCCCGAGGTGAACTACTGGATCGCCTACGTGCTGGGGCACCTGGGCGAGCGCGCGATGCCGCAGCTCTCGCGGATGGTGAGCGGCGGGGATGAACGCGAGCGTTCAGACGCGCTCTCGGCGCTCGAGTGGCTGCCCTGCCGCGAGACGTTCAGGCTCTGCATCGACTGCCTGGAGGACGAGTTCGTGTCGGTGCGCCAGCAGGTCGTGCGCATCCTGGGCAAGTTCCGGGTGGCCGAGGCGGCGCCGAAGCTCATCGGGCGGCTGAAGGACGCCGACGACGAGTACCTGCTGAGCCTGCTGCGGGCGCTCGGGCGCATCGGGGGCGAGGTCGCGCTGGGCGCGCTCTTGCCGATGCTCTCGCACGAGCGCTGGGAGGTGCGCAAGGAGGCGGTGCAGGCGGTGGGCGAGATCGGCGACGCTCGCGGACTGGGAGCGCTGACCGCGATGTTGAGACAGGACTCGCGCGACCTGATGCCGGTCGTGCTGCAGGCGATCGGGCGCCTCAAGACGCCGGCCGCCGCCGACGCCGTATCGGCCTTCACGGCCGATCCGGACGAGGACATCCAGCTCGAGGCGATCCGGGCCCTGGGGGAGTGCGGCGGGGGCGAGCATCGCGCGCGGATCGTGCCGTTGCTCGGGTCCGACCGCTGGGAGGTCGTGCGGGAGGCGCTGGAGGCGTTGGGCAAGCTGGGTGGGCCGCTAAACCTCGACGTTCTCAAGCCGATCCTCACCGGCGACGATCTGGTGCTCCGGGGCATCGCCCAGCGCGTGCTCAAGCAGCTCGTGGGCAAGGATCGCTGGCAGGAGCTGACCGAGGTCACCATCAAGCGCACGCTCGCCGATCCGGCGGCCGAACAGCTCGAGGCGGCCCGCGCCGCGCTGGCTGCCCAGCAGCCCGAGCAGGCGCTGACCCACCTGCGCAGGTCGCTTCGCTACCGGAAGCGATGGGAGGCCTACGCGCTGATGGGAACGGTGCACCTGGAGGCGCGAGAGCTGTCGAAGGCCGCACGCGAGTTCCAGAAGGCGCTCGCCCTCAAGCCCGGCGAGCCCCACAGCCTGAGCAAGCTGGCGGTCTGCCATCTGCTGGGCGGCGAGCCCTTGAAGGCCGAGCCGCTGCTCGAGCAGTTGCTGCGCAACTCGGCGACGCCGGCCGAGATCGCCGCTTTCGCCCGGCGGACGCTGGGGAAGCTGGCCGAGGAGTCGACGCACCCGAACAAGCGGTAGCCCACCGAAGCGGGTTCTCGAGGACTCTGCCGATCCCCTGCCCGCGCTCGGCGAGTGCATGTCATGCGGAGAGCCCCCCGCATGACACGCACCGCTCGGCGCTGCCGTTGACATCGGGCTGACTGCATCGTATACTCGCGCTCCCGTTCTGTCGGGCGGGCCGGGTCATTCCGCCCTTGACTCCTGAAAGGAATCTGCATGTATTCGGGTCTCAAGCTGAGGGTCGGCGCCATAGCCGTCGTCTTCGTGATCGTCTTCGTGGCCAGCGCGCCCACCCTGGGCCTCGGCTGGTTGTTCCCCTTCTTCGGACCTGGCTATCAGGATCTCAAGATCAATCTGGGCCTCGACCTGCAGGGCGGCATCGACTTGATCTATCAGGTGGTGTCCGAGAAGGGCGATCAGCCCGTTGCGGCCGAGATTGTCACCCGTACGCGCGAGGTGCTGCAGAATCGCCTCGACGAGTTCGGCGTGGCCAACCTGACCATCCAGAAGCAGGGCGAGAACGAGCTGCGCATCCAGATCCCGGGCCTCTCGGACAAGATGCAGAAGCGGGTCAAGGACCTGATCGCCACCACCGACCTCCTCACGTTCAACTCGGTCCTCGGCTCGGCCGAGGATGTCATGACGATCGAGAAGAAGGAGGGCGAGGTCGTTCTGCCTCAGGTCGAGCAGCCAGCGGGCACCGCGACCGAGCAGGAAGACAAGGCCCAGTGGTATCGCCTGAAGGAGACGCCCGAGCTGACCGGCGAGAGCCTGAGCTATGCGCGCATCGAGTATGACACCTTCGGCGCTCCGAAGATCCTGATGGAGTTCAACAGCGCGGGCCGCAAGAAGTTCGCCGAGGTCACCAGCAAGATGGTCGGAGAGCGGCTGGCGATCGTGCTCGCGGGCAAGGTCTACATGGCCCCGGTCATCAAGGAGCCTATCCGTGACGGCAGCGCCGAGATTACCGGCAAGTTCGAGCTGGAAGAGACGAAGCGGGTCGTCGGCATCCTGAAGGCCGGCGCCCTCCCCGCCAAGTTGAAGAAGCTGGGCGAGCAGGTCGTCGGGCCGACGCTCGGCGGCGAGTCGATCAGGGCCGGGGTGCTGGCCTGCATGGTCGGCGTCGGTCTGGTCGTCCTCTTCATGGTGGTGTGGTACAAGGGGGCGGGCTTGTGGGCCGACCTGGGCCTGGTGTTCTGCGCCCTGATCGTGCTGACGCTGATGCTGTTCTTCCGGGCGACGCTCACGCTGCCCGGCATCGCGGGCTTGATCCTGACGTTAGGTATGGCGGTCGACGCCAACGTGCTGATCTTCGAGCGCATCAAGGAAGAGCTGCGCCTGGGCAAGACCGTTCGCGCCGCGATCGAAGCGGGTTTCGAGAAGGCCTGGTCGGCCATCTTCGACAGCAACCTGACCACGCTCCTCACGACCTTCATCCTCTACGCGTTCGGCACGGGCCCCATCAAAGGCTTTGCGGTCACCCTGGGGATCGGCGTGCTCGCTTCGTTCTTCACCGCCATCGTGGCGGTCCGCACCATGGTCGAGCTTACCTACTCGGGCAAGCAGATCGGCACGATGAGCATCTGAATCAGCTCCGAACTCTTCTCACCAGGAACTTCGAAAGGAACCGAACACCGTGGGCGTTCCGGAAATCAAAGAGCCCGAGCATACGCGCTTCAATTTCAACTTCGTCGGCAACCGCAAGATCGGGTATGCGGTCTCCGGCATCAGCTTCGTCATGTCGCTCATCGCCCTGTATTTCCTGGGGCTGAACTATGGCGTGGAGTTCACCGGCGGCTCGGTGTTCCACTACCGGTTCAAGGGTGAGGTGCACGCCGACCAGATTCGCACGGCCCTGTCGACCTCGACCTTCAAGGAACTGGGCGACGTCCAGGTCCAGCGGGTCATGGGCGGTCTCGAGGCCACCGGCGTCACCACCGGCTCCGAGTACATCCTGCGCAGCAAGTTCGAGGAGACTGTCGCCCAGGCCGGAGTGGAGGACATCGAGGTCAAGATGGACAAGGTCCTCTCGATTCTCGGCAATGGGTGCGAGCGGCTGTCGGTCGAGAAGATCGGCCCCACGGTCGGCGCCTCGCTGAAGGTCAAGGCCTTCTGGTCGGCGTTCCTCGGCTGTCTGACCATCCTGCTCTACATCGCGGTGCGGTTCGAGTTCAGGCCGCCATCGCAGCGATTGTCGCCGAGGTGCATGACTGCTTCATGATCCTGGGCTTCTTCGCGCTCATCCGCCACGAGTTCTCGCTCGACGTGCTGGCGGCGCTGCTGACCATCCTCGGCTACTCCATCAACGACAGCATCATCGTACTCGACCGTGTGCGCGAAAACCTGAGGCTGAAGCGGAAGATGGCCTTCGACGAGATCGTCAACCTCAGCATCAACCAGACGCTGACCCGCACGATCAACACCTCGGTCACGGTGCAGCTGTCCGTGCTGGCGCTGCTCTTCATCGGCCCGACCAACGTTCGCGACTTCGCCCTGGCGATGACGATCGGCATCTTCGTCGGCACCTACTCCTCGATCTTCGTGGTCGCGCCGATCCTGGTGAGCTGGTACTACAAGGATCATCCGGCGGCAAAGCCGCAGCTTGACTGAAATCCGAAGTTTAGCTCACGGGCGGGCGCGCAGGCGCCCGCCCGTGACGTTACCGGCACTCCGCCTCTGCCCTGAAGATGCTGGCCATAGCTTGTCTGCTGCTGCTGGCCTCCTTCCTGATGGGGCTGACCGGCTTCTATCTGGCCCTGTTTGCCGTGGCGCTCGCTATCCAGCTGGCGACCGGGGTCGATCTCCTCGGCTCAGGCGGGTGCGCCGCGCTCGGCGTGCTCGTGGTATGGAACGAGAGCGCCCTCGCGTTGCATCAGACGGGCGGGCTGGCAGGCGTGCGGATTCCGGCCGAGAGCACCGTGGCGGGCGGCCTGGGGTTGGCTGTGGCGGCCTTCCTCGTGCTGGTCGGCGTGCCGTGGGCGGTCGTGCTGGTGCCGGCGTTGACCGCGGGCGGTTTCGGATTCGCGGCCTGGCGTGCGTGGGGCGACCCTCGGACGGCGTCCCTGAGCACCTTGGCGCTGATGACCGACCGCGGCGACTGTCGCTACCTTCGAGGTCTGATGCTGATGATCGTCGTCGGCGTGCTGCTGCGCCGGATGGTGGTGTGAGGCAGGCAGGGTAGGGGTTAGGGGTTGGGGAGGGGTTTGGGGTTAGGGGTTGGGGGTTAGCCTGACGGGTCACGTCGCCCGCGCCGGGTGCCGGGTGCCAGGTGTCGGGTACCCGGCCCGCCAGGCGAA
Source organism: uncultured bacterium (assembly GCA_964610245.1). Classification (GTDB taxonomy): domain Bacteria; phylum Muiribacteriota; class UBA6191; order JACPRK01; family JACPRK01; genus CAZSVK01. Next base: position 6,400 of record CAZSVK010000241.1, read on the forward strand.
GGCCGCGCCGAGCGAGCGTACCGGAGCTGGAGAACGTAGCCCCGCGCGGCGCAACCGATCGGCGTCGAGACCTGGCTGCGCCGTGCTCCCCGGGGCAATGCGCCAGCCTGTATGATGGCTGTTCCGGCGTCGAATCGGGGGCTTTGCGCTAACCCCTAACCCCTAACACCTAACACCTAACCCCTGACCCCTGCTATCTGGCCGCCTCGGGCAGGTAGCGGAAGATCTCTTTCTTGAGCTGATCCTTGGCCATGGCTCCGGTGAACTTCCCGCACAGGTTGCCCTTGTGGTAGATGGCGAAGGTCGGGATGCTGCGAACCGAGAGTTCCATCGGGACCTGCTGGTTGGCGTCGACATCCATCTTGGCGAACTGGATCTTGCCCTTCAGTTCGTCGGCCAGCTCGTCGATGGAGGGCGCTACCATCTTGCAGGGGCCGCACCACTCGGCCCAGAAGTCGATCACGAGAGGAGTCGGGGTCTTCTCGAGGATCTCCTTGAAATTGGAATCGGTCAGTACCAGAACCTTGTCGCTGGCCACTTCGTGTCTCCTTCCCTTGTTCGGGATGGTCTTGCCGGATCGCCCTCCGGGGCGGACTCGCCGCCGGGCGTGGGACCCGCCTCGCCCTCCTGCCCCCCTACAGGATGGCGTCGATGATACCATACTCCTTCGCCTCTTCCGCCGACATCCAGTAATCGCGATTTGTGTCTTTTTCGAGCCGCTTGATCGGCTGATTGGTGTCTTCCGCGAGGATGCGGTTGATGTTCTCCCGGGCCCTCAGGATCTCGCGGGCGTGGATCTCGATGTCGGTGGCCTGGCCGCGGATGCCGCCCAGCGGCTGGTGGATCAGGATGCGGGAGTTGCGATAGGCGGTGCGCTTTCCCTTCGTGCCGCCCGCCAGGACGATGGTGGCCACGCTCGCCGCCAGCCCCGCGCAGATCGTGTGGACCTCGCACTTGAGGCTCCTGATCGTGTCGTAGACGGCCAGCCCGGAAGGCAGTTCGCCGCCGGGCGAGTTGATGTAGAGCTTCACCGGCTCGGGGCCGAGATCCTCCAGCATCAGCAGTTCGGCCATGACGCGGTGAGCCAGCGCCATGTCGACCTCGCCCGTGAAGAAGACCTTCCGGGCCTGAAGCAGCTGGAACTGCACGTGTTCGTAAGAGTTCTTCCCGCTCGGTGTCTCAGGCGCTGTCATCAGGGGTTGCCGCCTTCCGCGATTCTCCGCCCCAGCGGCGGATCAGGTCGTTGTCGATTCCCAGGTGATCCAGCACTCGCGAGACGACGAAGTCGATCATGTCGTCCAGCCCGCGGGGCCGGTGATAGAAGCCCGGACTGGCCGGCAACACGATGGCGCCGGCCTCGGTGGCCCGGGTCATGTTCTGCAGATGACCCAGGCTGTAGGGCGACTCGCGGACCACCAGCACCAGCCGCCGGCGCTCCTTGAGGCAGACCTCGGCCGCCCGCTGCAGCAGGTTGTCCGAGACGCTGGCGGCCACCGAGCCCAGCGTGCGCATCGAGCAGGGTACGATCGCCATGCCGTCGTGCCGGAACGAGCCGCTCGCCAGCGGGCTCATCCAGTCGGTCTCCTGGTGGATCCGGACGTTCCCGAGGCCCCGGATCGAGGCTTCGAACTGCTCGCCCAGCTCCCATTCCCAGGTGATGCGCGCCAAGGACGAGATGGCGCAGTGCGTCTCGATGCCGCGGCGGTCGAGATGGTCGAGCAACCGGCGGGCGTAGGGGGCCCCGCTGGCACCGGACACTCCGACGACGATCCGCATTCCGGCGATTGGTCTCGAGGTCGCGCTCGAACGGGGAGCGCCCGCGTCCGGGGCGCCGCCGCCGCGACCTCGCGAAGTTATCACGGCCCACGCAGGACTTCAAGCGCGGCGGTCAGCAGAAACGTGGCGCTGACCAGAGCGTTGACCTCGAAGAAGGCCCGCTGGATCCGTGTCAAGTCGCCGCCGCGCACCACCCGGTGCTCGTAGGCGACCAGGCAGGCCATCACCGCGGCCCCCGCGTGGTAGAGCCAGCTCGCGCCGAGCAGCAGGCCGGTGCCCCAGATGACGGCGCAGCTCGCCGCGTGCAGCGCCCGGGCCAGCGTCTGGCTCGCCTCGAGCCCGAACCGCGCGGGGATCGATTTCAGGTCGCGCTGCCGGTCGAACTCGATGTCCTGACCGGCGTAGAGGATATCGAATCCCGAGACCCACAGCACGATTGCCAGTCCCAACGCCGCCGCCGGCGCATCGAGCGTTCCCCGCACCGCGATCCAGCTCCCCGACACCGCCATCGCCAGGCAGAACCCGAGGATGAAGTGGGCCGTCCAGGTGAAGCGTTTCGCGTAGGAGTAGAGCGTGAGGAACGCCAGCGCTACCGGCAGCAGTTTCAGGCACAGCGGCGGAAGCCGGCTCGCGGCCAGGACGAGCAGCCCCGCTGAGGCGGCCAGGAACAGACGCACCTCGCCGAGCCCCAGTTCGCGGCCCGGGAGCACGCGGTCGCGCGTGCGGGGGTTGAGCGGATCCAGGTGCCGGTCGGCGTAGCGGTTCATGGCCATCGCGAAGCTGCGGCCGCTCACCAGGGCGAGCAGGATCCACAGGAAGGTCGTGAGCGGAGGCAGCCCCCTGGCGGCGAGCAGCATCGAGCCGAGGCTGAACGGTAACGCGAACAGCGTGTGCTCGAGCTGCACCATCCTCGCGTAGAGCGTCAGTCGTGAAGTCATCGCCGATTCGTGCTATCTCGGGTGCGGTCGCAGTTCGCGGGGGAACTGGGAAAACGTCGATCTGTCTCTCGGGAGCGCTGCTCTCGAACCCTCGCAAGGGGCGAAGTTCGCCCCTTGACCCCCCGATGACTGGAGAGTGTCTTGCCCGCGCTCGCAGCTCAGAGTCATCGGAA
>CAZSVK010000242.1:0-2552 GCA_964610245.1 uncultured bacterium
ATGGTACGAGTTCTGCCGGGGACGCTGTCCCCGGGCCCCTGCCAGGACCGGTGCCCGGCCCTGGACCCGGCACTGATTGCACAAAGCGAGGCCTGATCGGTACTTCCATGGGCTCTTGCCCGCAAGCGGAGGCAAGAGTCTCTCCAGTCATCGGGGGGGCCCGGGGCGAACTTCGCCCCGGGTGAGGGTTCGGGAGCAAAGCTCCCGAGAGGCAAATCGAGATCCTCCCAGTTTCCCCACGAACCGCGCGCGCACCCAGGCGCCTCGGCGTGATAGTGTTCGAGGCTGACATCGGGAGGTGACGGACGGTGCACCGCATCCTCGTGGGTTTGCTCTGGGCCTGTCTGGTCCACTCGCTCGCGGCAGCGGACCCAGCGTCGTCGCTGACGTTCCGTCTTCACGACGATCCCGCCGGAGGGTTCCGCGTACGCCTACCCGACGGGTGGCGAGAGACGGGCATGCCGGGCACCTGGCTCGAACTCGAAGGGGCCCGCACGGGGCCGATCGCCCCGGCCGTCTCGATCCAGCTCGTCTACCGCGACGACGGGCTCGAGGCGTTCCTGGCTCAGCTGTTGGCCGAACTGCCGAGCTGGGGGGTCGCCCTGAGTCCCGGGACCACCCCGAGGACCGTGGCGGGTGCCGGAGGCCCGTTCACCTACCTGAAGACGGTGACCTCGGGCGAGGAGCCGAAGCTGGTTGCCGCGTGGGGTATCTACGGAGAGGGGCGCCGCTTCTATGTCGTGAAGGTGAAGACCCATGAAACGGAGGCCGAACTGCTGAAGGCGCTGGCGACTGCGGTGCTGAAGAGCTTCGAGGTCGGATCGCGCCGGAGCCCCTCGACGAGTCTGGGCAAGCCCTTCGTCAAGAGCGGCCTGTTCGGGGCCTCTCCGCCGGCCGAGTGGGAGTTGCGCGATGCCTCGGACGCGACCGAGTTCGAGTTCATGAGGGAGACACCGCGCGTCTTCATCCGGTTCACGCTCGACACCTCGGAGCTGGACTTCGAGCGCCATCGCAGGGAGCCCTCCGCGGAGAGCGGCGGCGACGTGCCTCGGCTCCCGGTGAAGGAGGTGCAACTCGCCTGCGAGAAGGGCTGGGGACTCGTCCTGTCGGATCAGCCGGTTGGCCAGGCGCGCTATCAGGTCCTCGACGTCGTGGCGGGCGGCCCCGGCCGTCACCTGCGTATCGCGTACCACGCCCATCGGGACCAGTACGAGCTGTACTGGCCCGTGGTGGAAGCCTGCCTGCGCACCGTGGCGCTTCCGGGCAGCAGCCCCAGATGATAGGCAGGACCGCGAAGCGGGAGGTGGGCTCCCCGGCATGGTATGAAAGTCACCCGCCACAAGTCTCCTTCGGCGTCCGGCAGCGACTTCGGCTGGGGAAGAGCTGCCTGGTAGGACTTCTCCGGGCCTCGAGTCCCGGCTGAACCCGCGCGCTGAACCACGCCAACCCGGCCAGGCCGGTACCTGGACATCACGGAGGCCAACCGCCCGGCCGCTTCCGCCCGTTCCGGTCTGCCTGAGCCCCCCGGCGGCGGGTCAGCGTCCGGGTCCCGCCACCTCGCCCGCCGGTCTTGGGATCGGGTGGACCGAGTCCGCCGCCTGCGTGAAGAGCGAGCGCTCCAGCACCCGCGCCGCCACTGCCGCGGGTTCGCGCAGCACGCGCAAGTCCCAGAGTTGCGGTTGCAGCCCTCCTCCGGACAGAAGGCAGCGTCCGTCGGGCGTGAAGGCCGACGCGGCCACGCCCGAGTTGTTGGCGTCGAACATCCCCGCCGGCTGCCCGCCGGGAAGACGCCACAGCCGGAGTTTCCCGTCCAACCCGCCGGAAGCCAGAAACTCCCCACCGGGGCTGAAGGCCACTGTCCAGATGTGTCCGTCGTGCGCGCCGAGCTTGCGTCCGCCTCCGGATCGGAGGTCCCACAGCCAGAGGCTGAAGTCCTGACCACCGCTCGCCAGCCATCGTCCCGTGGGGTCGAAAGCGAGGGCCTCGACCGATTCGGTGTGCCCGGAGCCCTGGAACAGCCTGCGGCCGGTCGCCGTGTCGAAGACGTGGACGTCGCGATAGGTGCCGCCCACGGCCAGCCGCTTTCCATCGGCTCCGAACCCCAGCGCGAGCGTCTCGCCCGGCAAAGGCTCGAAAGCGCGCCTCTGGCCGTCGGAGAGCCGGAGCAACTGAACGGCGCCGCCGGCGAGAGACACGGCCACGCACTCGCATCGCGGAGATAGGAGCACGGACTGCGGCACTCGCCCCGCTTCGAGACCGATCAACTGCGGCGGAGACTCCGAGTCGAAGCGTTTCCAGGCCAGTCCCCCCGGCGCACTGACCGCGGCGGTCGCCCTGCCCAGCGCGTCGAAACCCACCGTCAGCACCTCGCTCGTGAACCCCGGATAGCTCCCCACGGGCCGGCCATCCGGCAGCTCGAAGAGCCGGAGCGAGCCATCCAGCGCCGCGGTCGCCAGCCGCGTGCCGTCGGGACTCACGGCCATGCGGCCGACGGCGCGGGTGCGGCCTGTCCACGACGGGCCCGGCCGCCGGCGCTGCAGGTCCCCGCGGCG
>CAZSVK010000242.1:2562-9282 GCA_964610245.1 uncultured bacterium
AACCGGGCCAGCTGGCGGCCGGTCGCCCGCTCCCAGACGCAGACGAGCTTGTCCCCGCCCACGGTGGCCACCAGCCGGCGGTCCGGGCTCAGCGCCACGCCCCACACCTGGCTCTTCTCGACGTGCGACCGGGCGATGACCTGGCCGCTGGGCAGCGCGAAACCGAACAGGCCGACGCCGCGAGTCGCTGCCCAGAGCGACCGACCGTCGCGGGCCAGTCCCACGACTTCCGCCGGGAAGTCCAGCGTGCACGCCCAGGCCAGCGGGCTCGTCGGCGGCGGGCCCGCCAGAATCGAGTAAGGCGCACCGGACGGGAGAGCGTAGCCCGCAGGACAACGGGTCAGCTCCGCGAGAGCCTGGGCGGCGTGGAACTCGGCCAGCTCGGGACGACCGCGCTGTTGCGCCTCCTCGGCCCATCCCGTGTGGGAGTCGGCGAGGTTCCGGTGGGCCTGCGCCAGGTTCTCCTGCGCCTGCGTCAACGCCGTTTCCGTGCGCCGGAACTGCCGCACGAGCATGCCGGCAAAGAGGAGACCCACCAGACAGCCACCGGCGAGCGCCGGGTGCAGCCGGGCCCACTTCCTGACGCGCTCCCATGGCGTGTAGCTGAGCCCCTCGACGAGCCCGCCTTCGAGGTAGGCCTCCACGGCAAGGTTGAGCGCCTCGACGCTGGGCAAGCGCTCTTCGGGGTTCCACGCCATGGCGCGGATGACGATTCCGGCCAGTTCGCGCGGCGCGCGTGGCGGCAGCTCGAGCGGCCCGGGCGGGGCCGCCCCCGCAGCTCCCGCGACCCCCCAGGTGTCCAGCCCCCTCGGGCGGCTGCCGCCGACCATCTCGAAGAGGATCACGCCCAGGCTGTAGACGTCCGAGCGCTCATCGGAGCGAGGCTCGCCGAACGCGCCGAGCTGCTCGGGAGCCGCATAGCCGCGGGTGCCGACCAGTTCGATGGGGGCCGCGGCCTGGGCGGCGGCAGTGCAGGCCAGCCCCCAGTCTGCCACGAGCGCTTCGCCGCTGGGGCCGAGCAGGATGTTGTCGGGCTTCAAGTCGCGGTGCAGCACGCCCTTGGAGTGCGCGTAGGTCACGGCGCGACAGATCTGCTGAAAGGTCTCCAGCAGCTCACGCAACCGTCTGGCCTCGCCCAGTCCCGAGCGCGACATCTGTTGCAGCCTGCCGCCCAGGGTGGGCGCATCGCCCGGTACGCGCAACATCGAGCACCAGGGGTTGCCCTCGACGTCCGCCCAGATATCGAAGACAGGCATGATGTTCGGATGCGTGAGCCGCGCGCAGATGCGGGCTTCGCGGGTGGCGCGCTTGCGGCCGGCCTCGGAGGCGGCCCGAGGGTCGCGCAGCCCTTTGATGGCGACCTCGCGCTCGAGCACCGTGTCGACCGCCTGGATGACGACCCCCATCCCGCCCTGGCCGATCAGGCCCTGCGGCCGGAACCGCTCGCGCACGCTCCGAGGGAAGCCGGCCCACACCGTCTCGATCCACCCGGAAGATGCATCGGAGCCTTCCGGTCCAGAGACTCCTTCGTGGCCCGTGCCGGCCGCGGCCGGTGCAGCCTTCTCGGCCGCGGGGCCGCTCAGCCCATCGTAGAGATCGAGCTCCTTGCCTGGTGCTTGCTGGCCGGACATCACCGGCCATGGTATCAGGCCCGAGAGCGACGACGAGCGCGGACGACGGCCCACCCGTTCCCCGGGGACGGCTCACAACGGAAATGCGAACACCGTCAACTCGCCCTGGATGCCGGCGGCGAGAGCGAGCAGGTGTTTGCCGCAGAGCGCGAGCCGCAGACTCTTGCCTTGCCCCGCCGCCAGCCGGATCGCGGCATGCGGCAGCCACGCCACGCCGTCGGTGGTGCGCAGGATGCGCACGCTCAGGTCGCGCATCAGGAGCGACCTGGCGGAGAGATACCCCAGGTAGAGGACCTTCCCGACCCGAACGAAGCAAGGTGAACGCTGCACCAGTTCGCTCCTGTCCAGCAGCCTCGGGGCCGGGGACGGATGCAACTCCGGCGTTAAGTTCCGGAGATAGACGACCTCCGATTCCACGTAGGCCAGCAGCACTCCGCCATCCAGCTCCGCGGCGTCGAAGAACCCGACGCTGTCGTCCGGTCCGGTCAGCGCCAGAGCAGGCTTCCAGCCCGTCCCACCCACGCCGGTGGCGCTCCACAACAGGGTCCAGTTGCCGAGAGCGTTCATCGAGTCCATCAGGGCGAACGTCCTCGCGCCCGCCGACAGGACCTTCAGCCGGCCTCCTACCCGGGGCGGCAGCACGAGCAGCCGCTCGGCCGGAAGCGGCTCCCCCGGCGACCGGGGGACCCGCCCCACGTCCAGCTCGCACGGCGCCTCGGAACCGGCCGGCGCCATCAGCCGGTAGGCCTGCGTCGCCCCGCCGTCTGCCGGCACCAGGCAGACTCCCTCCTGGTTCGAGCCTGCCGGAAACTCCATCGCGGGCTCCCACCTCCGCGCGGCCGCATCCCAGAATCGAAACACGAACGCGGACGCGCCCCCTCGCGCGGGCTCGGCGCGCCAACCCACGAGCGCTCCGTCCTCCAGCATTGCCGTCGACAGGGAACGGCGCTCGCTCCGGCAGACGTACAGCGTCTCGGCGGGCGTCCAGGTCTGACCCGAGTCGAAGCTGTGACGCGCGTGGATCGTGACCGGCCCTGGCTTGCCGGGGTCGGTTGCCCAGACCGCCACGACGTGGGGACCGCGAGCCTGCAGTTCCAGGTCGCCCACCGGGTCGCCGCCGCGCTCCAGGACGAGCCCTCCGCCAGCGGCCTCGGGCAAGGTCGCCGCCTCGACCTCACGGCGCCCCCCCCCCGGCCAGGTCAGCGCGCACCGGAAGACCGTGCCCGGCTGCAGACCGGCCACCGCGCACTCGCGGGCCGAGGGCGCCACCGCCTCGAGCCGTCCGCTGCGCTGTCCCCGGACCTGGAGCGTGAGCCGGGAGCCGGGAAGGGCCGAACCGTCGAACCGGAAGCGAAGGCTGCGACTTCCCGCGGTGACGAGCGCGATCGCCGGCGCGGCCGTTCCTCCGGGCGATTCGGCCGCCGCCGAGGCGCTGCTCCCCTGGCCGGAAGCCTCCGGCAATCGCGGTCCGCCGGGGGAACCGCTTTCGCTCGGCCCCCGAGACCAGAGCGAGGTGGCGATCGCCGCCAGGCAGACCATCCAGAGCCCGCAGGCGGCCGCGAGAACCGGCCCCTTCCAGCGATGCCAATCCAGTCTCGCGCTCCAGGCAACGTGCGTGCTCCTGGCCCGGCCACTCTCCGGCAAGCGCTGGCCCGCGGCCGCGGCCGCTCGCCGGGAGACGGGCTTCGCCTTGCCAAGACCTTCCATGGCCTGGTCGAGCGCCTCTCCCAGCGCCTCCGCCGAGCCAGGCCTGGCCTCGGGATCCTCGGAGCAGAGCCGGCGCACCAGCGGCTCGAACCAGGGCGTCTCACGCCGCAGCGCGTCACAGGACGGCCCGAAGAGAGGCAGCGGGGGAAGGGGCTTCCCCACCGCCACGGCCATCAGCTCCGGCCCGTCGTAGGGGCACTCGCCGGCGCAGGTGTGATACAGCGAGATCCCAAGCTGGTAGAGGTCGGTGCGCTCGTCGAAGTGACCGGTCCTGAGGGTCTCCGGGGCCATGTAGGCGATCGAGCCCATCCGCTGCCTCGGGGCCGTGAGGCACGTGGCGTCGGACATCGTCGCCAGCCCGAAGTCGGTCAGCTTGGCCTGGCCCGACTCCGAGAAGAGGATGTTGTGCGGCTTGATGTCGCGGTGCAGGATCGAGTGCCGGTGGATCTCCGAAAGCCCGCTCGCCAGTTGCCGGGCGAGCTGGGCCAGCGCGGCGGGGGCCATCGCGGGCGCCAGCGTCCCCGCCTGGACCAGAACGCGGATGCGATCGTGGAGCGACCCGCCCGCGAGCCACTCCATCGCGAAGTAGGGCGGCGACTGGTCGAGTTCTTCGAAGAGGATGCGCGCGACGGCCGGATGTTCGAGCCGGGCCATCACCCGCACCTCGCGGCGGAATCGTCCGGCGGCGCTGGGCGACTCCATCGCCGACTCGAGCAGGACCTTGAACGCCGCGACCCTGCCCGTCGGGTGAATCGCGCGATAGACCTCGCCCATGCCTCCCCGGCCGAGCAGCTCTTCGACGAGCCACTCGCCCAGTCTGCGGCCGGAGAGTTGCCCGGTGCGATCGCAGCTCGGGATTGGCGTGTTCACGTCGGGTTCGTCGGCTTTTCGCGTCGAGGTCCCGGGCGTCGCGGCCCGCGCCTCGGCCTGGAGTCTGCCACATCCGGGGCACATCGGGGCGGCGCGAGGCGCTAGCAGCTATACTCAGGTGGCGAGTCATTCGGAGATAGACGCAGGGTGGCGGGATTGCCGTGGAAGAGTTCGTCAAGTACCAGGTGCGGCGCAAGCTCCGGGAGATCGGGGCCTATCAGGTCGTCTTCGAGGCCTGGGATCCGGGGCTCGAGAGGGCGGTCGAGTTGCGGGTACTCCGGACGGCCGTCGACGAGGCCTCGGACGCCGTCGAGAAGTTCAGGGGGGAGTGCCGCGCCCTGGCTGCGCTGGATCATCCCAGCTTCCTCAAGATCCTCGACGTGGGGCACACCCGCGACCACGTCTTCTACGTGACCGATCCGCCCACGGGCACCTCCCTGGCCGAGTACTCGGCCCTCGGGCCGGTGCCACCCGAGGCGGTGATCGAGATCGGCGACCAGCTCGCCCAGGCGCTCGAGTACCTGCACGGACGAGGGCTGCTCCACCGGGGACTGACGCTCTCGGGTATCTCGTACGATCTGGCGACCGGTCGCGCCATCATCTCCGACTACAGCGTGCTCAAGCCAATGCGGGGCATCGCGCCGACGCTCCAGAGCATGGTCGGGGCCGAGGTGCTGGAGGCTGTCCCGGAGCGGGTGGCCGGCAGGCCGCTCGACGAGCGCAGCGATCTCTTCCTGCTGGGCTCGCTGCTCTACACGTTGCTCTCCCGGGTCGACCTGCTGGCGCCGCAGAACCTAGGCCGCTGGCCGTCCTACGCCTTCCCGCCGGTCACCGACTTCGCTCCGGACTGTCCCAGGGAACTGGGCGACTTCCTCGTGCGGACCCTGGCCAGGGATCCGGCGGAGCGCCCCGCCTCGGCTTCCGCGTTCGGCGAGGAGTTGCGCGCGGTTCGCCGCAAGCAGCTGGTTCGCCGCGTGAGTCAGGCGACCAGCCACGTCAGCGTCAGCGGCATCCGCCCCGCGCCGGCGCTCGGCAGCGGCACTCGCAAGTCGGCAGCGCTCGTCGTCGCCCCCGTGGCCGCGGAACCCGCGCGGGAATCGGCGGCGGTTCCCAGACCACTCCTGGCAGGCCTCCTCGCGTTGCCCCTCGCCGCCGCTCTGGGATGGGCGGCATGGGTTGGGCTGGGCGCGGAAGAGCCTTCTTCTCCGAGGGCCGACTTCGCGGCGCGGACACGGCCAGCCGGGCCGGAGTCACGCCAGGTCGCCGCGGCAGCCCCCGTGCAGCCGGCAGTGGCGGAGAGTTCTTCCGGCGGTTCGCCCGGCCGGGATCCGGCGGATGTCGTGGCCCTGGCCGAGGAGGCGCGCGCCCGGCCGACCGATCGGGGCACCTTCCTGAGACGCTGGGATGGCGTTTGCGCGTGGGCCGACCGCGCGGCGGGCCCCACGGCCGCCGGACCGTTGCCGTTCCCGCCTCGCGAACTGACGCGGCTGAGGATGCTCTCGTTCCGCGACATGCCCGAGGCTTGCCGCCAGCTCGACAAGCTCCTCGAACCGTTCGCGCCAACACCCCAAGAGTGATGTCCTAACTTCTCGACAACCTCTCGCATCCCATGACCGATGGAAACCGGATTCAGATGATCGAGCCACGCCGATACGAGGCCCCTCGCCGGCCAGCCCGCGGCTTCACCCTGGTCGAGCTTGCCATCGTCGCGTTGATCGCCGGCACGTCGATGGTCTATCTGCTGTCGCTGGGCCAGGCCAACGTGCAGATGTCGCGCGTCAACGAGGAGAGCCTGCTGGCGCGTCAGATCGCTCTCGACGTGGTCGACTACTTCGCGCACAACCTGGCCCAGGCCAAGCTGGCGTCGCGGTCGGCCCCTCAGCCTCGCGACTTCTACCTGCGCCATCCGGCCTTCCGGGGCGCGTTCGGTCTATCGCGCCAGACCGACGAACTCTACGCGCGGATGGATCCCGAGATCACTTTCAAGATGCAGAAGAATGTCGAGTTCCCGCCCGGTTCCGGCAACCGGCACGCGGGCCTGCACTGCCTGACCTGCCGGGTGAGCTGGCTCGAGGGCGGCAAGAAGGACAGGCAGGCCGACGTGGCCGCGTCGAGGCTGGTCGGGGAGACGCCTTGAGCGGTCGCCGCCATTGACGTGAGGAGGCCCCAGATGAGTCGCACCGGAACCTGGATGATCCTGGCCCTGTTCGCAGTGGTCTGCCTCTGGCCCGGCGCGGCGTTCGCCGACCAGAAGAGCTTCCGCACCGAGGGCGGGAAGACGCTCACCTTCTACGGCTATCTCCAGTACTGCAACGCCGCCTTCATCCAGGGCTACCTGGGACAGCTCGGCAACACCGGCTATCCCAACCTCTTCTTCTGGCGCGGCCGGCCCGACGGCAAGGGCGGCACATCGTGGCACACGATCGCCAAGATGAAGGCCAAGTTCCACAACCCGGAGGGACAGGCGGTGCTCGGAAAGGCCTGCGGGTTCACGGTGAACTTCGACTATAAC
>CAZSVK010000243.1:0-9282 GCA_964610245.1 uncultured bacterium
GGGCGGGGACGAGCCCCGCCGCTACAGTACAGCCTTCGACTTTGCCGACTCCCTGCCCGGGGTTCGGCAAACAGTTCGATCCGACACGGGTGCCGTGCTAGGATTCTGCGCTTCCTTGCGAGGCCTCGAGCCGCACTGAAGCGCCTTCTCGGAGCCCATCGATGCGCACTCGTTTCCACCTGCCGCTGCTCCTGGGGTGTTTCTTTCTCTCGGGCTCCGCCGGCCTGATTTACGAGGTCGTCTGGGAGCGCTATCTGCGAACGCTCTTCGGCAACACGACCGGCGCCGTTACCGCCGTACTGGCGGCGTTCATGGGAGGCCTGGCGCTCGGCGGGTATCTCCTGGGGAAAGCCGCGGATCGCAGCCGAGATCGGCTGGCGCTCTATGCCTGGCTCGAGTTCGGCTGTACCCTCTACGCACTGGCCTTTCCGTGGCTGTTCGCACAGATCGCCGGCGTTCATACGACGCTCATCCGCGGGATCGAGGAACCCGGCCTCGCCGTCGAGGCGATGCGGCTTGCCCTCTCGCTGGCCCTGCTGCTTCCGCCCACAGTCCTGATGGGCGGCACCCTGCCCGTGATGGCCCGGCAGCTGGACGCGAGCCGCCACCTGCCGTTGCTCTACGCGGTGAACAGCCTGGGCGCGGTCGCGGGGTGCGTGGCGGCCGGATTCTGGCTGCTGGAGTGGTTGGGGCTGACGGCTACACTCAGTCTGGCAGCGGTGCTCAACGCGCTCGCGGCCATCGGCGCGCTCGCTCTGCGGAGTCCGGACAAGGGGCGCTCGGACTCTGGCCCGGAGCGGCTCACGTCGGCGGCGCCTCCGTCACCGCCGCCCGCCGCCAAGCCTCTCGAGGCTCCCCGTCCGCGGTTCTCGCCGCTGCGCGGCATGCTAACGGCCGCATTTCTGTCCGGCTTCGCCTGCATGCTGCTCGAGGTCGGCTTGACCCGCCTGCTGGCCCTGATCCTCGGCTCGTCGGTCCACGCCTTCGCGCTGATGCTGGCGGGCTTCATCGCGGGCATCGCGATCGGTTCGTGGTCGCTGCCGCGCGAATCGCGCTCGAACCCGGCGCTCGGCTTTGCCTGCGGGCAGATCGCCATCGGACTGATCGGGCTGCTGGCCATCCCGCTCGCCGGCAGCCTGGCCGACCTGGTGCTGTCGCTGCGCATCTGGATCAACTGGGACTTCAACGCGTTTCACGTGACCGAGTTCGCCGTGTGTCTGCTGGCGATCTTCCCGGCCACCTTCTTCTTCGGCCGCACCTTCCCCCTGAGCATCCGCGCCGTGATGGAAGGGCAGGAGTCGGCGGGCAGCCGCATCGGCGCCGTCTACGCGGCCAACACCGTGGGAACGCTGCTCGGATCGGTGTCGGCCGGGATGTTCCTCATTCCCTGGACCGGCGTCCGGGCCACGATGGTGCTCGGATGCCTGGCCTGTCTGGCGTCGGCGGGCGTCTCGACGGCGGGCCGATACGCGTTTACCACGTGGTTCCGATGGGCCCTGGGGGTGTTCGTCGGCGCGGCGCTGCTCGTCACCGCCGGCCCGGCGTGGGACCTGTCACGCTTGGTGCGCCCCATCTTCCGCTACCGGCCCGGCTTCGGCGTCCCCAGGCCGGGCGAGGCGGCGCCCCGGCTCATCTACTACCGCGAGGATGCCATCACGACCGTCAGCGTCGAGGACACGGGCCCCCACCTGAGAACGCTCAAGGTCAACAGCAAGCCCGACGCCTCGAACGGCCTGGGGGACATGCGCACGCAGTCGTTGACCGCGCACCTGCCGCTCGTGCTCACGCCGCGCGCAAAGGACGTGCTGATCGTCGGCCTGGGAAGCGGCACGACGGTCGCCGCGGCGCTCGCCCATCCGGTGGATCGGGTGGATTGCATCGAACTCTCGCCGGCCGTGGTCGAAGCGTCGCGCCTGTTCGAGCAGATCAACCGCCGATGCTGGGAATCGCCCAGGGTACGCATCTGCGTCAACGACGCCCGCAGCTACCTGAGCGCCACCGAACGCCAGTACGACTGCATCATCTCGGAGCCTTCCAACCCGTGGGTCGCCGGCGTCGCCAGCCTCTACACGCGGGAGTGTCTCGAATCGTGCCGGGCGCGACTGCGGCCCGGCGGACTGATGGCCCAGTGGATCCACACCTACGAGACCAGCGAAGAGGTCATCCGCATCGTGCTGCGGACCTTCCGGAGCGTCTTCCCGCACACCGTCGTCTCGATGATCACCGACGTCGACATCGAGCTGCTCGGCTCCACCGAGCCTATCCGGCCGGATTTCGCCGCCAGCGCGGCCCGGGTAGCCCTGCCAGCCGTTGCCGCCGACCTGGACAAGATCGGCATCCGCGGGCTCTTCCCGCTGATCGCGACCAGCCTGTTCTCGGAACGGGGCGCGGCCGAGTATGCCGGGGCGGGCGTACTGCACTCTGACGACTACCCGCTGGTCGATTTCCTCGCCTCCCGGGCCTTCTTCGCCGGACACCAGGCCCGGCTGCCTCAACGCCACTACCGCTTCCGCGATTCCGAGACCCTCACCGGGGCCTATCTGGCCGGCCGGTCGCCGACGCCGCAGGAGTTGCTGGCGTTCGCCAGGTCGTCGATCGACTTCGAGATGAACGACGGCGTTCTGAGCGCGACCCAGGCCGCGGCCGACGGCCTGCCCGGCGACCCCGAGGCCCAGAGGACGGCCGGCCGGGTACTGTTCATGCTCAGACAGTACGGTCCGGCGCTGGAGCGCGCGCGCGCGGCGGTGAAGGCGGGCGGTGGCGGCCCGGCGCTCGAACTCCAGTACCAGGCGGCCCTGGCCGTGGCCCGGATGCACCAGCCCTTCCTGCGTCCTCCCGACGTCTCCGAGCCACTCCAGGCCAAGACGAGGCTGCTCGAGATGCAGCCGGACCAGGAAACCCGGCATCGAGCCGACCTGGCCGCGATCCACGCCCTGGCGGGAGATCACCGGGCCGCCATCGCCCAGCTCGAAATCGTGCTGAAGCGAGACCCGGCCAACGCTCGCGCGCGCGAGGTGCTCGAGAGCCTGCGGGAAGCGGGGGGCCGGTAGCGGGCGGCTTTCAGCACCACTTCCGGAGCGGCTCGAGGTCGGACCGGACGTCGTCAGAGAGCCCCTGGAAGGCGGCCGGCTCCAGCAGCCCGCGCAGCACCGGCACATCCTCCTGATGACCCAAGCGCCCCAGCCCGCGAGCCGCCCACTCCCGCACCTCCGGATCGGAGTCGTGCAAGAGCCCGAGGAAGGCCGGGCGGGCCGACTCGCATCGCGCGCGGGCCAGGAAACTGCAACTGGCCGCCCGGCAACGGCCGTCCGTATCGCTGATGTAGGCCAGGAGCACGGGGCACATCCCCGGATCGAGCTGCGCCTCCAGCACCTCGATGGCGGTCAGCCGTACCGCCGGATCGGAGTCTTCCAGCCCGGCGGTCACCACCGACCGCGCCTGCGGGATCGCCCCGGCCTCGCGGATCGTCGCCAGGAGACAGATGCGGCCGAAGGCATCGAACTCGGCCCAGGCTCGCTCCAGCACGCTCACGTCCCCGGCGCAGGCCTGGGGCGCCAGCGACTTCGCACGCGCTCTCACCCCAGCGCAATCCTGCACCGGCCCGCGCACGAAGTCGAGCAGTTCGGGCCACCGGTGCTCGTCGAGGAATCCCGGGAAGTAGCGCAGCACCAGCGGACTGCGCAGGCGGGCAAGCGCGCCGATGCTCTCCTGACTGACGAACAGGTCGGGGTCATTCAGCAACGCCGCCAGGCGCGACTCGTAGCCCCGACCTCCGTGCCGGCCGAGCCAGGCGGCCGACAACCGGCGAACCTGCGCCTTGTCGCTCGCGAGGCATCCGGCCACCTCCTCGGCGTACGCCGCATCCGGACTCTCGCGTAGCGTCTCCAGGGCCGCGAGGCGAGCCGGCAGAGGCCCTTCGCACAGGGCCCGTCCGAGCAGCTCGCCGCGGCCGGCGCGCACGGCGAGCCGCTGCAGGAACTCGCCTTCGTCGGGCTCGCGCCCCTCGAACGGCCACAGGGTAGGGTCGACCGAGGCCACCTGCTCCCGCGCGCGAACTCGAAGACGCGCCGCCTCGGGAGCCTCGGGCTCCGCCGGGCTCGCTGCCGCGCCTCGCCAGACCGTGACGACCGCCTCGCACCGGACTCGAGGGCAAGGATCGTCGAGCAGCGCGGCCGGCAGCCGGGTCCATGCGCCCGGGACCCTGGCGAGCGTCCGCACGGCCAGCAGCCGTTCCTCAGACTCGAAAGAGCTGAAGGCTCCGCCAAGTCCCTCGACCTGGCCGGCCGGCACCGTCTCCGGGGCCTCTTCCGCGAGCCACCGCAGCCCGCGGCGCCGGGCCCAGGGCCACGGACAGCCGAGCAGGCCTCGCAGCGCCGAGGAGTCGCCCGCGCGGGCCGCCTCGACGAAGCGCTCGAACGCCTCGTAGATCTCGCGATGCGGGGCCAGCAGGCGGCGCAACTCCGCCGTATGCCGCGAGTAGCGCTCGGCGTCGAGCACGCGCTCCAGCAACTCCAGACTGGGGCCGTCGGTGCGCTTCCCGAGCACGAGCGTCGCGGCGTGGTCGAGCCACGCGGGCGACCGCAGGATCAGCCTCGCCGCCCGCTCCCACGCCTGGTCGAGATCGATGCGCGCCAGGTTCAGCAACGCCTGCGAGGCCACGACGAACGACGGGTCGTCCATCGCCTCGAGCATCACCGGGCCCAGGTCGGGCTCCGTGGCCCGGGCCAGCCTCACGATGGCGTCCTCGCGGACCCAGGCTGTCGGATGCTTCAGCTTCCCGGCCAACTCCCGGATCCGCTCGGCGGTCAGCTCCTCGTCGTCCTCGACCCCGGTCACGCCGATGCCGTGGCCGCGGATCACGCGGTACAGCTCCCAGAAGCGCTCCTGGCGCGTCGCCGCGTCCAGGCCGTTGGTGTCGCGCCACTCGGTGATCGGCAGGAACGGGTTGTAGGGCCGGAGCGAGCTGGCGTCCAGCCCGAACGCCTCCCACTCCCTCGACAGGATCGAGTGCGGGAACACGATGCAGGTCGCCAGCACCCCGACGTGGTGGATCGCCTCGTGGTGCTCCTCGACGAACCGCACGGTCAGACGGTGGTCTTCCTCCGACTCGCCAGGGAACCCCACGATCAGGTTGATCGTGTTGTTCAGCCCGGCCTCGGCCCCGGCTCTCAGCACCTTTCCGGCGTCTTCCGCCCGGTACCCCTTCTTCATCCTGTCGAGGATGCGCTGCGAGCCCGACTCGATGCCGTAGGAGAGCGAACTCAGCCCGCCCGCCCGCAGCCTCTTGAAGTAATCCAGATCCATCTTCTTGTGAACTACGGCGTTACCCCACCACTGCAGCTCGAGGCCCGACTCGGCCAGGGCGTCGCACAGCCGGCCGAGGAAGTACGGGTCGCCGTTGAGCAGCAGGTCGTTGCAGGAGAACATCCGCACGCCCCACCGCTCCATGTGACCGCGAAGCTCGCCGACGATCGCCCCCAGGCTGCGGTGACGGAACCCTGGCCACAGCACTCGCTCGTAGCACATCGCGCACTTGCGCACGCAGCCGCGGCTGGTCAGCACCGGCAGCGCCCGCATCGTGTACGGCTCCAGGTCGAACTCCTCGAAGCTCGGAGCCGGTAGCGAGCGGCAGGCTCTCCCGGTCCGGCCACGGGAGCGTGTCCAGGTCCTCCACGACGGGCCGCGGTACGAAGGCGGCCGGCTCCCCCGTCCGCCAGATCACGGCTCCCGGCGTTCCCTCCAGCGCCACGCCGGCCCGCTCCCGCTCGACCAGCTCGAGCAGCGTCCGCTCGCCCTCGGCCTCCACGAACAGGTCGACCAGGTCGAGGTAACGGCGCATCTCGGCCATCACCTCGACGTCATCATAACCGCGGGGTTTGAAGCCGACCAGGCCGAGGCTCGTGGCGATGCCCGCTTCCTTGAGCTGGACGCTCGGCCCTCCGATCACGATCCGCTTGCGGCACCCCCGCAGACGCACGAGACGAACCACCTCGAGCGTGAACATCACGTTGGCGCTGTGCGCCGAGAAGCCCAGCCACCGGCCCGGCCCATCGGCCAGCTCGGCCACGAACCGCTCGATGAACGCTCTCGTGGCCGGCCCGAACGTCTCGTTGTAGACCTCGGGCCGCGCCCAGAAGGTCGAGGCGGTCAGCTCCCAGAAGCGGCGCAGCGGCGGCTCGGCCTTCTGGAACAGCTCGATGTTGAAGTCGCGCACCCCCACGGGAATGCCCGACGCGCCCAGCGTCGCCGCCAGGTAGGCCAGCGCCAGGTTCGGACAATCGGTCTTCCACGGCGGGCAGGCCGCCAGGATCACCTCGGGGGCCGCGCTCCGGCTCATGCCATCCAGTATATGGCCGCGCGGGTGTCGGGGACACGCGAAGGGGTGAAGTGAGAGGTACCAGGTGTTGAAGCTGGGACTTCGTCCCAGACCCTACCAAGGGGCCACTGGCCCCTTGGAACCCCACATGACTGGAGCGAGTCTTGCCCGCGCTCGAAGCTCAGAGTCCTGAAGAGTGTCGAACAGGCTTCGCCTGCTCTTCTCATTGCCGGGTCCAGGGGGGGGCACCCCTCCTGGCAGGGGTCCGGGGGCAGCGCCCCCGGTGGGTTTCACGTACCCTCGTTCGGCGCTAGCGCCTTCGCGCCCACGCCCGCCTCGGCCGGCACGTGGCAGTCGCTCGACCAGAAACCGGCGATCGGCTCGCGGCAGCCGGGGCAGCGGCCGCCGTCCAGGTCGCACGCGAGCACCTGGAAGCCGTGGCGGCGCACCAGTTGCCGGCTGCAACGCGGGCAGCAGGTGTGCTCCCAGTCGCCCACGCGGCCGGGGAGGTTACCGGCGTAGCAGTAGCGCAACCCCTCTTCGCGGCCCAGCTCGCAGGAGCGAATGAGCTGACGCACGGCGGCGGGGGGCGGCTCGGTCATGCGGTAGTCGGGACGGAACGCGGGGCAGTGCCACGGCCGGTCCCGCGAGATTCCGGCCAGGAAGCGGGCCATGTCGCGCAGTTCGGCCTCGGAGTCGTTGAAGCCGGGCACGACCAGCGTCACGACCTCGACCCAGAAGCCCAGCTCGCGCAGCATCCGGATGCTATCGAGCACGGGCGCGAGCCGGCCTCCCAGCGAGCGGTAGGCCTTGTCCTGGAAGCTCTTGAGGTCGACCTTGTACAGGTCGGCGTGGGGTTTCAGATACCGAAGGACCTCGGGGGTGGCGTGTCCGTTGGAGACGAAGCCGCAGGCCATGCCGGCCCGGCGGGCCTCCTGGAAGACCTCGACGGCCCACTCGGCGGTGATGAGCGGCTCGTTGTAGGTGCTGACGACGACGGGGGCGCCCCGACGCCGGCCGAGCGCGACGAGGTCGGCGGCCGAGGCGTCCCTGGGCGCCGACGTGGCCTCGACGTCTCGAAGGGTCTGAGACGAGAGCCAGTTCTGGCAGTAGTCGCAGTGGAAGTCGCAGCCCAGCATGCCGAAGCTCAGCGCCTCGGCGCCCGGGAAGGCGTGGTAGAACGGCTTCTTCTCGATGGGATCGACCTGAAGGCCGGCCACGTATCCGCGGGGCACCCGCAGCGTGCCGCCCTGGTTGAACCGCACCTTGCAGATGCCGTCGTGGCCGTCGAGGATGACGCACCGGTGAGCGCAGGCGTGACACTTCACGCGGGCGCCTTCCAGCTTCTCGTACAGCGCCCCGTCGGCGGTGCGCGCCTTGAGCGTCCGATCCAGGGTGGTCTCCTCGGCAGTGCGCTGCCTGGCCATCACGACACCTCCGTCAGCCCTTCAGCCGATCGATGATCGCCTGCGCGAAGGCCCGGGTGCCGAGCGTGCCGCCCAGATCGGCCGTCTTCTGGCCCTCCGCGAGGGCCAGGTTGTAGGCGTCGCGGATCTTCGCGCCCGCGACACGGCAGGCCTCGTCGTGACGCGTGTCGGCGAGGTGGTTGAGCATCATCGTGGCCGACATGACGAGCGCCAGCGGGTTGGCCTTGTCCTGGCCGGCGATGTCGGGCGCCGAGCCGTGCACGGCCTCGAAGACGGCGTCCTCGTCGCCGATGTTCGCGCCCGGCGTGACGCCCAGGCCGCCGACCAGGCCGGCGCACAGATCCGAGACGATGTCGCCGTAGAGGTTCTCGCAGAGGACGATCTCGAAGCGGGTCGGGTCCTGCACGAGCTTCATCATCGCGGCGTCGACGATGACCTCCTCGTAGTTGATGTTCGGGTAGTCTTCCTCATGGACCTTGCGGGCCTCGCCAAGGAAGAGACCGTCGGTCATCTTCATGATGTTGGCCTTGTGGAAGACCGAGATCTTCCCGATCCGGCGATGGGTCGCGTAGCGAAAGGCCCAGTGTGCGATGCGGTGGCAGGCGTTGCGGGTCGCCACCTTCATCGAGACGATGACGCCGTCGGTGATCTGGTTCTCGACGCCGCTGTAGAGCCCCTCGGTGTTCTCGCGGATGATGACCAGGTCGACGTTGTCGTAGCGCGTCTTGACGCCGGGCAGGCTGCGCACCGGCCGCACCGCCGCGTAGAGGTTCAACTTCTGACGCAGGGCCACGTTGACGCTCGAGAAGCCTTTACCGATGGGCGTCGTGCAGGGCCCCTTGAGCGCGATCCCGTGCTCGCGGATCGCGGCGACCGTGTCGGCGGGCAACACGTCCTCGCCGCCCCGGTCCAGCGCCGCCACGCCGGCGTGACGCTCCACGAACTGGAGCGGCGCGCCGGCCGCCTCCATGATGCGCTGCGTCGCAGCCATGACCTCGGGGCCGATGCCGTCGCCGGGAATCAGAACTACAGTGTGAGTCTTCATAGCGGTTGTCTCTCGACAGGAACCTCCGGCGAACGCGTCTGCGTTCGCGTCAACGATGGTCTCAGACCCGGGCCGGGTCGCCCTTCTCCGGGTCGACCCCCAGGTCGCGGATCGCCTCCGCGACCGTCTCGGGCTCGAGCTTGCCCTCGCCGGCCAGCGCGTGGAGCGCCGCGACCACGATCGAGGGCGTGTCGATCTCGCACCACTCCCGCAACGCCTCGCGCGTGTCGCTGCGGCCGAAGCCGTCGGTGCCGAGCGGCACGTAGGTCCCCGGCACCCACCGGGCGATCTGGTCGGGCACCGTCTTCATGAAGTCCGAGACGGCCACGACCGGGCCCTGTGATTCGCCGAGCACGCGGCCCACGTACGGCACCCGCGGCGGCTCGCCCGGGTGCAACCGGTTCCACCGCTCGGCCGCCAGCGCGTCGCTGCGCAACTGCTGGTTGCTTGTGGCACTGTAAGCGTCGGCGGCAACTCCGTACTTCTCGGCGAGC
>CAZSVK010000244.1:0-9266 GCA_964610245.1 uncultured bacterium
GGCGCTCGCGGTCGCCGCCGTGGTGAGAGACCGGATCGGCCTGCTATCGCTGGCGGGAGGCGTCCAGGTGCTCGACCGGCGCACGGGCGAGCTGATCCGCGCGACGTTCCAGCCCAATCCGATGACGCGGCTGGCAGTGCTGGGGGTCGACCACCGGCAGGTCAGCCTTGGGGGGCCCGAGCTGGTAGCCGAGTTCGGCCCGGATCCGGACCGGGCCCCCGTTGTCCGCCGGACAGGCGAGATCTCGGTGCTCGAGTGCTTGCTCAGGGGCGGCGAGATCGTGCCGGGCGCCGGGCGCGGCCAGGCGATCACGCAGAACCACGAGACCCGCCTGGTGTCGCTGGTGGATCTGCGATCGTCACGCGCCGTCTGGGAGAGCCGCATCTCGGAGCGCGTGCACACGGGGTTGGTGCGGCTGAACTACATCATGGCCGCCGGGCGCTATCTGTGGGTCTGGGACCGCGCGACGGGCCGGCTGCTCGACCAGCTCGACTTCGGCGGCACCATCCGGCGGGTCGACGAGAGAGCGAGCTTCCTGTACGTGCTGCACGGTTCCGACCAGCTCTCGGTGCTCGCGCTGGATTCGCGGCGGCCGCTCTTCACGACCCGCGGCGCGGTGAGGTTCCAGTACGCGATGCCGTACGACATCATCTGCGACCGCAACGGCGAGGTGCGGGTGCTGTTGCCCGGCACCGGCGCGGTGGTCAAGGAGCTGCAGCTCACCGAGGACGGGCGGCGGGCGATCCGGCCGTGGTTCGAGACCTGGCGCCGGGTGGAACCGGCGCTTCCCTATCCGTACCGCAGCCCGGGGACGCGGCTGACTCTGCGCCAGGGGCGGCTGCTCGTCACCCTGGCGCGGCAAGGGGCCGACAGCTTCGCGCTCGCCAGCTTCCCGCTCCCGTACGCGCAAGTGGGTTCGGACCGTTCTCGGTGAACGCCAGTGTTCAGTAGAGGGCGCCGATGAGGGCCGAGATCCAGCGCACCGCGGCGAAATCGAAGGCGACGCGAGGCAGGCGGGCGGTGAAGGCCACGGCGACGGTCGGAGGCTTGCGGGGGATCGGCACGACCAGCGCGGCCCGGAAGGCGGACATCGCGAACGGCACCGTCATGTGCCGCACGTGATAGAGCCTGGGCTCGTCGAGATCCTCCACGACGGCGCAGCCGCTGCCGAGGGCGGTCTCGATTGCCCCGGAGAGGCAGTTCCAGGTCGCCCAGTCCTGCGCGGGCTGGCCGAACGAGATGAGCGGCTGCTGCGAGCCGGCCAGGAGGATGGCCGTGCCGGTGGCGCGGGTCTGGCGCTGCAGGTTCTCGCCAATCGCCTCGAGCGGGTCGCGCTTGTCGGCGCGGAGAGCGGCAAGCTCGCGTAGCAGGCGGCGCGCGTCCTCGAGGCCGCCGGCGGGAAGCTCCTCGGCCGATTCCGGGCGGGCCAGCACGAGGACACACGGACCGAGTTCGATGAGATCGCCCTCGGCTGCGCTGGCCTTGGTGACCGGCTCGCCGTTGAGGCGTGTGCCGGTGGAGGAGCGAGCGTCGACGACCTCGCAGCCGCCTGCGGTGGGGACGACCAGGGCGTGGCGGCGGCTGACGACGTCGCTCGCGATGCGGAGATCGCACTCGGGGCCGCGGCCGATCCAGATCGGATGGTCGATCGGCGTCGAGATGCCTTCGCCCTGGAGCACGAGGCGGCTCGAGCGCACCCGGGCACGGTCCGGTTCGATGCCGTCGAGGACGATCCAGCCGCCTGCGTCGAGCGTCGCGGGCACCAGGAAGCTCGCGCCGGAAGCCGACTGCTCGTCGAAGAGCCCCTCCCGGACCCAGCGGGCCTTCGAAGCGCCGGCGACCAGGGCGAGCGCCGGCAGGGACTGCTCCAGCGCCTCCTGGGGCGAGGCGGCCTGGAGCGCGCCGAGCGGCACCGGGCGCAGGTCGAGGATCGCCGTCGAGACCGGACAGAAGGCCAGCTCGTCCACGGCCGAACAGCGGGCGCCGTCGGTCTCGTAGACCAGCTCGAGTTCGCCGATGCCGAGGCGGCTGCCGGGCGAGAGCGGGGCCTGCTCGACGAGCTTGCCGTCGACGAAGGTGCCGTTGGCGCTGCGGAGGTCGAAGACCTGGCAGCCGCGGGGACGCAGGGTGGTGACGACCATCGCGTGGATGCGGGACACGGTGCCATCGCCGCTGACGCGCAGGTCGCAGTGTTCCTCGCGTCCCAGCAGGGTGGTGCCCTCGTCCGGCAGCGGCACCCGGAGCCTGCCCGCCTGCAGCCAGGATGCTGGGTCGGGCGGCTCGGCGGCGGCGGGAGGGGCCAGGAGCGGCAAGGGCCTGGGCAGGCCCTCGAGAGGATCGATGAAACGGGCTATCTCGGCGGCGGTGCGAAGGCCATCGGACGAGAAGGGCCGGCGGCCACGGACGCGCGTCAGCAGCAGGACCGCGCCTGGGGGCCGCAGCGGGATGGCGGCCGCGCCGCCGACGACGGCGACCGGCTCGCCGCGGCGATGGCCCTCGGCGCAGGCGATTTCGTCCTCGAGCAGCGCCTGGGTGGAGATCGGCCCGCCCGCGGCGATCGACTTGCGAACCAGGGCGTCGAGCTGGGACGAGGGGATGCCGCTGGTGCGCATCCAGCCGGAGGAGACGTGGCGGCTGATCTCGACGAGCGTCGTGACGACGGCCCGTTCGCCGGGAGCGGTCCAGACGAGCGCGCCGGCATGGGCGCCGCCCAGCGTGACGGCGGCGAGGAGGCAGGCCTCGGCGCGCTCCTCGGGCGTGCGCAGGGGGCCCAGGAGGCGGCGGAGCGCGAAGGAGGCGCGGAGCGGCTGGTCGGGGGCGCTGAGAGCCGATTGGAGGCGCATCGGCAGCAGCGTCGAGGCGGCGTCGTGCTCGACGACGAGCAGGGCGTGGCCGAGCAGGCGGATGGGAACGCGGGCGTTTACTTCCGCCGCGACCACCGGGCGTCCGGCCACCTCCAGGGCGCCGCTGGCCGAGAGATCCACCAGGTGCAGGCGCTCCTCGAACGTGGCGGCGAGCAGCAGCGGCTCGCGGAACTCGGCGTGGGGCACTCCCAGATGATTGAGATCGGACCAGCCGAAGGTCGCATAGGCCCCGACCTGCAGGTCCTGGTGGCGGACGTGGAGGGTGTAGTCGCGATACGGGACGATGGGAAGGGTGGTGCGTTCTTCCCAGCGGCTGAAGTCGTCCACGGCCGAGGCGAGCGCGGCGAGGCCCTGATCGAGCGCCTCTGGCTCGGGAGCGGGCCGGGAACCCCAGGAGAGTCCGAGGGAGAGCGGTCGAGAGCGGTAGAGGCGCAGATCAGGTTGGCCGGCCGCCTTGCGACGACGCCAGCGGGCCTGGCGCGCGCCCGTGAGGCTCGAGACCACGCGAAGGAGCTGCTGTCCCCGCTCCTTGTCGCCCTTCAGCTCGGCGTAGCGCCGGCCAGCCTTGATGGCCCGGTGCACGCGACGGGCCAGCTCGGCGCCGGTGGGGCGATCGAGGCCGCGGGAAGGCGCGGGGTCGAACCGGAGGCGGGCGGTGAAGCCGCCAATCTGGAGCAGGTCGCCATGTCTGAGGGCGTGAGACGAGTGGGTCTGACCGTTGACCCGGGCGGTATCGAGTTCACCGACCGGATAGAGGGTGACTTGCTGGAACCACCAGACCAGGGCAGCCGCGCAGTGGGGGCCCGCCTCGAGCCGCACGGCGCAGCCAGGCCCCGTGCCGATGAGGGTCAAGCCCGGATCGAGGCACCAGGTTTGCTCGGCGGCTTCCAGCAGCAGACGCATGCGGCCTCCAGCTTACACGAACGGGAGGGCAGAAGTCTCCGAGCGCCCGGGAGGTTGTGCCGTTTCGCGAGGGGCTCGGGCACGGCGGCGCTCCGTCCGATGTCATGGATGATGATGAAAGCATGGCTCGTCGGGCTGTTCGTCCTCGTCCTCGGCGCGCTGGCGGTGGGAATCACCGCCTGCACGAGCAACGAACCGGGGTTGCGGCCCGAGACCGCTGCCCCGCCCAATCTGGGCGAGGAGACCAGCTACGTGCAGGACGAGGTGCTGGTCAGCCTGCGTCAGGTGCGCACGAGCGGCTATCAGACCACGACGTTGATCTGGACCGGAACCGTCAAGAACCTGGGGAACCGCGTCCGGAACGCCCGGATGGAGGTGCTCACGACGCGGGTGCAGCCCTACGACGCCGGGCTCCAGCCGAAGCTCGAGGAGACGCAGCTCTTCGGCGACCTGCTGCCCGGACAGACCCAGCTCGTGAACGTGCGCTTCACCTTCCCGAGCGCGTCGCCCGTGGCCATCTCGCTGCAGTTCGCACACGACCAGGCTTGAGGCTGGAGGCTGGAGGCTGGAGGCTTGAGGCTGGAGGCTTGAGGCTGGAGGCTGGAGGCTGGAGGCCGGGGGTTGGGGACTCCCGACTCCGGACTCCCGACTCCCGACTCATCCCCTCAGACCGCACGATGCGAGGCCAAGCGAGGCTTCTGACGTGGCGTCAGCCAGCGCTCGACCCGGCTGAGGATCAGATCGGCGGCGAGAGCGAGCAACGCGGCGGGGATGGCGCCCGAGAGGATCACGTTGCTGTCGACCATCGCGATGCCGCGGAAGATCGGCTCGCCCAGCCCTCCCCCGCCGATCAGCGCCGCCAGCGTGGCCGTGCCGATGTTGATGACCGTCGAGGTCCGCACGCCTGCCATGATCACCGGCAACGCGAGCGGAAGCTCGACCATCAGCAGGACCTGGCGCGGGTACATCCCGAGGCCGCGCGCCGCGTCGACATACGAGGGTTCGACGCCGCGAAGGCCGGCGAAGGTGTTCCGCACGATGGGCAGCAGGGCGTAGAGGAAGAGCGCCACGACGGCCGGCCCGCGACCGATGCCCAGCAGCGGGACCATGAACCCCAGGAGCGCCAGGCTGGGAATCGTCTGGATGACGTTGATGACCGTCATGACGCCCGGCGCCAGGCGCGGCCGCCGGCTGAGCAGGATGCCCACCGGCACGCCAGCCAGGACGGCGAGCAACACCGCCGAGCCGGTCAGGCCCAGGTGGCGGCCGGTCAGCTCGGCCAGATAGGCGCGCTTGCCCCACATGTAGGCGCAGAGCCCGGCCTTCGACGAGACCTCGGTCGCGGCGCCGGCGGGAGGGCGCGCCAGACCCCGGGCCGCGAGGAAGCCCCGCGCCACGTCCTCGGGCGCCCGCTTCTGCTCGTCCACGGCGTAGTTCATCTCGCGCATCTCGTCGTCGGTGACGAGACCGGCGAGCTTCTCGAGCGCGGGCTGCAGCGCCGGGTAGGCCTCGAGCGTGTCGGCGCGGGCGACCGGCGCGACCTGGTAGGGCGGGAAGAAGCGGCGGTCGTCCTCCAGCACCTGTAGCCCATAGGCCTTGATGCGCCCGTCGGTCATGTAGGCGTCGCAGACGTCGACCCGGCCCTCGCGCACCGCGGTGTAGGTGAGCCCCGGGTCGAGGGTCTGCACCGAATCGAATCGGATGCCATAGGTCTTCTGCAGGCCGGGCAGGCCATCGGGGCGCTCGACGAATTCGTGCGTGCACCCCAGGCGCAGACCCGGCGCGTGCTTCACCAGGTCGGAGATGGTGCGCACCCCGAGCGCCCGGGCGCGGTCGCCGGTGACGGTGAGCGTGTAGGTGTTGTTGAACGCGAGCGGCTTCATCAGCACCAGGTTCCAGCGGACCAGGAACTCCTGGCGCACGGTGCGGTAGACCCGGGCGGCGTCCGGATCGAGCGGAGCCTTGAGGATGGCCGCGAGCGCGGTGCCGGTGTACTCAGGGTAGAGATCGACCTCGCGTTGCTGGATGGCGGCCCAGCAGATGTGCGAGCCGCCCAGGTTCAGCTTCCGCTCGACCTTCAGACCGGCCTGCTCCTCGGCGAGGATGGCCAGCATCTCGCCCATGATGACCTGCTCCGTGAAGTTCTTGCAGGCCACGACCACGGTGCCGGGCGGGGCCGCGGCCGTCGGCGGAGCGAAGGCGCAGAGGCAGAACGCGAGCGCTGCGAGGCAGAGACAGCGCATCAGTGCTTGGTCTCCTGGCCATCGTGACGGCCGGAGGGCCCGTGCGCGCGCAGGAACTCCGCGACGAAACCGTTGGCGGGACGCGCGAGCAACTCCTGCGGCGAGCCCATCTGGACGAGCACTCCCGCGTCCATCAGCGCGATCAGATCGCCCAGCCGGAAGGCCTCGGCAAGGTCGTGCGTGACGAAGACGATGGTCTTGCCCAGCTCGGCCTTGAGACGGATGAATTCGGTCTGCAGGCCGGAGCGCGTGATCGGATCGAGCGCCCCGAAGGGCTCGTCCATCAGGATGATCGCCGGATCGGCCAGCAGGGCCCGGGCGACGCCCACGCGCTGACGCTGGCCGCCCGACAGCTCGGCGGGATAACGGTGGCGATACTCGGCCGGCGGGAGGTTCACGAGCGTCAACAGCTCGTCGACGCGGGCCCGCGTGCGTGCGCGAGGCCAGCGGAGGAGACGGGCGACGACGCCCACGTTCTGGGCGATCGTGAGGTGCGGGAACAGACCGCCCTCCTGGATGACGTAGCCGATGGAGCGCCGCAGCAGCACCGGGTCGCGCTCCAGGACATCGACGCCGCCGATGAGGATCTGGCCGGCGGTCGGCTCGATGAGGCGGTTGACCAGCCGCAGCGTCGTGGTCTTCCCGCAGCCCGAGGTGCCGATGATGCAGAGCGTGCGGCCGGCGGGCAGGCGAAAGGAGAGTTCCCGCACGGCCGGCCGCGCGCCGCCGAAGGCCTTCGAGACGGCGCGAAACTCGATATCGTCGCTCATCCGGAGGCGCTCAGCGCGGTCGTCCGGTGAGCTGCAAGAACTCGTCTCGGGCCCTGAGGTCGTCCTTGAAGACGCCGAGCATGCAGCTCGTCACGGCCATCGAGTTCTGCTTCTGCACGCCGCGCATCATCATGCACAGGTGCTGCGCCTCGATGATGACGGCGACTCCCTGGGGCTTGAGCGCTTCATCGAGGCAGCTGGCGATCTGGGTGGTGAGCCGCTCCTGCACCTGCAGGCGCCGCGAGAACAGGTCGACGATGCGGGCCAGCTTCGAGAGGCCGATGATCTTCTCCCCGGGCAGGTAGGCCACGTGGGCCTTTCCGAAGAAGGGCACCATGTGATGCTCGCAGAGCGAATACAGCTCGATGTCCTTCACGACGACCATCTCGTCGCACTTCTCGGTGAAGACGGCGCCGTTGAGCACGTCGGTGCAGCACATCTCGGTGCCGGATGTGAAGGCCGCCCAGGCCTTGGCCACGCGATGCGGCGTGCGCAGCAACCCCTCGCGGTCGGGATCCTCGCCCAGTTCCGTCAGCACCTGACGCACCAGCGACTCCAGCCGCCCCAACTTCTCGTCGGTCATCGGGGGTCTGGGGTGGTCGTTGCACTTCATCGTTGAGTCTCCGGTGATCGGGCGGCCCGCCCCCGACGGGCCGCGTCCCTCATGTCGTCACCAGGATACTCGGATCCGAACGATTCGGCCAACGGCTCAGTACTTCGACACGCCCTTCTTGCTGGCCTCCGACTTGATGCTCTCGAGGATCGTGTCGCCCATCTTGTCCGCGGCCTCCTCGGCCGACGGGGCGGGAGCGGCGCTGGCGCCGGGGGCGAACGAATCGCCGCGCTCGGACTCGGCGGACCTGCTCTCGACGTCCGCCGCCGAATCGACGGCCGCGCCCGGCATCGGCGCGCTCATCGGCGCCGGCGCAGCGCTGGCCTTGCCGGCGAACCCGCCCCGGGCACGCGCGGGCCCACGCGCGATGGCGGCGCGAGGCATCTGGTGGAACTGGCCGTCGGAGAGCGACGCGATCTCTTTCCACTGGGCGACCTCGTTCATCCCGGCGCAGGCCATCGTGTGGATGTTGATGCCCTTCGAGGCGGCCGCCTTGGCGACCGGCTTGTAGTCGCCGTCGGAGTAGTCGGTGTGGGCGGGCGCGTCACCGATGAGGTAGACGAGCTTGAGGGTCTTCTTCCCCTCGCTCCAGGTCAGCTTGTCGACGCACTCGCGCAGGCCGGCCGTGACATGCTCGGCCTCGTCGCCGCCGCCATCGGCCTTCAGCTCCATCAGGAAGCCGTGGACCTTGTCGATGTCCTCCGTCAGGTCCTGCGTCTTCACCAGGTAGGCGTCCTTCTGATCGCGAAAGCCCACGACGCCCAGCCGCACGACGGGTCGGGGCTCGCCCTTCAGCAGGCCGTTGACGATGTCCCAGACCTTCTTCTTCACGGCGTCGATGTGAGCCTGCATGCTGCCGGTTGTGTCGATGCAGAAGGCGATGTCGATGTGCGGCCGGCTTGCCGCGGTAGCCTCGGCCGCGGGGGGCGCGCCGGCCTTGTCGACGGCAAGCGTCGTGCCTGCGGTGGCCGGGACCGGCGCGGGATCGGCGGCGAGAGCGAGCCCGGCAAACAGCGGAAGAGCGAGAAACAGAGCGACGATGATGCGCGGCATTCGAGGCCTCCTTGCAGTCATTTGCGATTGCCGTCTCGTGTGACAGCCCGACCCCGCCCACGTTCCCGGCTCGCACCGACAGTCTAGCGCGGAGGCGTCCGTACCGGACCAGATGACAGCTGCGGATTCGCGGTACGAGTTTCCGGGCCGCGACCGTGCGGTAAGATTGGCCGCGTGAGTGAGCCCGTGGCCCCCCGGCGGCTCGGCCGTTACGAGGTTTTCGAGGAGATCGGCGCCGGCGGCATGGGCCGCGTCCTGCGCGGCCGCGATCCCGAACTGCGGCGCGCCGTCGCCATCAAGGCGCTCTTCGAGAGGCTGCGCGGCAAGCCGGGGCTGGCCGAGCGCTTCCGCCGCGAGGCGCTCGCCCTAGCCCGCCTGAGCCACCCTAACATCGTGCGGGTGTTCGACGTCGGCGAGGAGCAGGGACTGCTCTTTTACGTGATGGAGCTGCTCGAGGGCAGGGGCCTCGGCCAGCGGACCCAGCACGCCGATTCGAGCGGCGCTTTCGCGGCCAGCCCCGTGTTCGACCCGGACGAGTTTCTGGCGACCTTCGTCCCTCTCGCCGGAGCGCTCGAGGTGGTCCACGCGGCGGGCCTGGTCCACCGCGATCTCAACCCGTCGAACACCCTCGAGGGCCTTCCCGGACGCGGGGCCGCGCTGACCGACTTCCACATCTTCGCCGAGGTGGACATGCAGTGGGCAAGAGCCGCCAACCTCACCGAGTACGACGTCGTGATCATCGCGTCCATGATCGACCGCGAGGCGCTGGTGGGGGCCGAGCGCGCAGTCGTCGCGGCCGTCATCTGGAACCGCCTCCGCA
>CAZSVK010000245.1:0-9197 GCA_964610245.1 uncultured bacterium
GGGCCATGAGCCAGTCCTCGACCGAATCGGGCGTGGCATCGCTGAACAGCAGGTTCCGCGGAAGCGCCGTGGGCTCCGACCAGACCGTGACATGGCCCAGTTCGGTGGTGAAGCCGAAGTCGTAGCCGGCGGCGCCGACCAGCGCACGAGCTTCGGCCGAGACCTCGCCACCGGGGTAGGCGAAGGAACGAACCGGGCGGCCGACGAGAGAGGTCAGCCGGCCACGACTGCCGGCAATCTCGCCCGCGAGCCGGCGCAGATACAGCCATGTGGGTTCCGCGGGGGCCTGGACCAGAGAGGCGTGGGTCACCGAGTGCGACCCGATCGAGAAGCCCAGGCCGGCGAGTTGACGCACCTCGCCGGGGGACATCCGGGGTGGCGAGAGCCGTTCGGCGACGACGAAGAAGAGGCCTGGGAGGCCTCGGCGCGCCAGCTCGGGCGCGGCGATCCGCAGATGGCTCCGCAGGCCGTCGTCGAAGGTCAGGACGCAGGACCTGGGCCAGCCGCGCCAGTTTCGCCGGCAGGCGGCCAGCTCCGCGTCGTCCAGACAGCGCAGGCCGAGGGTTGCCAGGCGGTCGAGGATGGCCCGGAAGGAGGAAGGCGGCACCGTCCAGAAGTCGCTGGCCGAGCGCGGCTCGGCCAGCTCATGGAAGAGGAGCACGCCGATCGGCGGGTGGCACCACTGCCAGGCGGTGAAGGTCAGCTCGGCGAGCGCCAGGAGGAGCAAGACGGCGCGGAGGAGAGGGGAGGTGCGCGGAGGGGACATCGGGAGGCGGCGCGGACAAGAGCCGATCGGGTTGTTCAGTCACTCCACTTCGAAGGAGATCGAGACGAGAAGCTCGGGAGAACGGCCGGCGTGCCTGGCCTCGCACCGTCGCCCGCGCGCCCTGTTTCGAGGCCGGAGACCGGGCTGACTCATAGAGTAAAGGACCGGCGAGCAAATCGCTCTCAGAGTCTTGCGCATTGGCCTTCGGGATGGTATCCTAACGGCACATTTGGGCGCGTGTTCTCGACCCTTCCTTGGGTAGAGCTAGTGATCGCACTCAGGATGGAAGGAGAACGCGCAATGCGTATCTACGTCGGTAATCTCTCTTACGACACCACGACCAGTGAGCTCCAGGACCTGTTCGGGCAGCACGGATCCGTGGGCGAGATCGTGTTTCCGCAGGACCGGGACACCGGGCGGCCCAAGGGTTTCGCGTTCGTCGAGATGACGAATGACGAAGAGGCTCGCAAGGCCATCGCGGCTCTGAACAACCAGATCGTCGGCTCCCGGACGATCACCGTCAACGAGGCGCGGCCCAAGCCCGTGCGCTCGGGCGGCTTCGGCGGCGGCGGCGGCGGCGGCGGGTACGGCGACCGCGGGGGCTTCGGCGGCCGGGGCGGCGGGGACCGTGGCGATCGCGGCGGCCGCAATCGCAGGTACTAGTTCGCGGACAGCCGCTTCGAGCGGCAACGTCCACGGGCTGCCGCCTTTGTCTTTACGCTCCGGCCCAACGATTCGGGTGCGTTCCGGCGGCTTCCGTGTGCTAGGATGGTGCCGCCCTACTGCGGTGTTCGTGATGATAGTTATGTTTTGAGCCAACACGAGCGCGAAAGGGAATCCTGCTTCGGACTCTGGCTCTCGAAAGAGGGCTTCCATGCCGGGCGGACAACCGACCTGTAGAAATGCAGGTTCAAAACGCGTTATCACACGGCATCGCGGTGGGCATTTCAACCTCTCCCTTCACGGCCCTCGCGTCCCGAACGGCAGACGTTGCAATCGGTGAAAGACCCGGTTAGCATGCTGAAGGCCGGGCCGCTTGGTCCGGCTGGAAGCGAAACTCCGGGGCTCCGGGTACGGGGCCCCACGTGAAAGGGACCTCAGAAGGAGGCACTCTGTGAGCGGTGAGGCTCTGAGAATGATCGAGACCAAGGGACTTGTCGGCCTGATCGAGGCCTCCGACGCCATGGTGAAGGCGGCCAATGTCACGCTGGTGGCCTACGAGAAGATCGGGGCAGGCTTCGTGACGGCGCTGGTGCGAGGCGATGTGGCAGCCGTCAAGGCCGCCACCGACGCTGGCGCCGCTGCCGCCAACAAGGTCGGCGAACTGGTGGCCGTCCATGTCATCCCGAGGCCGCACGCTTCGCTGGAAGGCGTCCTGCCGATCGGTACGGCCGCCTCCCACGGAGACAAGGCCAAGGCCGGCAAGTAGCCGGGACGGAGTCACGACGTGTTCATCGGCAGGGTAGCCGGAACGGTCGTTTGCACCCGGAAGGTCGAGGGCCTGTCGGGGTTCAAGCTCTTGCTCGTCAAGAAGCTCGATCTCCAGGACCGAGAGACCGGTGACTTCTCCGTGGTCGTCGACGTGGTCGGCGCCGGCAGCGGCGAGCGCGTGCTCGTGGTCGCCGGAAGTTCGGCGCGCCAGACCGCGGCAACCACCGGGAAGCCGGTCGACGGCATCGTGGCAGGCATCATCGACACGGTGACGATCGACACGCCCGTTCCCTAGGCGCGAGGTCGCGCCGCCAACGACTCGGATGATTCGGACCTCACCCGCGGGCCGCAGGGCTCGCGGGTGAGGCGCGAACCCGAGTGCCCGCTCGAGGGCAGAGAATCCCCCACGCCATGTCCCGATGCCGAGCGTGTGACCCCGGCCCAGGCCCGGCCCAGCGCCAGACCTTCGGCCAATCCGGCCAGGTCCGGCCATCCACCACCGGCGGCAAGCCGATGACCTCGTCGCCATCGGCCCCAGGCCGCAGAACCACGGGCAATGCCATGCAGCTCTCTCCCGACGATATCCAATCCATCGTCCGCAAGGTGATCGACAAGATCAACCGGGGCGAGCAGGTGCCGCCCCGCGCCGCGGAATCCTATTCCCCTCCCCCGGCCGCGGCCCCCGCCGCCTACTCCCCGCCCTCGACGTCGGTCGGGGTGCCGGGTGTGTTCGCCGACATGGATACGGCGGTGAGAGAGGCCACTCGCGCCCAGCAGGCACTGATGGGGATGACCCTCGAGAAGCGTCGCGCCATCATCGCCAACATGCGCAAGCGGTTTCGCGAGGCGATCCCCGGCATCTCGGAGCGCACCGTGGCCGAGACGAAGCTGGGGCGCGCCGCCGACAAGGTCCACAAGAACCTCCTCGCGGTCGACAAGACGCCCGGCGTCGAGGACCTCGACCCGCACGTCTTCACCGGCGACGACGGCCTGACCCTGGTCGAGCGCTCGCCGTTCGGAGTGATCGGCACCATCACGCCGACCACCAACCCGACCGAGACGATCGTCTGCAACGCGATCGGCATGATCTCGGCCGGCAATGCCGCGACCTTCAATCCGCACCCCCGCTCCAAGGGCGTGAGCCACGAGGCGATCGGCATCCTCAACCAGGCGATCGTCGAGGCCGGCGGCCCGCCCAACCTGTTGACCGCCGTGGCCGAACCCTCGATCAAGTCGAGCGACGATCTCATGCACCACCCCGGCATCAAGCTGGTGCTGGTCACCGGCGGCGGCGAGGTGGCCAAGGCCGCCTTCAACTGCGGCAAGAAGGCGATCGTGGCCGGGCCGGGCAACCCGCCCACGGTGGTCGACGATTCGGCCGACCTGGCCCAGGCCGCCCGCGACATCGTCTTCGGAGCGTCGCTGGACAACAACGTCCTGTGCATCGCCGAAAAGGAGATCATCGTGGTGGCGAGCGTGGCCGACCGGCTCATCGAAGAGCTGAAGCGCGCCGCCGCCTACCAGGTCATAGGCTCCAACGTGCAGAAGCTCGAGAACCTGGTGCTCCCGGGCGGCCACCTCAACCGCGACATGGTCGGCCAGGACGTCCAGGTCATCCTGGGCAAGCTCGGCATCACGGTGCCGGCGAACATGCGGATGGCCTTCGTCGAGACCGGTCCCGATCACCCGTACGTTCACACCGAGATGCTGATGCCGGTGCTGCCTCTGGTGCGCGTGCCGGACATCGACGCGGCCATCGAACTGGCGGTGCGGGCCGAGCGCGGCAACAGGCACACCGCCACGATGCACAGCCGCAACATCGTCAGTCTGCACAAGATGGCCCGCGCCTGCGAGTGCACCATCTTCGTCAAGAACGGCCCGTCCTGCGCGGGCCTCGGCTTCGGAGGCGAGGGCTTCACCAGCTTCAGCATCGCCGGGCCCACGGGCGAGGGCCTGACTCGCGCCCGCACCTTCACGCGCGAGCGCCGCTGCACGCTCGTCGACCTGTTCAACATCGTCGGCCGGGCCTGAGCCGGCCGGCGCACCTTCCTTCCGCACTTCAGTCTCGAGCCTCGAGCCTCTCGCCTCGAGCCTCCAGCCCGCTAGGAGCCCCAATGGACCACGACGGCACGATGGATGCACTGGGTATGATCGAGACCAAGGGTTTCACCGGTCTCGTCGAGGCCGCCGACGCGGCGGTCAAGGCGGCCAACGTGACGCCCATCAAGTACGAGAAGATCGAGGGTGGCCAGGTCATCTTCCTCTTCCGGGGCGACGTGGCCGCGGTCAAGGCCGCGGTCGACGCCGGTGCGGCGGCAGCCGCCCGGGTCGGCGAGCTGATCGCCACGCACGTCATCCCGCGCCCGCACAACCAGCTCGGGGATCATCTGCCCATCGGCCGAGCTTGACCGGCCCATTTCGAACGTTCGCCGTCGTCAACCTGCATTCGGCGGGTGGAGCGACCAAACGGCAATGGCCGAAGCTCCAGGCTGCCCTCCGGTCCGCCGTGGGTGATTTCGAGTTCGGCGTCACCAGCGAGCAGGGGGGGGCTTCGAGGCTGGCCGCGGACGCGGCGGCCAGAGGCTACGAACTGATCGTGGCGATCGGCGGCGACGGCACGCTCAGCGAGATCGTCGACGGCCTGTTCGATCGGGAAAGCCGGCCGCTGCGCGAGGGCATGGTCGTCGGCACGATCGCCCGCGGCACCGGCAAGGACTTCGTTCGCACGGCAGGCATCCCCACGGGCCTGCAGCAGGCAGCCGCGGCATTGAGCGGCGGCAAGACCCGTCCCTGGGACGTGGGCAAGCTCACCATCTTCCGCGGCGACGCCCCGACGCTGGTCCGCCACTTCGTCAACGAGGCCGACTTCGGCATCGGCGGCGAGGTCGCTCGGCGCGTCAACGCAGATTCAAAGGTCCTCGGCGGGTTCATTTCCTTCCTGTGGGCGACGCTCCGGGCCCTGGCGACCTTCCGGGGCTGCACGGTCCGGCTCACCGCCGACGGCGAGGATCTGGGCGAGAGCCTGCTCTACTCGGGCGTGGCCGCCATCGGCCGCTACTGCGGCGGCGGCATGATGCTCGCGCCGAAAGCCGAACCTGACGACGGCATGCTGGACCTGACCCTCATCCCGAAGCTCACGCTACCGCAGGCGCTGGCAAACCTCAGACGTATCTACGACGGTTCGCTGCTCGACCACCCGAGCGTCGTCAACCGCCGCTGCCGGGTCATCGAGATGAAGTCCGCCACCGAAGTGAACCTGGGCATCGACGGCGAGTCGATGCGCTGCACCGCGGTGCGTTTCGAGATCCTCCCGCGGGCGCTGCGCGTGAAGGTGCCGTAGGGGACTCTCGGGGCACCGTTCGCCGGTCATCACCCGCGTTCTGGGGACCGCGTCCCACCGATGACCCGTCAGTTCCGGGCTGCGAGGATCATGCCCACGACCAGCAGCAGCACAATGAGGCCCAGGGCGCCGATCAAGGGGTAGGCGAGCCATTTCGGCATGGCGTTGTTCCCGAAGGAATCGGCGGTTTGCGAACGCTGCGCCATCCAGGCCTCGCCCTTCACCGCCTTCACCACGAAGTACAGGGCGACCAGCAGGAGCACGACCAGCTTTCCGCCAAGGCGGTCCCATCCGGGAATGGGGCTGCCCGTGGGAAGCGACATCTCCGCCTTCTCGGCGCACTCCTTGGCCTCGGTCTCTGTGAGCGAGAGGTAACTCTCCCCGCCCTCCCGGAAGAGGCAGTACCCCTCGTCGTAGTTCCAGAGCGGAATCCACATGAAGCGAACCCTCTTGTAGCGGTAGCCCAGATCGACCGAACCGCCGAGCTTCTGGAGCCTGAAGTCTTCGGTCTCGGGCAGGTCCAGCACCTTGACGATGTGGTCGCCTCCGTGCTCGAGCTGGGCCTGCACGGGGCCGGAGAAGCACACCAGGAGGATGGCCAGGATGAAGAGGCCTCGCATCGTCCGCTCCTTCGAGTCGAAAGGGTCGCTGTTCCGCGGCGCCGCGGGTGACCATAGCACGAGCGACGGCGCCGCGCCGTGCCAAGCTGACCCTCCCGGCCGTTTCTTGACGGCAGAGACCTCTCCTCGTTCCCGATGCTGTTTCGTCACGACAGACCGGATAGCTCGAAAGCCCTCGAACAGGTCGCGCGTGACTTCGGACGCGGCGCGGCGGCCTACGACGTTCGATGGGCCCGCTACAACCTGGCGACGCATCTGGCCACGCTGCAACGCATCGACCTGAGCGGCCACGAGCGGGTGCTGGATGTGGGCTGCGGCACGGGCGAATTCGAGCGTCATCTGATCTGCAGATGGCCCGGTCTTTCTCTGGTGGGGGTCGATCTCTGCGCCGGCATGCTCGCCCGGGCGCGCTCCAAGTTCGCCGATCGACTGCCCCTCGAGTTCGTCCAGGCGAGTGCAGAGTCGCTCCCCTTCGAGAGCGGTGCCTTCGACATCGTCGTCTCCTGCAGCGCGTTCCACTTCATCCCCGATCGCCACGCCGCCTTGCGGGAGATGGCCCGGGTGCTCAGACCCGGCGGACATCTCGTGCTCACCGATTGGTCGGCCGATTTCCTCACCTGCCGGCTCCTCGATTGGTGGCTGGTCTTGACCAACCGGGCAGCGCACTCGGGTTGTCTGGGCACCGAGGAGTGCGAACGGCTGCTCGACGGTGCCGGCCTCCGGAAGCTGGCGATGGACACCTTCCGCGTCGGCGGCTTCTGGGGCCTGATGACCGTGATGGCCCGAAAACCGTCTGCCGGAGAGCCGCACTCTGGCCCACGGTTCCAGGCCGTCTGTCAGGAACGCAACCCTGGGAGGGATGCCGGGAAGGCCGGAGGGTAGGCAACACCCACCCGGGCGTTGCAGTCGCCGGCCGAAGCCGGCGCCTAGCGGACGTAGAGCCGCGGTCGGAGATCGAGGTCCCGGCCGACCGGCATTGCTGCAACGGACTTCAAGGCAACGCGATGCCCAGCCGGCGCATCTTGCGGGCCAGCGCCCCACGACTGATGCCCAGCTGCGTCGCGGCCTGGCTCTGGTTCCCCCCCACCTCGGCGAGCGCCTCACGGATCATCCGGGCTTCGGTCTGGGCCAGCGCTCCGCCGCGGTCGGTGGCCGCATCCTCTGCGGCACCGGGTGAGCCGCCCAATTCCTCGGGGAGCAGCTCGGCGCCGAGCGTACCCTCCGAGGCCGAGAGGATCATCGCGCGCTCGATGACGTTGCGTAGCTCGCGGACGTTGCCCGGCCACGTGTAGTCGGCCAGGCGACGCTCGGCCTCCGGCTCCGGCCCTGCCACGCGCTTGTGAAATCTGGCGTTATATTCGGCGACGAACCCGCGCGCCAGGGGCAGGATGTCTTCGCGACGCTCCCGCAGCGCCGGCACGTGGATCGGGAACACCTTGAGCCGGTAGTAGAGGTCGCTGCGGAAAGCGCGGGCCGCTATTGCCTGCTCGAGATCCCGGTTCGTGGCCGCGATGAGCCGAACGTCGACCGGCAGGTCCCGGACCCCGCCCACCCGCCGGAAGGTGCGCTGCTCGAGCACCTTCAAGAGCTTCGCCTGCACCAGGAGCGGCGCATCGGCGATCTCGTCGAGGTAGATCGTCCCCCCGGCGGCCGTCTCGAACAGGCCCTGCTTGTGAGTCTTGGCGTCGGTGAAGGCGCCGCGCTCGTGGCCGAACAGCTCGCTCTCGAGCAGCAGCTCGGGAAGACCGGCACAGTTGAGATCCAGGAACAGACGATCGGCCCGGGCGCCACCGAAGTGAATGTGGCGCGCGAGCACGTCCTTTCCCGCTCCGCTCTCGCCCAGCAGCAGCACCGTCGCCGCGTCGGTCTCGGTCACGCGTCTGGCCAGCTCGAAGGCCCGCTGCATCGCGGCCGAGCGAGTCACCAGCTCCGGCGGCCGGCCGGCGCGATCGCGAGCCCGCAGGGTTCGATTCTCCCGCCTCAGCGCAAGCTGCTCGACGGCCTTCGAAAGACAGTTGTAGAGCTTGGGAAAATCGAAGGGCTTCGTGACGTAGTCCCAGGCGCCGTGACGCATCGACTCGACCGCCGTCTCGAGCGTCGTGTCGGAGGTGATCATCACGATCGCCGCGTCTTCGCGAAGAGTCTTGAGCCGCTCGATCAGGGCAACGCCGCTGCCGTCGGGGAGATTGACGTCGAGGAGCACGATCTCCGCCGGGTCGGCCTCGTGCAGCCGGAGCGCCTCGGCGCCCGACGCGGCGACGGCCACATCGTAACCCTGCCGCGCCAGGTCTTTCTGGAGCGACCAGCGGATCAGCTCCTCGTCGTCGACGATCAAAACTCTGCAGTTAGTGAGAGTCGTCACGCGTTGGCGGTTCCTCCTCGGGTTCCCAGGCCGGCAAGGTCACGGTGAAGCAACTGCCCCGGCCGACGGTGCTGGAGACCCGCAGCGCCCCCTGCTGGGTCTCGACGATCTGGCGGGCGATGTAGAGCCCCAGGCCGGTGCCGCCTCGCTTCGTGGAGTAGAAGGGCGAGAAGACACGGTCGAGGTGCTCCGGCGGAATCCCGACTCCCTGGTCGAAGACGGCCAGCTCCACGGCGCGCGCGCCGACGGCCCGCAGTTCGACCTCGAGCGCGCCACCGGCCGGCATCGACTGCATCCCGTTGAGCAGCAGGTTGAGGATGACCTGCTTCATCAGCTCCTCGTCGACCCGGGCCGCGGGCAGCCCGGGCGGATAGCGCCGGCGGAGTTGGACCCCCTGGCTGTCGGCCTGGCGTTCGACGAAGAAGATGGTGCGATCGATCAGGTCGGCCAGGTTGACGGCGGTCACGGCCGGCTTGAGCGGACGGGCGAAGTCGAGGGCGGTGACGGCCGTGCGGCTCATCTTCTCGAGCTGGGAGAACACCTTGGCCATCACGGGCTTGTTGGGATCCTCGGCCGGCAGCTCGGCCTCGAGGACCTTGACGGCGCTGGTGAC
Source organism: uncultured bacterium (assembly GCA_964610245.1). GTDB lineage: Bacteria > Muiribacteriota > UBA6191 > JACPRK01 > JACPRK01 > CAZSVK01. Next base: position 9,133 of record CAZSVK010000245.1, read on the forward strand.
GCCGGCGAGCTGGTTCTTCAGCTCGTGGGCGATCGAGGTGAAGAGCTGGCCCAGGCCAGCCAGCT
>CAZSVK010000246.1:0-9165 GCA_964610245.1 uncultured bacterium
AGGCACGGGCGTGGCAGCCTTCCTTACCCACAACCTCTTACCCCCAACCCCTGTCTTCATGGCTTGTCAACAACCAGGAGCGTCATTAGACTCATGGCGTGAACACGATTCGACGTACGTCCAGGTCGATCTCGCTCTTCCTGGTTCTGGTGCTCGCCGGAACCTGGCTGGCCCCGGTGGCCCTCGCTCAGGACACGAGCGACGCGGCCACCCGCCAGTTCATCGAGCAGCGCCTGCAGACCCTGCAAACCCAGCAGCAGCAATACGCCTCCGAGTACCAGTCGGTCCAGCAGTCAGACCCGGCCCGGGCCGAGTACCTGGCCCGCCTGATGCAAGAAAATCAGGTTCTCGCCCAGCGCTACGGCGCCTATCTCCAGGGCCAGAGCGCCCCGGCCGCCAACGGCTCGCAGGCGGCTGCCGGCCAGTCCGCCCCGTCTCAGACCGGGCAGGCGGCGCCGGCTGACCCGACCCAGGCTGGCCAGGAAGAGGGCGGCGTCGGCGGGATGCTGAAGGGGCTGATGGGCGGCGGCGAGATGAACACCACCGACATCATCGTCCAGATCGTCGCAGGTTTCGGCGGATGGTATCTCGGCAAGATGGCGTTCGGACCGATCGGCGGCATCGTGGGTGGCTTCCTCGCCCCGATGCTGGCAAAGTGGATCATGGGGATGATCAAGGACAAGACCGGCGGAGGCGACGCCTCAGGGAATCCCCAGGCCGCAACTCCGACCGACATGCCCGGCGCCGCCCAGAGCGCACACGGCGCGCCGGTCTACGCCACGCCCGAGAAGGCCGCGGCCCAGTCGGCGAACATCGCCCAGACCAAGGCCCAGATGGATGCGGCCTACCTGGCCCTGCAAGATGCGATGCAGCGTGGCCTGACGCCGGCCGAGATCGCCGGACGCCGCAACGTCTACGATCAGTGGCGCGTGAACTACAACGCAGCGCTCGCGGGTCAGTGAAACAGGCCCGAGAGGCTGTGAAGAAATCGAGAACCCTGTCGGGAGTTCCGCTCCCGAACCCTCGCCAGGGGTGAAGTTCACCCCACCCCCCGGTGACTGGTGAGACTCGTACTCTCGCTCGCAGCTCAGAGTACTCCAGAGTGCGGATCATGCCTCGATTCCTCTTCTCATCGCCGGGTCCAGGGGGGGGCACCCCTCCTGGCAGGGGTGCGGGGACAGCGTCCCCGGAGAACGCCGTGAATCGATTACTTCACAATCTCTGAGGCCTGGGGCCCGAGGCCAGACTCACCGCCCCTCGCGCCGTAGTAGCTGGATCGGGCCGTTGGCCGTCACGATGCTGATCGTGGCCCCGCCCGCGCCAAGCTTGCCCGATCGGAGCAAGGTCCCCTCCCCTGGAAGCGCGAAGTCGCAGCGGATGGTGCCGGCCGTCGTCTCGAGGTGCACGTCGGCCGACGCCCGTGGCGGCAGGGTCACCTTCACCGCACCGTTCATCGAGTGCACCCGCGTCACCTGCGTCTCCGCTGGGTTCACCTCCAGCTCCACCTCGCCACCCACGGTGTCGATCACGCAGGCGCCGCGAATGGCACAACCCGAGATCTTGCCGCCCACTCCCTCGACGGCGAGTCCTCCCAGCAGGCCCGCAACGGTCACCGGCCCGCCCATCGTCGCCACCCGGCACCCGCCTCCGACTCGCTCGAACAGCACCGGAGCGTTCACCCCATTGAACTCGACGCCTCCTTCGATGCCCTGGATGACGACCTCCCCGCTCACGCTCGAGACCTCCAGCGACGATCGCTTCGGGGCCTGGATCTCGTAGTCTGCCGCCAGGCCGGCAAGCCTGCCCGCGCGAGCTTCTTCCTTCAACATCTCCCACTCCGTCACGGCACCACAGACGAACTGGGCCGAGGCCTGTCCCACCGTGGCCCGGACCTCCACCCGCACCTTGCTCAGCTCCGCCGCGGCGGATCGGGCCGCTCCCGGGAGCAGTCGCCGCCGGGTCTTGATCTTGAAGACCGGCGCCGCGGCCGCCTGCACCCGCACGACGCCCGCCAGGTGCGTCAGGCTCACCCTGGGGGCCTCGCCGACCACGAACTCCTGCTCGACCTCCTCCTCGGACGCCACCAGCCCGGAGCAGGAGAGGGTCAGTAGAAAGACCGTCAGCAGCAGCGTGGCGAGGGCAGCCGGCGTTCTGCTAGCGTGGAAACGCACGTGCCCTCCAGATTGCCGATAGCCGCCCTGCTCGCGCTCCTGCTCGCGGCCCCCGCGCCATCCCAGGTACGAACGCAGCTTCCGTTTCCCCTGACCGACGTGCTCTCCCGGGCCTACGAGGCCGCCGGCGGGCTCCGGGCGTGGGCCGGCCTGAGGGATCTCTCCATCCTCCAGATCCGGAGACAGCTCGAGCCCGACGGGAAGGTGCGAGCCTCCGAGGAGATCCGGATCTTTGTCCAGAACGTTCCCGCGGTCCGGTTGCTGATGGTGCGTCAGACGGGTGACGGCCCCGTCTATCAGGGCTGGCGCCGCGACGAGGCCTGGATGGTCGAGAGGGGCTTGCGGGTCCACGACCGCTCCAGGCTCGAGGCGGCACGCCGGGAGCTGCAGGAGTGCCTCCTGCTCGATCGGCTGCCGTTCAGCCTGACGGAGGCCGTGACCGGCGAGCTGGCCTACGAGGGCGAGTTCGGGATGGGCGACCGCGTGGTGCGGCGGCTGCGCTACGTCTCGGGCGAGTATCCCGGCGGCGAGGCCCGCGTGATGGTCGACAGCGACGACGGCCTGCTCAGGGCGCTGGGCTTCTTCGGGCCGAAGGGCGACTACGAGGAGGTCTCGCTCGACCGCTGGTACGACGAGCACGGCGTGAGGGTGCCCTGGCTGAAGGAGTTCCGGGCCGCCGGCCGGCTGTCGCGCCAGGACGAGATCCGCGAACTGCGGGCGAACCAGTGGTTCTCCGCGGGAGTGTTCGAGCCCGAGGCGTGGCTGAGACGGTCGTCTCGATGACGGGCCAGAGCTGGGACGCGATCTCGTCATTGAACTCAGCATGACCATCGACAGATGCAGCCTGGCCTCAGAGGGCTTGCGGCCAAGAGCGTGCAGTCGTGGAAAGTGGTGGACGGCCATGGTTCGAGTTCTGCCGGGGACGCTGTCCCCGCGGCCATCTTGCAGGTGCACGCTGACGCGTGCGCAAGATGGCGTTCGCCCTCGGCACTGCTGCCGGGGCTCACTGCCAGGGTGGGAGCCCCACCCTGGACCCGGCAATGAGAAGAGGAATCGAGGCCGGATCGACACTTCCGAGGACTCTGAGCTGCGAGCGCGGGCAAGACACTCTCCAGTCATCGGGGGGTCAAGGGGCGAACCCTTCGACACGTCCCCCTTCGACAGGCTCAGGAGGACTGCTCAGGACATGCTTCACCCCCGGTGGGGGTTCGGGGGCGAAGCCCATGAGAGGTTCCTTCGTCTCGCCCACGTTGGCGAAGCCCCTGAGAGGCTCCTTCGTATCGCCTGCTCTCTGGACCCTCATCGTGACGCACCTCCGCCGGCCTGGGCGGCCAGCAGTTCGAAGAACCGCCGCTGGGCGGGCGATTGCCGGATCGTCTGCCGCTCGCAGGCGCCGGCGACTTTCGCGAGAGCCGCGCCCAGCGCCTCGCCGGCCGGAGCGCCGAGCGCCGCGAGTCGCGCCTCGAGTTCCGCGCCCTGGCGGGTCTCCTCGTCGAGCAGCCTCTGCCCGGCGCAGAGCAACTCTTCGCGGTCTTCCCCGGCGGCCGGACCGCCGGCGGCGAGCGCCTCGGCCAGCGCGCAGGCCAGCCGCAGCCGTGCCTGCTGTACGGCGGCCGCCAGCCGGCGCTGCTCCTCGGGTTCGCGGCGACGCTCGCCGAACACGCGGAAGTCGGGCAAGGCCCCGTCTTCGAGCAGGCCCGGACAGTGGAACCGATTGTCCCGGATGAGCCCGGGAACGGAGCCGGCCAGCTCCGTGAGCGGCGCGCCGGGGAAGGGCTTCAGTTCGGTGACCTGCTCGGACGAGAACGTGTCGACCCGGAACCTCGAAAAACGCAGTTCCAGGCGGGCCAGGTTGTAGAACGTCCCGACCCGGTCGGCCTCTCCGGCGAAGGGATTTCGCAGCAGCAGGAACCCCCGCGCCGACAATCCGATCGCCTCGATCTCGGCCAGCACCGCCTCGATATCGGCGAGCGTGTACGACGGGCGGGTCGCGGCGCCTCCCGCGCGAAGCTGGTCGAGGCTCGATTTCAGGATCCGGATCGAGTCGTCGGTGTAAGCATCGATGCCGAGCACCAGTTCGTCGATGCCCAGGCGGCGGTAGGCGTCGAGCAGCCGGACGTCCACGACCGGCGGCTCCGCCGGGCCCCCCGCGCGCCGCCGGAGGAACGCCGGGAGCCCGCTGTGTCTCACGAAGAACTCGAAGCTCGGGAGCAGCCCCTCGGCCTCCAGACGGTCGGCCACGCGGATGACGTGGTCCGGCGTGCGGTTGAAATGCGAATCCAGGAAGTAAACGTCGATGTGTTCTCCCGGCGCGAGCTGGGCGCGGTCGCGGACTTCCGCCAGCATGCGTACGAGCACGTCCTCGTCCAGGGTCGAGAAGGGCTGCAGCCCGCCCGAGCAGCAGAAGCTGCAGCGCAGCCCGCAGCCGCGGCTGGTCATCAGGAGGTGTGACGTGCGAGCCCGGCCGGGACGGCGCTGGACCGAGAAGTAGTCCTCCAGAAAGCGGTCGTAGCCGGTCGAGTAGATCTGCCGCAGCACGGCCGGGTCGAATCGCAACGAGTTCAGCCCGCGCGACGTGAGGATCAAGCGACGGTCGAGCCGGCCCAGCGCCACCACTCCGTCGCCCAGCCGCGCCGCCACGCCGTCGTACCGCAGCACCGCCTCGGCCGGGAAGGCGCCCGCGGTCAGCTCGTCCAGGAGCTGCACCAGACGGCCGCCCTGCTCGTCGCCCAGCACCAGGAGGTCGGCCTCCCTGCCGCCCGCGGCGCCCGGATCGATTGCCGGGCCGAGGCCCGTGGCGATGAGGGTCGTGCCGGCCGGGACCCCGCCGCCGGCCCGCGCCGGCACTCCGTACTCGGGCTCGAAGTAGGAATCGTTCGAGGCGTTCGCCGTCCGGTAGATCCAGACCTGGGAACTGCCGGCGTCGGCCACCTGCAGGTCGTTGGCGCGGAACTCGCTGATCGTGGTGGCCGCGAGCAGGCCCTCTTCCGGTTCGGCCGAGATCGAGTTCAGCCCCTGGATGTGGTAGGCGGTCGGCGGCCGCAGGTGGCCCGTGGCCGTCCGAGCCGGCGCGATGGGAACCAGGCAGACCTCGGCGCGCCGCAGGCGGCCGGGCAGGTCGCCGCCCGCCAACCCGCCGCCGGCCACCAGTTCGCCGACGACGGCGATCGCCGTCGCGTGGCTCACCGGATCGTGGACCGCCACCCAGCGACCCGGCCACGATGCGACCTTGGCCTGCCCCGAGGGGGTCTCGGTCGGCAGGTGCAGGCGGTCGGTGCCCGTCAGGACCAGATCCACGCGTGCCCCCGGGAGCACCGCCGCCGGCAGCTCGAGCGCGCGCGAAACCGCCCGGGCCGTGGCCACCGCCGAGGGCAGGTCGAGCGGGCCGGCCGTCGAGCGCACGGTGAACCGGTAGGCCAGATCGGCCGCCGCGCGGTTCTCGTCGATCGACAGCGCGGTGCGCAGATGCCGCTGCCGCAGCGCACGGCGCAGGATCCGCACGGCCCGCGCGGCCGCGTCCTGACGCCGCGCCATGTGATCGGCGAGGTCGCCCCGATCGGTCACCGCGCGCAGCGACGCCAGATCGGCCCCGAACTCGGCCGCCAGCGACGCCACGTGAAAATCCTCCATCTCGATGACGCAGGCGCCCGGCGTCTGGGCGAGCAGCCGGTTTCGCTCGGCGGCGCTCTGGACGAACGCCTTGGTGGTGATGGAGGTTCCCGCCCGCACCGGGATGTCGTGCGGTGAGGCCGCCAGGGCGTCCTCGGCGAGCCATCCACCGAACTCGACCGAGCGCCCGAGCCAGTGAGCGGCGCGGCTGGCCACCACGTCTCCGATGCCGAGCGAGTCGTCGCAGGCCATCGCCGTGCCGATAGACACCATCCGTCGCGGCCTGGTCTCTTCGAGCACCGACCGAACGACGGTCTGGAGCAGGCCGACGTCGTCACCGAACGGGATGCGGATCGCCCCGGCGGGCTGGCCGTCGAGCGTCCCCTCGTACAGCGGAAAGCGTGACCGCGGGAGCTGACGCACCTTCGACGCGCGCAGGTGGGCCAGCAGCATGTCCAGCTCCCACGGGTCGTAGCAGACCAGCAGTAGCATCCCGTCGCCGGCGTTCGAGTCGCTCATGTCGGCGGTACTCAGCGAAAGCCCACGATGCCCAGCGCCGTCCGGAGGCCGGCCAGCACCGCCGCCCCGCCGGGCCGGGCCGGCAGTTCCAGGAAGAGCGCCCGCACCCGATCGCGCAGGGCCGGCTCGAGCGCGGCCGCCGCGACGATCGGATCCTGCGGGATCGGTTCGGTGCGCTCGACGACGGCCAGCTTCGTGCCGAAGAGAGCGGCCCTCGCCGGCGTCCGGAGGACCGTGTCCGACACCGCCCCGGCGTCGGCGTCACCCGCGAGGATGCGCTCGAGGACGCGATCGTGGTTGCCCGCGTACCCGATCGACGCGAAGGTGCGCAGCGGATCGATGCCCCGGGACGCCAGCAGCCGGTTCGGATAGAGAAAACCGCTGCGCGAGTTCGGGTCCACGTACAGGAAGCGCTTGCCCGCCAGGCTGGCCAGCGTCGGCACCGGCGTCGCGTTGCGGGCCACGATGAGGCCTCGATAGGGCCCCGGGCCTGCCGGGACGCACAGCGAGACGACTTCCCGGATGCTGCCGCCGGTGCCGGGCGCGAACCAGCCCAGGTCGAGCCGCCGTTGCGTCATCAGCCGCTCCAGCTCGGCATACGAGCGGGCCACCTTCAGCCGGACCGGCCGGTCCAACCCGGCGGACAGGTAGCCCATCAGCGGTCCGAGGGTGCGCTCGAGCGCCTCGCGTTCCAGGAAGGGCACCACGCCGAAGGTCAGCGGCGTCCGCGGGTCGTGCTCGATGACGACGGGCGCCTGGCCGCCCGCGCCGCAGCCGCCGAGCGTGAACGCAAGCAGCAGGAGGAGAGCGAGCGGCAGGGCCGTCGCGGGCCGCCCGCGGGCGGGGCCGATGTTCGAGGGGAGGCTCACGGTTCCGGGGCCTCAGTGTGACTCAGCCGGCGCGTGCTCGCCAGCGCGGCCTGAAGATACTCCTCCACCGCGGCCGGAGGCAGCGAGGCCACGTCGACGCCGGTCAGGCGGGCGGCGCCCTCGAGACACTGTCGACCCCGTTCCCTCGTCTCCAGGAGCGGCCTCAATCGCGCCGCGAGAGCGCCGGACAGCTCGCGCTGGAGATACTCCGAGGCGAGCGACGCCGCAAAGCGGTCGTCCCCGGTCGCCCGGCGCATCGCCTCGAGCGCGCGCGTCGGGGCCGGGCAGAGCGAAGCCGCCAGCTCCAGGCCGGCCTGCCGTTCGGCCGCCACCGCCTCACGCTGGGCGGCCACGTCGCCGTGGCCCGCGGCAACGGCGCGCTCGAGACAGGCCTCGAGCAGCCAGAGCCGGCCCAGGGCGCCTTCGAGCACGCTCCCGGCCTGCTCGCGAAGACCGTGGGCGAGCAGGGCCGAGACCAGCCGGCGCAGTCCGTCCGGGCTGGGCGGGAGCGGCCGCTGCAGCGCCTCGCGTAGCGCCTCGGGCCTCCAGGCGCCGCCGGTGGCCATCGTCGAGTCGAGCGCGTCGAGCCACTCCGGCTCCTCGCATCCCGCGAGGAACTCGCAGAGCGCCCCGCGCGTCGAGGGCTCCGGGAGCCCAAGCACTCGCAGCGCCAGCTCCGAGCCGCGGTCGCTGCCGAGCTGGCCCAGGACCAGACTTGCCCGCGAGCGCTCCTCCTCCGAGAGCGAGTCGAGGAGCTGCGCCACGTCGGTCCGGGCCAGCCTCGCCTGCCGGGCCAGGGCGGTCCGCGCCCGAGCCCGCAGCGCCGGCGCGGGCCCACGTTCGAGATAGGCCTGCAGAACGGCGCCGGCCGCGGGGTGGTCCAGTAGCGAGAGCCCCGCGAGGGCCTGGGCCGCCACGGAGACGGCTGGGTCGTCGAGAGCGGTCTCGAAGTCGGGAAGGAACGCCTCGTGTTTCAGCGCCCCGAGGGCGGCCAGGGCCGCCGAGCGCTCGCTCTCGCTCGCCGCGCCGTCGAGCATCTCCCGGAGAACGCCGAGCGCCCTGCCCAGCTCGGCCTCCTCGCAGGACAGCCGCACGCCCGCCAGCGCCGCCGCGGCCCGCACCCGGGGCGCCGCCGAGGCGAGCAACGGCCATAGCTCGCCGCGGTCGGGAACGGCGGCCGGGGTCTGACCGAGCGCCTCCACGAGGTTGGCCCGGACGCGTTCGTCCCCGCCCGCGCGCGCCAGCAGGGCGGGCACGTCGAGCCGGCCGGCGGCGCCGGCGGCGGCCACCAGGGCCTTCATGGCGGTGGCGGCCAGGCGCGGGTCCCGTTCCTTTTCGAGGTAAGGACTCAAGAGGTGCAGCGTATCTTCCGGGTCGAGGCCCTCCAGACCCGCCAGGGCGCATCGGCGGCTGCCGGCGTCGCTCTCGAGCAGCCGGGCGAGCAGCCGCATCCGCGCCGTCCTCTCGAGGCTGGGCAGGTGCCGGGCGGCCTCGAGCCTATCCTCCTCGGCTCCCCGCTCGACGGCCCGTTCCAGTTCGTCCGCGTGGGCGGCCTCGGTGAGCCGGGTCGCGGCCAGCAGGGCGGCCAGCATCGCCCCGAGCGCCAGGAAGGCCTGGCCGGCGCCCAGGCGGGTCTGGAGGAGGATGAGCGCCAGGCCCACGAGCAGGCTGCCGGCGGACGAGGCCATCCCGCTGGCCGACATCACGCGGAGCCGGGAGCCGGAGGGCAGCACCGGCAGCAAGAGCGACGCGGCCGGGTTGTGGAGCGTCTTGGAGAGATAGGTGAAGAGGAACTGGGTCGACAGCGCCAGGCCCACCGAGCCGGTGGCGGCGGTGAGGAGCCCGGAGGCGAGCACGGCGACCGGCATCACGGCGAGGAGCACCGGCACCCGGAAGCGTCGCAGCGCCCAGGGTGCGAGCGCGGCCTGGCTGCCGACGACGAGCAGGTCGGTGGTCGAGCCGAAGACGGCGATGAACGAGGCCAGCTCCCGGGGTTG
>CAZSVK010000247.1:0-2752 GCA_964610245.1 uncultured bacterium
GGTGGGTTGCCATGAACGAGGCGGCGCAGTAACTGGGCATGATGCATGCTGCTCTCGCGCTGGACACTCAAGTGTTGCATGTAACTGACCGATGCTAAGAATCAGTTCTAGTATTCGATTGCCGTTGTGTATCGTTTTGCCGCATGCTACCGGCTGTTACACCGCGAAATACCAGCGAGAGTCGTTTGTGGCAAACGCTTGTGTCGGGTTCGCACGGCTCTGTAGCGCGTTACCGACTGATACAGCCAAGCCCGGCATGGACCGCTCGGGGAGGCGCGTCCGGGATGGCCCTCTCCACTGACAGAAGACTTGCAGGCCATGGCACAGCTCGTGCATAGGGGGGGGGCAAATTCAGTGAAACGCAACGATCTTGGCAGGGAACAGGGTGAGTCGAACGGAGGTGGCAACGGAGGCAACAGCGGAACTCGAGGTCGACCCCACGGATCGGTATCAACAAGCAAGGGCGCAGAAGCCCCCTCGCAGCAGGGAACAAGTCAACGTCTCAGGTTACTCGGAGGTGACAGAGTGAATAGAATCAGGACCCGCAAGGGCTTTACCATCATCGAACTCCTCATCGTGGTCATCGTCATCGGCATCTTGGCCGCGGCCGGCCTGGCCAAGTACCAGAACTTCGCCGAGACTTCGCGCCGCAAGACCTGTCTGGGTCAGATCCAGACCATCGAGAACGCGATGGCCGTCTGGGAGACGACCAACCAGGCCTTCGCCGAGGACAGCAAGACCGCTTTCGGCTTCTCTACCCGCACCGGCCTTCTGACGGACACGTCGCCAGCGCCCACTGCCTTCGGCGCGGGCATCCTGCAGTCGAATAGCACCGGCACGGTGGGCAGCATCGCCGACACGCAGACCACCCGCGGTGGCCCGCAGGCCTTCTATAACTCGCAGAGCGTGGGTCCTCTCGGCGCCATCATCCGTGACGACAAGGTGTGGGTCTGCCCGTCAGCCCTCTCCCGCTACTACGGCGGCGAGGTCCAGAACGTGCACGACACCTACATGGATACCCAGGGCACCGGCGTTATTCCCTCGACCCGCTCGGGCACCTCGATCGGCCTCGGCGGCCGCTACTTCGCTTGCGTCGCCGGCCGTGGTAACGTCAACGTCGGCAACACGCCGATCAGCAATGGTGGCTACCCGGCTGGCTGGATCACCGGCATCTCGACCGCCACCAGCTTGAACACGGGCGCTCCCTGCCCCCAGACCCCGTTCAAGCTCGTCATGTGCGGCTGCTACGGCACCTTCGGTCCGAGCGCTGCCGCGCTCACCACCGGCACTGGCGCCACCAACCAGGGCGGTCCGGTCGGTCCTGACGGTTCCTCGTTGAACCGCCACTCCTCCCGGTGGTAATCTAGTCCCATAGGGTTTTGCATCCAGGCTTCCGCGGTGTGGCAGGTGCCACACCGCGGAAGCCGCTCTACGTGCTCACGTAAATATTGTGGAACCCTGGCCCTTCTTGTATCGTAATCCATGATGGGGCGCCAACCGGTGTCCCCCGCTCTTGTTGTTCGTTGTCCGATTTTCAGGAGGCCTGCCGTGCGCACAAGTCCCGTGACTCCCGCCCAGTTCAGGAGACGCGGCTTCACCATCGTGGAGTTGCTCATCGCGGTCATTGTCATCGGCATCCTCGCGGCCGCGGGTCTGGCCAAGTACCAGAACTTCGCCGAGTCCTCCCGCCGCAAGACCTGCCTCTTCCACCTGCAGACCATCGAGAGCGCTCTCGCAACGTGGGAGACCGCCAACGGCGCCTTCAGCTCCAACACCAAGGCTGCTTGGGGCTATAGCACCCGCTCGGGCCGGCTGCTGTCGCCCGACAGCCTCAACACGCCGTACAACGTCGTCGGCGCGCCCGGAGGGGGCCTGCCTGGCGCCCTTGGCGTCGCTCCGCCCCCCCTTGGTGGCGCACCCCTGAACGCCGTCGGCGCTCCCAGCGGCTTCCGAAACGATCCCTCCGGCGGGGGCAATGGCACCGCGGGGCCCCTCAACACCATCATTCGCGACGACAAGGTCTGGGTCTGCCCCTCGGCCCTTTCTTCCTTCTACGGCGGCGAAATCCAGAACGTCGACGATGTGAACGACATCGGCCTTCGACCTAACCAGGCGCTCTCTCTCGGACCGGCAAATATCGTGGGTCTCACCGGCCGCTACAACACGGTCGTCGTCGGCTCGGGTGCCGACACGGTCGGCAACAAGTACGACAACTCCAACCTCCCCGCCAACTGGGTCACTCCCCAGACGGGCTTCACCGGCACTCCCGCGCCCCAGCCGCCTTTCGCCATCACCCTCTGCGGCTGCTACGGCACCTACGGCCCCACCGCCGTCGGCAGCACCGACCCTGGCACCAACCCCATCTCGGGCAACGGTTCCGGTGGTGGGCCCGTCGGCGCCAACGGCTCGGCGCTCAATCGCCACAGCGCACGCTGGTAGCTCTCTCGGATATCGAACCCTCGGACGGCCGGCTCTGCCGGCCGTCCTTGTTCATTCCGGCGTCTCTCTTGCCGCGTGACCGCTCCGGAGCTATCCTCACTGCCCCCCTTGGCCGCGATCCGAACGCCCATCGATGGACTCCCAGTCTCTTCCTTCCTCTCCGCCCGAGCTTCGCTCCGCCTCCGAGCCCGGCTTCCGTTTCCGCTCCGAGTATGGATGGCTGATTTCGCTCTGGCTGGCTGCCCTGATCTTCTTCGCTCCGATCCTGTTCGAGAGGCAGTCGCTCTACTTCCGTGATACCGGGAGCTTCTAC
>CAZSVK010000247.1:2762-5245 GCA_964610245.1 uncultured bacterium
TGCCGGCCGTCCTTGTTCATTCCGGCGTCTCTCTTGCCGCGTGACCGCTCCGGACGAGCGCCTGCCCGGCGCGCCAGCCCTGGACGAACTTCCCGGGCGGGCTGTGTACCGGCCGGCGAGTGGCGACCCACCTTCGAACAACATTCTGGTTCCCGGAGCGGTTCGAGAGTGTAAGATCGTCTCTTACCAGCGTCATCGCATCCGGATCGAGTTCGACCTGGCAGGCGAAGGTCTGCTGGTACTGCTCGAGCAGTTCTATCCCGGGTGGAAGGCTCTGGTGGATGGCATCGAGAAACCAGTCGTGGAGGTGGCCGGGGTGTTCCGAGGAGTTCACGTGCAGCAGGGCGAACATGTCTTGCAGATGTCGTATCGGCCCACGACCTTCTTCGCCGGGTCGGCCCTCAGTCTCGTCGGGTTGGTGCTCGCCTCGGCCTTGTTGCTGAGGCGCTCGAGGCCGGCATGAGCCATGAACCGAAGGAACGGGTGGCCTGGGCCCCCGAGGAGAGGTCGGGCCTGGCCGCATTGCCCGACTGGGCGTGGGTGCTGCTCCTGTGGCTCGCGGCGGCGGTCTTTTTCTCCGACGCGCTGTTCGGGGGGCGCTCGTTCTGGTTCCGGGATACCCTGAGCTATTACTTCCCGCAGGCCTCCCTCACGCTCGCGGCCTGGCGAGCCGGCGAGATCCCGCTGTGGGAACCGACCATCGGCCTCGGGTATCCCTTTCAGTCCGATCCGCACTCGATGGTCTTCTATCCCCTGGCGGCCTTGCTCTTCGCGATGCCCTTCCCACGGGCCTACGACCTGTTCGTGGTGGCCCACGTCCCGCTCGCGGGCACTTTCCTCTATCTCCTGCTCAGGCGGTGGAAGCTGTCGAGACCCGCTTCCGCGCTGGGCGCGGCCACGCTGATGTTCAGCGGCTACACCGTGAGCGTCACTTGCCTCACCACGTTGCTGCGCGGGCTGACCTGGATGCCCGCGGCCCTGCTCGCGTTTGACGGTTTCTTGTCGGAGGGGCGGAAGAGCTGCCTCATCTGGACCGCTCTGGCGCTGGCAGCGCAGGGAAGCTGCACCGATCCTCAGTACGTGTTCTTCACGCTGGTGATGCTGGCTCTCGCGCCCTGGCTCAGGCCCGGTCGCAGCTGCAGCCCGCTCCCGCAGGCCTGGAGAGGGCTGGCGATTGCGGGAGTCCTGGCCGGAGCGATCCTGGCCTACCAGTATCTGCCGCTGGGCCAGCTCTTCCTGCAGTCCGATCGGACGCGTGGTGTCGATTCCGGAGAACTCGGCGGCTACGGCGTAGCGTTGAGCAATCTCTACAACCTGGTCTTGCCCGTGCCCTTCTCGGACCTGGATTCGCCTCTCTATCTTGCGAGCTTCTACGGCGGGCAGGTGCCGTTCTACCCGGACATCTACTGGGGCTGGCCGTTGCTTGCACTCTCCCTGGCCTCGCTGGGATGGGTCCGGCTCGGTCAGGGGAGCCACCCTGGCAGGCCGCCAGACTCGGCTGGATGGGGGAGGACGGCGCTGGTGGCCGGAGCGGTCGTCCTCGTCGCCCTCCTGCTCTCGGTGAAGGAGTTCCCATTCTTCACCTGGCTGACGACGCTGGTGCCGCCGCTGAGGGCCTTCCGCTATCCGGGCAAGTACTATCTCTTTGCTGCCTCTGCTTTTCCGATCCTGGCCGCGCTGGGCTACGAGGGGGCACGACTCGGGATAGCCCGCTCTTCCCTCCTGCTGCGCAGGGGACTGACGGGGGCCGCTGGCGTCACGGCACTTGCCCTCGTGGTCGTCTGGGCCTGGGGGGAGAGTGTGGCCGCGGCGTTTCTGGAGAGTGGCTCGGAGGTGAGCGGGGACAAGCAGTTGGTCTTCCACAGCCTCGCCGATCACTGGTTCGCCGACCTGCTCTTCGCGCTCGGACTCGTGCTCCTTCTGAGGGTGGCGATCTTGCTTGCCGACAGGGGCAAGCTCGAGGCCGGGCTGGTCCTCGGCTTGCTCGGCTTCCTGCCGGTCGCCGATCTCTTCCTGATGACGCGACAGAGCATCCCGCTGGTCGAGGATATCTTCGTGAGTGCCCCTCCGCCCACCACGCCCTACGCGGGGACGCCCGAGCCTCTGCGTCCGCCCCCTCGTTTCGTCAGCTACGGACTTCCCAAGATTCACATCGACGAGAGCGTCACTCCCCTGAAATACATGTTTGTCGAGGTCGAGAAGCTGACCGGTCTGCAGGGATGCTCCCGCGGGTTGAACTCCATGCTCGGCTTCGTGTCGGTGCGATTGGCCTCGGAGACCGCACTCGCCATGCTCATCCACGGGGCGGATCGACAGCTCAGGGATCGGCTCGTGTCGCGGCTGAGCACCGAGGTGCTGCTCCGTCCGAAATCGGACTCTCTCCCGACAGATGTCGGCGCGACCATCGCCTCTCTGGGCCCAGTGGTCGTCCAGAAGCTGCCGGATGTGGTTCCCAGGGCCTTCATCGCCGGGCGTGCCAGGCC
>CAZSVK010000247.1:5255-9129 GCA_964610245.1 uncultured bacterium
GAGCGCATCGCCGCGAGGCGCAGGTGCAGCTCGGGCTCCGCGGTGCCGACGAACATCGCGCAGGTCGACGAGCCGCTGCCCTCGCGCGGCGGGCTGCTGGGGATGCCGGCCGAGGCCGTCTACCGTCGCCGGGCAGACGGCAGCGGGCCGACCGGCGAGCTCGTTCCACGCGTGGTGAGGGACTGCCGGATCGTCTCCTACGGCCGTCACCGGGTCGAGCTGGAGTTCGAGCTGGAAGGCGAGGGGCTGCTCGTCCTCACCGACATGTTCTATCCGAACTGGCGGGCGAGGGTGGAGGGAGTCGAGCGCCCCATCGTGGAGGTGGGCGGAATCGTCCGGGGGGTGCAGGTTCGTCAGGGTGAGCGGCGTCTGGTGATGACCTACGAGGCGTGGCCCTTCCGGGCGGGAGCGGTCATCAGCCTGCTGTCGCTGCTCGGCGCCGGGTGCGCATTGCTGGTGATGTCTTGCGGGGCCTTCCGGGCCGGCAAAGGGAGCGCATGAACCCGCCGCTCGGCGTCGGGCCGGCAGAAGTCCGGAGCGGATGGATAGACCCGGGGTTCGTGGTGGGTCTGTGGCTTGCCGCCGCGATCTTTCTGTGGCCCGCAATCTCCGGCCACCAAGCCTTCTACTTCCGCGATAGTCTCTGCTACTACTATCCCGAAGCGGTGCTGACCTCCGAGGCCTGGAAGCAGGGGGAGATTCCGCTCTGGGACCCACGGGTCAGCCTGGGATATCCCTACCAGGCCGATCCGCACTCGCTCGTCTTCTATCCGCTCACGATCCTGCTGGTGGTGTTGCCTCTGCCTCTGGGCTACGGCCTCTTCACCGCCGCACACGTGGCTCTGGCGGGCTCGTTCCTCTACTTGCTGCTCCGGCGGTGGCGGTGCGCCGTGCTGGCTGCCGGGCTGGGGGCAGCCGTGCTGATGTTCGGCGGATACACCGTCTGCGCTCTTTCGCTCACCACGTTGTTGAGGGGGCTGACCTGGACACCGCTGGCCATGCTGGCATTCGACGGCTTCCTTGCGACCGGCCGCGGCCGGCACCTGCTGGCCGCCGCGCTGGTGCTGGCGGTCGAGGGAAGCGGTACCGACCCCAACTACGTGCTGTTCACGGCCGGTTTCATGGCGCTCTGCCCGTGGCTGCGTAGGGGAGCGGCGGCGATTTCCTGGAAGCGCGCGTGGGCGGGGTTGCTGGCCTCCGGCGGAGTGGCAATCTTGCTGCTGGCCGTGCAGTACCTGCCTCTGGCCGAGTTGGTTTCGCGCTCCCACAGGATGCGGGTCGACCTGACGGAGTTGACCCTCTACGACGTCCATCCCTTCAACCTCTACAATCTGGCCTGGCCCACGCCGTTTCCCGATCCGGCCTCGCCCTACTTCTTCGTCAGCTTCCACCATGGCGAGCTGCCCTTCTATCCCGACCTCTACTGGGGATTCCCCGTGATATGCCTGGCCCTGGCCGGGCTGGGCTGGCTTTCGTTGCCGGCGCCACGGCCCAGGTCGGAGAACGACGGCTCGCCAACGGAATCACCGGAGGATCCGGAGGCGAGTCCCGCGCCGGAGGAGGCACGGACCGGGACCTCCGCGCTGATCCTCGTGGCGGCGATCCTCGGCGGGTTGCTGCTGTCGCTGGGGAAGCACCTGCCGATGTTCGAGATGCTCGTGACGCTCGTCCCGCCGCTCAGGGCGTTCCGGTTTCCGGCCAAGTACTTCTTCGTGGCGGCCATGGCGATGCCGATCCTGGCAGCGCTCGGTTTCGACGGCATCATCAAGGGCGTCGCGCGGTGCGCCCGGTTCGCGCTCTGGTCGCTGGGAGGGGCGGTGGCGGCGACTCTCGGCCTGGCGATCGCGTTCGTGCGCTCGGGTGACCGGCTGCCCCGGATGTTCCTGAGAGATCGGGGAGAGGGGCTGACGGGCGACCTGATGTTGTTCTTCGACATGATCCGGAACACGTGGCTGGCGAATCTAGGCCTCGCGCTCGGGCTGGCCGCGGCGGCCTGGTTGCTGATCTTCCTCGCGGCCAGAGACAAGCTGCCGCGTGCGGTTGCGCTGGCGCTCTTGGCCAGCCTGGCGGTCGGCGACCTGGCCTACACGACCCGGCGGGCGGTTCCGATGGGCGAGCCGTCGCTGGCGACGGCCCCCTCGGTGACTGCCGGCGTGGTCCGATCGGCGACGGCCGGCCTGCCTCCGGCCCGCTACATCACCTATCCGCCGAACGAGATGACCTTCGGCCCGGACTGGACGACGCTCGACTACGTGCGCCTGGAGAGCGAACTTCTCGTCGCGCTGAAGGGGCCGCAACACGGTCTGCCGTCGTTCCGGAGTCTCCTCTCGGTGCGTACGGCCGCCGAGGACAACATCTCCTGGCTCATCACGCAGGGCGACCGCGCGAGCCGGGATCGGTTCTCCGCCGCGATGAACACGGCGGTGGCGGTGAGTCCGGAGGGATTGGGGAACGTGCCGGGAGAGGGAGAGGTGCTCTGCGAGGCCGGACCGGTCGTGACCCGGCGGCTGGAAGGGGTCTCGCCTCGGGTCTTCATCCCGGCCAGAGCGACGCCAGCCAGTCAGGGCGCCACGCTTCCCACCTCGGAGGCGATCGTCTGCATGCCGGGCGAAGCGGTCTTCGTGCCCGAAGCCGAATCCAGGGAGGCCATGATCCCGACGACGGTGCGGGCGTGCAAGGTGGCGGAGTACGGGCGCAACGGGTTGACGGTGGACTTCGACCTGGAGGGCAAGGGGCTGCTGGTGGTGCTCGATGCGTACTACCCGGGCTGGGAGGCCACGGTGGATGGAGAGCGCAGGCCCATTCTGAAGGTGGCCGGGCTCGTGCGGGGCGTGCCGGTGAAGGGCGGCGAGCGCCGGATGGTCATGACGTACCGGCCGTTGCCTTTCCGGTTGGGCGCCGTCATCAGCCTGCTGACCCTGCTCGCGGTGGTGCTGGGGCTGGTCGGCAGCCGTCGCCGGCCCACCGGGGCGATCGCGTCGCTCTCGTAGCACCGGTTCCGGCCCGTGCCACAACCTGTGGGCGGTGCACTTGACGAGGGGCTTGCCCCGCGCTAATCCAACGGGGAGGAGGACATGCCTTCCTTCGGATAGCGCATCTGAGGCATGTCGCAGGTAGAGTGGTCGATGTCGGCATCAATAAAGTAAGTGGCGGATGTATCCAGACGTTGCATGCCGCACTTCGATACAGTCGCTCAAGTCCCTGAGAATGCATTTGTACAAAGGGACTACGCGCCAATTACCTGAAGTGTAGCGTGCTACTCGGTGATACAACCGTGGGCTGCCGACTCGACCGATCCGGAGGCGGTGCCGATAGCGATCGAGTGTGGAAGCCGAGATTCGCCTCTGGCATACATCCTGCACGCAACCGCATCCGAAATCGCATGACACTTGAACCCTACCGGGCAGACGCACAGAAGGAGAGGTGGCCAGGTGAATAGACAGCAGAATCGAAGAGGCTTCACGATCATCGAACTTCTCATCGTGGTTATCGTCATCGGCATTCTGGCCGCGGCCGGCCTTGCCAAGTACCAGAACTTCGCCGAGACTTCGAGAAGGAAGTCCTGTCTGCAGCAATTGCAGACCATCGAGAACGCGATGGGCGTCTGGGAGACGACCAATTCCGCCTTCGCCGAATCGGCCAAGACCGCCTTCGGCTTCAGCTGCCGCACGGGCCGGCTATGCGACACCTTGGGTGTCGTGCAGACCAACACGGCCTGGTACCCGGTCGCCATCAACGACGACACGGTCAACCAGCCGACGGTCGGCGCGCCGAGCAACTTCGCAAACGCTAACTTCGCGGTCGGTCCGCTCAACAGCGTCATCCGCGACGACAAGGTGTGGGTCTGCCCCTCGGCCCTGTCGCGCTACTACGG
>CAZSVK010000248.1:0-9049 GCA_964610245.1 uncultured bacterium
CACGAGTGAAAGATAGGCCCGGGGAAGAGGCTTGTCAACGCGGCCCGGTCGGCCGGGCAAGTTCGCTCGCGGGCCCGTCCTCGCGCGAGCGGAAGTCGAGCGCCATGCCGATGCGATCGGCCACGGGCGGATGGGTGAAGAACAGCCAGACCGCCAGCGGGGGCGGTCGCAGACAGGCCAGGTTGCGGGTCGCGAGGTGCTCCTCGGCGCGGATGAAGGCGTCGGGCTTGTGGGTCAGGCCGAGGGAGAGGAGATCGGCCTGGGATTCCATCGACCGCGAGATGGCGTTCTGGGTGGGCAATGAGGCCAGGTTGAGCAGGAAGACGGTGAGCAGGATGGCCGGTACGTCTCGCGGCCCGGGGCACGGGAACAGGGCGGCCATCAGGGCCAGGGCGGCGGTGAGGCCGAGGACGGCCAGGACGGTGCCGATGCGCACGTGGCGGCTGGTGCCGTGGCCGATCTCGTGGGCGAGCACCAGGGCCGTCTCGTCGGCCCGGGCGCGGTCGAGCAGCGTATCGAACAGCACGATCCGCTCGGTGCGGCCTAGCCCATTGATGAAGGCGTTGGCGCGATCGGAGTGGCGGCTGGCGTCGGCGACCCAGATGCGTTTCGGCGAGAAGCCGCCCTGGCGGGCGAGCTGGAGCAGCGGCTCCGCGCCCGGGCGTTCGGCAAGCGGCTGCAGCTGGTAGAAGACCGGATCGAACAGGACGGGCTGCAAAGTCACGAGGGTGACGGTCACGGCGG
Source organism: uncultured bacterium (assembly GCA_964610245.1). Classification (GTDB taxonomy): domain Bacteria; phylum Muiribacteriota; class UBA6191; order JACPRK01; family JACPRK01; genus CAZSVK01. The sequence continues at coordinate 745 of CAZSVK010000248.1, forward strand.
CGAGCCCCAGGGCGGTCGGGAGCCACCATCGAGGCCCGAAGCGCCGGCCGAGCGCCACCATCGCCGCGACCGTGGCGACCAGGAGCAACGCGAGGAACCCGCGCTGCAGGAGTTGCTCCCAGGACCATCGCAGCGTGGTCTGCCGGGTGAGCCCGTAGCTCCGGTCGAGCAGATGGCCGTAGACGAACGCGAAGCCCATCGCCGTGCCCTGGCTCGCCGCCAGGCAGCCGAGAGCGAGGCGAGCCGCCGCCGAGGCGGGGGGCCGCCCCGGGACGTCGACCAGCCGGGCCAGAGCGCGGGCCATCGGAGGCCAGGCCAGGAGCGCCAGCAGCCCGAACTGGACGGCGAGCGCGGCCGCGAGCCAGAGGTAGCGCGCGTGCCAGAAGGCCTCCGAGCGGGCCAGGAGGCCCGGGTCGAATCTCTCGAGAACGCCAGCGTTCAGCCCGTACCGCGGCCAGAAGGTGAGCTGGACGAGCATCGCCACGGGCAGCAGCACCATCAGCGCGACCCTGCGGAAGGCCGCAGCGTCGTTCGAACCGATCTCGTCAGGCATCGATTGTCCTTGCCCGGTTCCTGGGGGTCTGATATACTCCGCGTTCCACAAGCCGGGGGGGCGGCCGCGTGGTTTCGTCTTGCCGCGAAGAAGGAGCAGGTTTTCCAATGATGAGTCGCGATGAAATCTACACCAAAGTGAAGGGTTGTCTCTCGGAGGCACTCGGGGTCGGCGAGGAAGACATGGCTCCCGAAACGTCCCTCACCCGCGACCTCGAAGCGGAATCGATCGACTTCGTCGACATCATCTTCCGGATGGAGAAGGCGTTCGGTCTGAAGATTCCCCAGGGCGAGCTGTTCCCCCAGGAGATCTTCAGCGACAAGAGGTACGTGGCCGCCGGAAAGCTCACCTCCGACGGCATGGACGTGCTGCGCGCGCGCTATCCGTACATCGACCTGTCGTCGGCCGGGGGCCCGCTGCCGGTTTCCGAGCTGGCTCGCTATTACACCGTCGACATGCTGGTCAAGTACGTCGAACACAAGCTGCCCAAGAACTGACCGGCAAAGGTGAAGGCGCGTCAAGCCTGCGGCGCCGTCGCGCTCCGGTACCTGAGCGGCACCGGGAACACACTGCGTGTCGCATGCTGGATGGCCGACGAGGCCGTCCACAGGGGGCTCGAGGCCGAGGCGGTCAGCATCCTCGCTCCGCCTGAGTCGAGCGCGACCGTTCTCCCGGTCGACCAGGGAGCAGCCGGGTCGCTCCTGGGGCTGCTGATGCCGGCCCACGGCTTCACCGCCCCCTGGCCGATGATCCGGTTCGCGCTCGGGCTGCCTCGTGGCGGCGGACGTGCGGCGTTCGTCTGCGTCACCCGGGCGGGCAGCAAGGTCGGCAAGAGACTGCTTCCCGGGATGGAGGGGACTGCCCTCTACCTGATCGCGGCGATCCTGGCGGCGAAGGGCTACCGCGTGCGGGGCGTGACGTCGATCGACATGCCCTCCAACTGGACGGTCGCTCACCCGGGGTTCTGCGCCGAGACGGTGGATGACCTCATCGCGCACGCCGAGCCGGTGGCGCGCCGCTTCCTGGGCACGTTGCTCGACGGCGGCACGTGGTTCGGCGGCTGGCTCTGCCTGTTCCTGGGTCTGCTGCTGTTGCCGGTGTCGTTCGGTTATCTGCTCAGCGGCCGGCTGTTCCTGGGCAAGCTCTTCTTCGCCAGCGACCGCTGTGCCGGCTGCGGCCACTGTGCGCGCGACTGTCCGTTCGGGGCCATCCGGATGCAGGGGCCCGGCCGGCCGCGGCCGTTCTGGACCTTTCGCTGCGAGAATTGCATGCGTTGCATGGCCTACTGCCCGACCGGCGCGGTCGAAGCAGGCCATTCCTGGGGCGTGCTCCTGGGCTTCCTGCTCTCGGCCCCGGCAGCGGCGGCGGTCCTGGGCTGGGTGTTCGGGGCCGGGACTCTGCCCGAGCCACTCACGAGCACGCTGGGCGGCTGGGCGCTGACCTATCTCTACTTCGTCGCGGCCGTGCTGACCGCCTACCTGGCGTTCTGGTGGCTGTTGCGGGTGCCGGCGGTCAACGCGCTCTTCACGTTCACCACGTTCACGCACTGGTACCGGCGCTATCACGAGCCCCGCACTCGGGTCGAGGAACTGACGGCGTTTCGGCCGCCGCCGGGTCCGTGCGCGGGCGGCCCGCGGTAACCGGCCTGTGACTGCGAAGTAACGCGCAGGTGACGCTCGCGGCGGCTCGCCCAGGGGGCTTTCCCTTTGGTGGAGCGGTGTCATCAGGTATGGCACGGCTGCTGCATCCTCCGGTCGCCGGCCCCCGCGGCCTCGCTCGAGGCGGCGGGAGGCGACGGCAAGAGGAGGAAGGCATGAACTGCTCGGTCACGCTCACCGTGGTCATGATGCTGCTGGCGTGTGTCTCTCAGTTTTCGGGTTGCGCGCAGGGAACGGGGACGACCTCCGCCGTCGCGACGGGTCCGGCGCCGACTTTCGACGCGGGGGTGGCTGGCCCCGGTGGCGCTGGCGATCGGCAGTTCGTCTACGCGCCGGCGGGCTCGGCCGTCCAGGCGGAGGGGGCTGCCACGGTGCAGGCGGCTGGCGGCGCGGCCCGGTCGGCCAGCGAGTTGCCCGAACTGGACGAGCGCTCGAGCGAGGCGGAGGGGCCCGCGGCGCCGGCGGCCGGGACCGAGCAGGATCGCAAGCTGGAGCTGGCCGTGTGCCAGAGCAACCAGGCGCGCCTGGAAGAGGCGATCGCGCAGTACAACGCGGCGGGCAACGGGGCGGCCATCGAGCACATCGCGCCCGACTCGGTCGGCGAGCTGGTCCGGACCGGCTGTTTGAAGGAAGCTCCTCGCGAGCTGCGCCAGGGCCCCGAATCGCTCGCCAACTACTTCTATCCCGGCGACGGCAGGGGAGTCTCCTGCAAGGTCCACGGCTCGCGCGTCCAGACGTCCGAGGGCGGATTCGGCAACCCGTACTACGCCGGCCTGAGCGAGGAGGCCTGCTGCGCGCGGCATCGCGAGACGCTCTCCGCGGCCCTGCGCTTCCTGCAGCAGTCGGGCGGTCACGTCGACGGGCCGGAGGAGTGGTGGGTGGGCGCGCTCTACGATGCGGGCCAGCTCGAGACGATGCCGCAGGATCCCGGGCAGGGAGCGGGTTCCTCGCGCAGCTACCGGCCCAGGGCCGACGGCACCGTCGAGTGCTCGACGCACCGCGAGGGCGGGGCGTGAGGGGCGGGCCAGGCGGTGGCCAGGAGACACCCAGATCTCCACGGGTTCTGCCTGAGCAACCTGACCTGCAGTGCCTCGGAAGCGCGTGGTAGCATGGTTTCCGATGCTGACGGAGTACATCGACAGTCTTATGAAGCGGGCCCGGTTCGAGACCCTCGACGATGGGACCCTCTACGGCGAGATTCCTGATTGTCCCGGTGTCTGGGTCGACGGCGACGATCCGGACCGGTGTCGCCGGGAACTGCGGGAGATCCTGGAGGAGTGGATCGTCCTGAAGCTTCGGGACCGGGACCTGTTGCCCGTCGTCGACGGGATCGACCTGAACCTGCGGGCGGCCTGAGCCGTGAAGCCGGTCTCCCGCCTGGATTTGATTCGCCGGCTGCGGGCTCTGGGATTCGCGGGCCCCTTCTCCGGGGGGCACCACCAGTTCATGGTCCGGTACCAGCGCAAGCTGCGCATCCCCAACCCGCACCAGGGCACTGTCTCGGGTCCGCTGCTGCAGCGCATCCTGAAGCAAGCCGGGGTAGCGGAGAGCGAGTGGGACGGGACCCGGTAGGCGCAGCGCGGCGAGCATCCGAGGCTGTTCGCGATATCTGCCTCCTCGGGCCGTTGACAACCCTCGACCCCTCGGGATATGAGTAGGCCGTAGATTCTCGGTAGGGCCCCGTCCAGGGAGCCGCCGGCCGGAAGAGGAGAGAGAACGGCTGGACGTGCCGCGGCAAGGGAGCGGTTCACTGTCTGGCGGGAGAGCACCGTGTCCCGAAGCGAGCGCGCCATCATCAAGTCCGAGCTGCTCGTCTGGGCTCGTGAATCAGCCGGGATGGACCGAGATGATGCGGCCCACCGTCTGTCCGTGCAGCCCGGGCGGCTGCAGGCGTGGGAGGCCGGTTCCGGGAGCCCTACTGTCAACCAGCTCCGCACGGCGGCGCACATCTACCGGGTGCCACTGGCCGCCTTCTTCCTGCCTGCGGCGCCGCCGGTCTTCCACCCCCCCGTCGAGGACTTCCGCAAGCTGCCTGGAACGTTGTCCCAGGGACTGTCGTCGACCCTCCAGTTGCACGTGCGCTGGGCGCTGCAGCGCCGGCAGATCTGCCTGGACCTGCACGAGGCCCTGCACGAGCCGCCGCCGGTCTTCGACCTCATCACCCAGCCCGATCGGGACGCGGAGACCGTCGCCGGCGTTGTGCGGGGCAGGCTGGGCATCGGCATGGAAGCGCAGCGACGGTGGCATCAGCCCGACGTGGCGCTCAGGAATTGGGTGGCTGCCGTCGAGGGAATCGGCGTCCTCATCTTGCAGACCAGGGGAGTGGCCGTCGACGAGATGCGTGGCTACTCGATCGCCGATACCCCGCTGCCGATCATCGTGCTCAACGGACAGGACACGCCGGCTGGCCGGACCTTCACGCTCTTCCACGAACTGGCGCATCTTCTCCTCCGGAAGAGCGGGGTCTGCGAACTCGACGTCACGGGGCCGAGGCAGGCCGGAACCGAAGTCTTCTGCAACCGACTGGCAGGGGCGATTCTGGTCCCCTGCTCGGAGCTTCTGGCCGATCCGGCGGTGAAGCAGCACCGAGGCATGGCGTGGACGGATGCCGAGCTTGGAGCCCTGGCCCGGCAGTTTGGCGTTAGTCGCGAGGTCATGCTGAGGCGCCTGCTGCTGGCGGGGAAGACCACGGCCGAGGTGTACGGCGCGGCTCGTAGCCGGCTGCTGGCGCAGTACGAGAAGCGGAAGCCCATCAAGGAAGGGAAACCGCTGTCCCCGGCCATCGGCGTCGTCAAGTCCGTGGGGAAGAGGTTCGCCCGCTTGGTGCTGGGCGCCTACCACTCTGAGCACATCACCGGAAACGACTTGGCGGACTACCTGGGCATCAGGCTGAAGCACCTCGCGAAGGTCGAAGCGCTGGTGGGCATGTGACGGCGCCGTGTCCGGCAGTGCCCAGGTACAGCATCGACACGTGCTCCCTCGGGGATCTCCGCCGGCACTACCCCAGGGACGTCTTTCCCGGCGTGTGGGGCACGGTGTCCGAGTTGGCGCACGGCGGCATCGTGGTGGCTTCCGAAGAGGTATTCCGCGAGCTGGAGGTCTTCGACGATGAGGTGTTCGCGTGGGCGAAGGGGCTCCGCCAGATGTTCTTGCCCACCGACGCGGCTGTCCAGGCGGAGGTCACGAAGATACTCGCGGCCCACCAGTCGCTCGTCGACTTCAAGAAGAAGCACGCCGCGGATCCGTTCGTCATCGCCGTGGCCGTGATCAACGGCTGCACCGTCGTCTCGCAGGAGACCCCGAGTGGCAACCCTAATCGCCAGATGATCCCGGACGTCTGCAAGCAGCGTAAGCTCTCCTGCATCAAGCTGCTGGAGATGTTGCGCCGGGAGGGTCTGCGGTTCTGACGGCTGACGTCCGTCCATCCCGCGAGGCCGGCGACCCCTGGTGGCTGGCCGTCCATCACAACCGCGGCAGGTACACGTAGACGCCGAGCACGTCGGGCGGGAGCTGGGGCTCCACGCGGTGAGTGACCCCCTTGAGGGCTGCGGCGCGGCGGACGCGCTGGTGGGCTTCCAGCACCTCGGAGCCGTGGCGCACGGCCAGGGCCTCGAGCTGGGGGAGCAGGAGGTCGAAGCCGTCCAGGATCTTGCGCAGCGCGTCGGTCGCCTGGTCGGGACCGATGTTACCCTCGGGCTGGGCGGCCAGCAGCTTCTCGGCCGCGGCCGGGTCGAGCCACTCGGGCGCCTGGGGGCTGCCGGCGAAGGCGGCCAGCAGGCAGTCCTCGGCGAGCTGGGGGCGCTCTTCGTCACCGCGGCGGGTCACGAGGTGGTAGCGGGCGCGCAGCAGGAGCAGCGTCGTGCGCTTCGAGACCTGCGACGTGCGGATGACGCCCGAGCGGCGAGCGATGGCCTTCGACTGTGGGTCGAGCGCGGTGTCCAGGACGTGGGTGGCCAGGGCCTCCACTACGGGATGGGTGCGGCTCAGGTGCAGCTCGCCCGGGTTCACGGGTAGCTCGAAGCGGCCGAGCAACCGGTCGACCCCGCCGACGGCCTCCTTCAGCGCGGCCGGGACGCCGGTGAGGTGCACCTCCACGGCCTTGTCGCGGCGGGTCACCCCGGCCCCCAGCATCTGGAAGGCCCGGCAGGCGAACCACTCCACGTCCACCCCGGAGCCGATGGCGCCGTGGACGGCAGCCAGCTCCTGGGCCACCTCCTCGACCTTGATGGTCTCCTGCGCGAAGACGGTGCGCGAGCGCTTCTCACGTTCGGCGGCCGATTCCCAGGCCTGGTGGACGGCCTGCTTCTTCGGCGCCAGCAACTCCTCCATCTCGGGCAGTGAGGGCTGCAGCTCGTCGCGGTCCCGGCCCTGGCGCAGCAGCACCCCCTCCAGGATGGCCTCCATCACCTGCTCCGTGTTGACCGGCACCGGCACCGAGACCCCCAGCATGCTGCGGATGGCGCGGTGTTTCCGCAGCAGCACGTCGAGCACCAAGCCGTCGATGCGGTTGTCCATGCCGTAGTAGGTCACCACCCGGACCCGCGGCCGGCCGTTGAAGCGATCCACCCGGCCGTCCCTCTGCTCGTGGCGGGTCGGGTTCCAGGACAGGTCGTAGTGGAAGACCGCGTCGAACCACTCCTGCAGGTTGATGCCCTCGCTCAGGCAGTCGGTCGCCACCAGGATCCGCTTGGGCGCCTCGGCTAGCTCGTGGATGCGCTCCAGGCGCCCCTCCGGGGGCAGCTCGCCCGTGACGGCCCGGACCGTGACGCCCTTCAGCCGCTGGCCGAGTTCGCTCTCGAGGTACCTGGCCGTCGGGATGTAGCGGCAGAACACGATGGGGCTGAAGCCCTCGTCGAGCAACTGGTGAAGCAGCTTCACCGCCCCCAGCAGCTTCTCGTCCTTGGTCCCGCAGAGCGCTTCCGCCTCCCGCGCCAGCTCTAGCAGGCGCCGGCGCTCGGTGGAGGTCTCGGGCGCGGTCTCCTCGCCGCTGACGGCGCCCGGAGCCACGTCGCTGCCGGTCTCGGGCTCGTCCTCGGCCAGGTCCATCACGGCCCGGCGGCCCAGCTCGTCGGCCTCGTCGAGGGTGGAAGCCTCCGAGGCGGGGTTGCGGTTCCGCAGCGTCTCCGCCGCGGCGGCCGGGCTCGAGGCGATCGAGCGCAGCAACGCCAGCGCCGACCACCACCGGATACGCTGGTGGAACGCGCCGGACTTCTCGTCCAGCACCGATTCCCGGGCATAGCGGAGGATCCGCTCGAAGAAGGCCCGGTAGGCCGGGGAGAGACGGTAGGTGGGCTCCGGCAGCAGGTCCTCCCGGTACGGGAACGGGGTATCCGTCTGCAGGTACTTCCGGATGTCAGCCCGGCGCCGCTGCACCATGTGCGCCGCCACGCGGCGGCGGTGCGCTTCGTTCCCGGCGCCCGTCAGGTCGTCGGGCAGCTCCGCGAAGTCCGCAGACAGCCACGAGAGCATCGTGCGGAACGCGTCCTCCTTGCCGCTGTGGGGCGTGGCCGTGACCAGCAGCAGGTGCCGCGCAGGGTCGGCGGCCAGGCCCGCGATGAGCTGCTGGCGCTGCTGCCGGGACTTGCGCCCGTCGGCGCCGGCCGTGCAGGTGTGGGCCTCGTCGACGATGACCAGGTCGGGGCAGGTGCGCAGGAACTCGTGGCGGCGCTGGTCGGATTTGATGAAGTCGAGCGAAACGATGACGCGCTCGAAGACGTCGAAGAGCGACTGGCCCACGCGGCACTGGCGCTCCAGCCGGGCGGCGGTGCCGGGCAGCACCAGCTCGCAGTCGAGGTGAAATTTGTCCGAGAGTTCGAGCTGCCACTGCTCGGCCAGGTGGGGCGGGCAGAGCACGGCCAGGCGGCGGGCGTCGCCGCGGTCGAGCAGTTCGCGGGCCACCAGGGCGGCCTCGATGGTCTTGCCGATGCCGACGTCGTCGGCGATGAGCATCCGAACGGGGTCGAGCTTGAGCGCCATCAGCAGCGGCACGAGCTGGTAGGGGCGCGGGTCCACCGCCAGGTGGGCGAAGCTGCGGAACGGTCCGGCGCTGGAGCGGAAGCCCAGGCGCAGCGCTTCGCGCAGCAGCGACGCCGAG
>CAZSVK010000249.1:0-9039 GCA_964610245.1 uncultured bacterium
CGAGCGGCCGAGCAGGCGCCTGTTCGTCGCGCCGTTCTTCATCGACCGCGGCGATGTCACCAACGGCGATTACCTGAAGTTCGTGCTGGCGACGGGCCACCGGGCCCCCAAGGACTGGAAGCGTGGAACGCATCCGGCCGGCGCGGGAGACCGCCCCGTGGTTTACGTCAGCTTTCAGGACGCGTCGGACTTCGCCCGTTGGGCAGGCAAGAGGCTCCCCTCCGAAGAAGAGTGGGAGAAGGCGGCGCGAGGTCTCGACGGCCGCCAGTACCCGTGGGGCGACGACTACGAGCCCGGCAAGGTCAATTGCCGGGAGACAGGGCTGGGCCGCAGCGCCGCGCCCGGCTCATTCAAGGGCGGCGAGAGCCCGTACGGTTTGTTGGACATGGCTGGCAACGTCTGGGAATGGACGGACAGCTGGTATCAGATACGTAAATCCAAGGTTTTCAAGGGCGGATCCTACCGGGACTCGGCCCAGAAGCTCAGGTGCTCATATCGCTCGAGCTTCAACCCGAACCTGGAGGCCGACGACCTCGGCTTCCGTTGCGCCCGGTCGGCGAGAGGTAGATGAAAGTGGACACTGCAGCAGCACTGACGAGCGTCATTCCCGTCCCTATCGAGGACGAGATGAAGGATTCCTACATCGATTACGCGATGAGCGTGATCATCAGCCGCGCGCTGCCGGACGCCCGCGACGGCCTCAAGCCGGTGCACCGGCGCATCCTCTACGCGATGCACAAGCTGGGCCTGGCGAGCAACAAGGCCTTCAAGAAGTCGGCTGCGGTGGTCGGCGAAGTGCTCGCCAAGTACCATCCGCACGGTGACTCCGCCGTCTATGACGCAATGGTGCGCATGGCGCAGAGTTTCTCGCTGCGCTACGAGATGGTCGATGGCCAGGGTAACTTCGGCTCCGTCGACGGCGACCCCGCTGCCGCCTACCGGTATACGGAAGCCCGCCTGACGAAGTTCGCCGAGACGGTGCTCGAAGACCTGGAGAAGCAGACCGTCGACTTCACGCCCAACTTCGACGAGTCGGAGAAAGAGCCGCGCGTACTGCCCAGCAAGATCCCGACGCTCCTGGTCGATGGCGCCGACGGTATCGCCGTGGGTCTGGCGACCAAGATTCCGCCGCACAACCTGCGCGAGATCGTGGACGCCCTGCTGCTGCTGCTCGATCAGCCCGAGGCGACGGTCGACGACCTCCTCAAGATCGTCAAGGGACCGGATTTTCCGACCGGCGCGCTGATCCTGCAGAGCGCGGAGATCGCCGAGGCCTACCGCACCGGCCGCGGCCGCGTCGTGGTTCGGGCCAAGGCCGACATCGAACCGATGGGCGGCAACCGCGAGCACATCATCGTCTCCGAGCTGCCCTACCAGGTCAACAAGGCCAAGCTGCTCGAAGACATCGCGGACCTGGTGCGAGACAAGCGCATCGACGGCATCACCGACATCCGCGACGAATCGGACCGCAAGGGAATGCGCGCCGTCTTCGAGATCCGGCGAGGTGAGAACGCCCAGGTCATTCTCAACCAGCTCTACAAGATGACGCAGCTGCAGACCACGTTCGGCGTGAACATGGTCGCGCTGGTCGACCAGCGGCCCTACCAGCTCAATCTCAAGCAGCTGGCCGCGAAGTTCCTGGAGCACCGGCGCGAGGTGGTCACGAGGCGCACACGCTTCGAGCTGCGCAAGGCCGAAGACCGGTGCCACCTCCTGGAAGGTCTGAAGATCGCGCTCGATCACATCGATGCGGTCGTGAAGCTCATCCGCAAGTCGAAGGACCCGGAAGAGGCCCGGCAGGGCCTGATGGCTCAGTTCGGACTGACCCAGATCCAGTCGGACGCCATCCTGGAGATGCGCCTGCAGCGTCTGACCAGCATGGAGACGCAGAAGATCGTGGAAGAGCTGGCCGAGGTGCGCAAGACCATCGCGCGCCTGAAGGACATCCTCTCGGACGTTCACAAGATCGAAGCGCTGATCGCCGACGAGCTGAGGGACGTCAAGGCCAGGTTCGGCGACGAACGCCGCACGCAGTTCATCGTCGACACCAGCACGTTCGACCCGCGCGATCTCTACGTCAACGAGATGAAGGTCATCACGGTCACGCGCACCGGCTACATCAAGAACCTGCCGGTGGATACCTACCGCAAGCAGCACCGCGGCGGGAAGGGTCTCTCCGGTATGGGCCTGAAGGAAGAGGATTTCGTCGAGCGCACGTTCGTGGCCAACACGTTCGACATCCTGATGTTCTTCACGACCCAGGGCAAGTGCTTCGCGGCCAACGTCTACGACGTGCCCGAAGGCAGCCGCACGTCCAAGGGCCGCTCCATCGCCAACCTGCTGAACCTGCGGCCCGACGAGAAGGTGACCGCCATCGTGCCGGTCAAGGGTTTCGAGAGCGAAGAGTACATTGTGATGGCCACCCGCAAGGGCCTCGTGAAACGCACGTCGCTCTCCGAGTACGCGAGCTGCATGCGGCAGAACGGCATCATCGGCCTGCGCTTCGCCAGCGAGGATGACGAGCTGGTCGGCGTGGCGCTCACCAAGGGCGACAACCACATCATCCTGGGTTCGCGCGACGGGCAGGCCATCCGGTTCCCGGAGGCCGACGTGACCCGGCCCGATGGCACCCAGGTTGTGGGCGTCCCCTCGAAGGGCCGCGTCAGCCAGGGCGTGAAGGGATTCACGCTCGAGCGCGACGACGAGGTGGTCGGCATGGAGGTCGCCGGCGGCGACGCCGATTGCCTGCTGGTCGTCACCGAGAACGGCTACGGCAAGCGCACCGAGATGGGCGAGTATCGTCTGCAGAGCCGCGGCGGCAAGGGCATCATCAACATCAAGGTGAACCGGCGCAACGGCCAGGTGGCCGAGTTCCGGGAAGTGGACGACGAAGACGAGGTGATCGTCAGCACCCGCGAAGGGAAGATCATCCGCGTCAACGCCTCGTCCATCTCGAAGATCGGGCGCGACACCCAGGGGGTCCGCGTCATCGATCTTGCCGAGAACGACAAGGTGATCTCCGTGACGGTCGTGAAGCCCGAACCGATCGTCGACGACGGCGAGGACAGCGCGCAGCAGACCTTGCCGGCCCTGGATGTGGATGACGCGGGAGGCGGCTTCGAAGAGCCCGAGTGATGTCCGCAGACTCGCAAAGAGGTGCCGAAGCGGAGGAGGCCGTCACGCCTGAGGACGAGCTTCCTCCGTCTCCGCCGACCCCGATCTCGAGCGGGGTGTTCCAGTTCCTCTTCATCACCGGGTGCATCGTCCTCTTCGTCCTGATCTCCAAGCTGTACCTGGATCAGTACATCGAGATCCGCAAACTGGAGCAGAAGCTGGAGCAGGAGCGGGCGAAGGTCGTGGAGGCCCAGGACGAGATCGAACGGCTGACTCGCGAGCTGGAGTTCATGAAGACCGACGAAGGCACCGAGAAGGTGGCCCGCGAGAAGCTCAGGATGGTCAAACCCGACGAAGTGATCGTCATCCCGGTGAACTGATCTACTGTTCGCGAAGATCGTCACAGAGCCCAAGGATTCGACAGTGGAACGAGGTTGACCAATCACAGAGAACACAGAGACACAGAGACACGGAGGGGGAGTTGATTCCAGAAGAACCAAACGCCACTCTGTGCCTCCGTGCCTCTGTGTCTCTGTGATAACGGTCCTGGTTGGCGGGCAATGCCCGCGCTGAGAGGAAGCCGCCGAGGTGCTGCAGATGACCAGGTACCAACCCGTCACGAGCTGGCTCTGGATCGCCCTGCTGGCCGTTGCGGCCACGGCCGTCGGTTGCGCGAGCAACACCAACGATCCGTTCAACCAGAACATCATCACGCGCCTGCCGATCGTCGTGACCGATCCGGCGAACAACGCCGCCGGCATCGACACGCGCAAGGCGATCGTGATCAGCTTTCCCGTGGCCGTCGACCAGGCGACGCTCGTGGCCGGCAATCTGATCGTCCAGGAGGCCTCGCGCACCGTGGCCCACACTATCCTGGTCGATCGCTCGTTCACCTACGACGCGACCCGGCGTGAGGTGACGCTGTTCCCGCGGGCGGCCCTGAAGCCGAACACCGCCTATCAGGTCATCGTCCAGGGCGTGCAAGCGGAAGACCACACCGTCTTCGAGGCGTTGACGGTGACCTTCACGACAGGCGCTGCCTCCCAGCCGCCGACCGTCTCGGGCCAGCTCAGGGACCCGCAGAATCGCCTGCGTCCGATGGACGACGCCGCGAACGTCGACATCCGCAGTGCCATCGAGCTGACCTTCTCGCGCTCGATGGATCCGGCCTCGGTGACCAGCGCCTTCAACCTGTCGCCGCGGGTCGTCGGCACCTTCGCGCTCGACACCGGCAACACCCGGCTCGTGTTCACCCACCCCGACAACCCCTTCGTGCTCGGGCAGGCCTACGTGGTGATGGTCCTCAACAGCGCCCACGACGACACGGCCCAGCAGGTGCCACTGACTGCCAACTACGTCGCCCGCTTCACCACGCCCAACATCGGTCAGTTCCGGGTAATCAGCTCCGATCCGGCCCAGCAGACGCCGGCGGCCCAGGCGCAGGCCGATACTCCCGTCAGACTCGAGTTCGGCGAGCCGGTCGACATCAGCAGCGCCCTGGCCAACATCAGCTTCCAGCCGGCGTCGGCCAGCCCGGTCGTCACCTTCACGAACAACAACCAGGTCGCGCTGATCACCCACGCCAACATCCCGGCCGGCACCAGCGTGACCGTGACCGTCAGCCGCAACCTGCTCAGCGTGGTCGGCGTTCCCCTCGGCCAGGCTAACGGCAGCCAGGACTTCGTCCTCACCTACGTCATCGAGAACGTGGCCCCCAAGCTGACCGACAGCAACCCGACGATCCCGGCCAACGACGCCCACAACGTCGCCCCCAGCACCACCATCACGTTCAACTTCAACGAGCGGCTCGACCCGGCTTCCGTCAACACCTCGACCTTCACCGTCACCCGAAACGGGGTCGCGATCCCGGGCGCCGTGGTGCTGACCCCGAGCGGCCAGAGCGTCGTCTTCACACCCTCCACGACCATCGGGGCCGACCCCAACCCGGTCGTCGCCACCGCCACTACCGGCATCAAGGATCTGGGTGGCACCGCGGTGGCTACCGCCATCAGCATCTCGTTCTACATCGATAGCACCGCTCCGGCGCTCTCCTTCACCGATCCCGTCGACGGGGCGACCGAGGTTGCCGTGAACCGTTTCCAGACCCTGCCGATCGTGGTCGACTTCTCCGAGGCGGTCGATCAGGCCGCCACCCGACGCGGCTTCTCGATAGCTCCCTCGCGGGCCACGCCGAGAACAGGCGCCAACGGCACCATCACCTTCGGTTCGACCACGCGCCTGCTCTACACCACCTCGGCGCTGTTGCTCGGAAACACCCAGTACACGGTCCGTATCTCGACCCAGGATCTCGCCGGGAACCCGACGCCGGTGCCCCTGACCTTCGCCTTCACCACCGACGCCACTCCACCGTTCGTGAACACCGGCACGCTGCTGCCGGTGCCGGGCTCCGTCAACCAGTCTCGCCAGCCGGTCATCAGCGTCGAATTCACCGAGCTGATGGACACCGATTCGGTCAGGAGCGCTTTCAGCCTCACCAGCCAAGGCCAGCGGTTCGGAACCACCAGCGGCACCTTCATCTTCGGCGAGACCGGCACCACCCCCCGCCGTACCGTGATGAGCTATTCCCTGAATCCGGGTGTGCTGCTGCCGTCCAGCTCGGTGGTCACCATCAACGTTGCCATCCAGGCCACCGACCTGGGGCTGATCCAGATGACGACGCCTTTCCTGTCGACCTTCAGCACGGCGCCATGACATGATGGGCTTTCGGCACTCCGCCGCGCCTTCTCACCATCACCGGCCTGCACCTCCGAGGATCCCCATGACCCAGCACTCTCGCGTTCTCGCCACGCTCCTGGCCGCCGTTGCCGTTCTCACCATGACCGGCCCCGCCTTTGGGTGGGGATTCGAAGGCCATCGGATGATTCTACGGATGGCGATCGACCTCATGCCTCCCGGGGAGAGAGCTTCCCTTCTGGGCGAAGATAACTTCGCCGTGCTCGAGCGAAATGTGGTGCTACCCGACCAGATCGCTGGCCTGGAGCGTAATCACAAGCGTCCGCCCGAGGAGGGCTCTCGGCATTACCTGAACCTGGAGAAGATGGGAAAGGCCACCGACCTCGACAGCTTTCGCAAGTGCCTGGCGAACCAGAGCGTGAAGGATGGCCGCCTGGTCGCGAGCCTTCAAGAGACCCAGGGATGGCTCGCGCGGGCGGCGCGCGGCAACCACCGCACCGAGTGGCTGCGACGGGCAGGCTACCTGGCGCACTACGTGGGCGACGCGCATCAGCCGCTGCATACCACCGACAACCACGACGGCCGGGCCACCGACAACGCTTTCGATCTGGACGATCCGGAGGGGATGTCGGTCCACGTTCGCTACGAGTCGGGGCTGCTCAACCACTACTCCAAGGAACTCGAGAAGCGGGCACGCGATCTGGCTGCGCTCTATCTGAGCAACCACGGCGGACTGCGGGAAGAAACGGCCCGATACCAGGCCGACCCCGCGACCTACGTGGCGAGCTTCACCTGGAAGACCCATCAACATGTCGCCGAGGTCGTCGACACCGACAACAAGATCACCGGTCGTCGCGCCAACTTCCCGATGAAGAGCGGCAAGTACTACGAGAAGCTCAACGCTGCCCTCGGCGAGCTGACGGCCGAGCAGCTCGCCCAGGCGGCCGTCGCCACCGCCGCGATGTGGAAGGCTTCGGCCCCCTCCGGAGAACAGGCCGAGAAGAGCTGGATGTTCTCGCGCTGAACTCGAGACGTCATCGTTTTCCGGTTGCCGGCCGCTCCATCCACCGGCGCGTGCGGCTCTCGTTCCGGGGTCTGGCCGGTTTTCCACACTAATCCACAATCATGGCTCCGGGGTGCCATGTCATAGCGTTCCATATGTTACCTGGAAGAAACGCTATGATGGTTCATATGATGCGGGTTTCGGCGGTTCATTCATGCTTGACAGAGTAATCGTCGGCATGATCGGGTTCGGGTCCGGAAAATGTGGATAGACCCGGATTACCGGTGTCGCCAGACACAATAGGCGCCTTCCAATCGTCGGCGTCGGGAGGGCCGGAGCCGGGCCCGACTTGGCCTAGCCAGGTCAGATTCACGGCGTTGATCAGGAAGTGGGCGAGCACCGGCGCCAGCAGTCCGCCGGTGGTGTCGTAGAGGACCCCCAGACCGGCGCCGACGACGAAGGCGAAGATCGTCCAGGGTCGCAGCCGCGGCTCCGCCGGGAAGTGAACGAGCCCGAAGAGAAGGCTGGCCCAGAACAGGCCGAGTTCCGGCTGCAGCGCTCCGCGGAACAGGGCCTCCTCGGCCAAGCCACTGATGGCGGCCAGCCGGAGGGCGGTCGAGACGTCGACCGGCCCCAGGATCTCCCGGAACGCCTCCTCGAGCTGCTCGCCCCAGATGAAGCACCGCGTGAGCAGGCGAGAGCCCAGTATCGTGAGGAATGCCATGGCGACGGCCAGCGCCAGGGAGATAGCCAGCTCGAGTCCCGCGCCTGTCCAGAGACAGGTCGCGAGCCGGCCTCGATAGGCCATCCAGGCCACGGAGGCCAGAAAGATGGGCAGGTAGAAGAGATAGGCCAGCCGCAGCAGGGCGGCCGGCGAGTGATGGTCGTGACGTTCTTCCGGGGATGCTGTCCCCGGACCCCTGCGAGGAGGGGTGCCACCCGGCCCTGAGAATGGGAGTCCAGGCCCGAGCGGCACCTCGGAGGACTCTGAACCGCGAGCGTGGGCAAGACTCTCTCCAGTCATCGGGGGGTCGAGGGGCGAACTTCGCCCCTCGCGAGGGTTCGGGAGCGGAGCTCCCGAGAGGAAGCTCCGGTCTTCCTCGACCTCGTCCACCGTCCCCTCCGCCAGCAGCCGATCGCGTTCCGCCTCCTGCCGGGCCCGGTCGAGCAGGCCCAGCTCTGCCAGCCGGGGGATGTGCCGGAGCCAGAATCGATCGTAGAAGAGCTGCCATTGCTCGGGGGCGGCGGCCACGCCCGTTTCGAACAGCGCCACCACCCGGCGGCACGCCGCCTCCGTGTCGTCGGGCCGCTCGACGGTCAGCGGCTCCTCGACCGAGATCTCGTACGAGTCGTCTTCCAGCCGACGGCAGGAAACCGGCACCACCGGACAACCGGCGTGGCGGGCGAACTCGTACGGCCCGCGCGGCATCGAGACCAGCCGCCCCAGGAAGTCCGACCAGATACCATCTCGGGAACCGTCCTGATCGGCCACGAAGCCCACCGCTCCGCCCTCCCGGAGCACCCGCAGACACTCCCGCAGGCCGCGCCTCCGATGCAGCAATCGCATCCCCGAGCGCGCCCTGGCCCACGCCAGAAAGCGATCCAGCGCCGGCGACAGTTGCTCGAAGTAGAGCGCGTGGACGGGAAGGCCACGGGCCGCGAGGGCGGCGCCCGTGAGTTCCCAGTTGCCCTGGTGTGCCGCCACCAGCACGACCCCTCGCCGGTCTCGCATGAGCGATTCGAGCTTCTCCCATCCACGGATGGTCGTCAGCGCGAGGGTGTCCTGCCTGGAACTTGCGACCAGCTTGAAGAGATCGACGATCGTGCTCAACTGATGGCGGACGGCCTCGGCGATCATGCGGTCTTCCGGGCGGCGCTTCCACGCGGCTGGGTAGACGCTCCGGATGATGCGCAGGTTCTTCCGCGCCACGCGAAAGCGGCCTGCCCGGGCGACGAGAGGGGCCAGGGCCCGGGCCAGGCCCAGCAGCCAGGCTCGCGGCACCGGCCACATCGCAAGCCACAGACCCGCGAGGAACAGGCTCGTGACAACCTCGAGAGCCCGGCGAACATGCTGGCGCGGTGCTCGCGGCTCGGCCATGGGCCCGTCGGGTCGCATCTCCTGCCCGGTCATCGAAGGGATCATCTCACAGAAGTGGTCCCGCGGGGCTCTGCCCCGCACCCCGTCGGGGCCTTGCCCCGCACCCCAGCAGGGGAGCAGCACTCCCCTG
>CAZSVK010000250.1:0-8988 GCA_964610245.1 uncultured bacterium
CCCGGATGCGCCGCACCTACGAACTCCTGGCGGTTGTCGCCTGCCTGCTCGTCGTCACGCCTGCGTGGGCGCCCTCTCTCCTGGCACAGCCCGGCCAACCGGGTCAACCAGGTCAACCAGGTCAGATGGATCAGCCCGGCCAGCCCGGCCAGCCCGGCCAACCGGGCCAAACCGGCCAGCCCGGCCAACCGGGCCAAACCGGCCAACCGGGCCAAACCGGCCAGCCCAGCAAGCCGGATCCGGCCGCTGAGCAGCGGCAGAAGGAGCAGGAGGCGCGTGCCCGTGCAATCCAGCTTCACAACGACGGCGGCAAGCTGATGGGCAAGAAGGACTACACCGGTGCCGCCGCCAAGTTCGTCGAAGCACTGAAGATCAACCCGAACCTGACTCCCGCCTGGGAAGACCTCGGCATCGTCTACATGATCGCGGCCCAGCTCGACAACGCCGAGTACTGCGTGAAGAAGGCGAGGGTGCTCGGCGGCAACGTCTCCGGCCTCGAGCAGCAGATCAAGAAGGTCCGCGCGAGCCAGGGACCCAAGCCGCCGACTCCCAAGAGTGCCCCTCCCGAGGCGCTGGAACCGAACAACCCGTTCGGGATTCCCGTGCCCAAGAGCCCTCCCGGCCAGAAGGAGTTCCAGGCCGCCTGCAAGCTCCACGAATCGGCGGCGTCCGCCTTCGAAGCCCGCGACTTCCCGAAGGCCATGAAGCTCTACAAAGAAGCGCTGGCCGTGTTCCCCGGTCACCGAGGAGCCTGGGAAGATCTGGCCCTCAGCTACTTCGAAACCCGGAACGTCAGACTGCTCAAGGCCGTGATCGAGCGACTGAAGAAGCTCAAGTTCGAGACCAAGCATCTCGAGGAGCGCGTGGCGGTGCTCGTGAAGTCCGGCGCCGTCGAGACCCCCGAACCCGGGACTCTCCCCGGCGTCCCGAAGTAGTTGCCTCTCTCCGCGCAGCCCCCCTCGAGGCTGCGGGCGGCGGGCCTGCCGCTCGCCCTGGCGATTCTATGGCTGGCGGCGGATCCTGCTCCGGGCTTGCCTGCCGAGACGGCCGCCGCTCGGCCGCCCAACGTCGTTCTCTTCTTCATCGACACGCTCCGGGCCGATCGCGTGCACCATCTCGGCTACCCCCGGCAGACCACTCCTTCGCTCGACCGGGTGGCCGCCGGCGGCGCCTCCTTCCGGCGCGCCTACTCCCAGGCGACCTGGAGCTTACCCAGCTACTCGTCCATCTTCACCTCCCGGTATCCGCCCTCGACGGGCGTCCTCTCCACGGCCGACCGCCTGCCCGCCGACGCACCCACCCTCGCCGAGATCTTCTCGGCCTGCGGGTACAGAACGGCGGCGTTTACCTGCGGGGGGCACCTGGCGCCGGGACACGGTCTGGAGAGGGGCTTCGGCATCTACCGGAACCGGACCTTCGAGGTCTCCCTGGCCACCACCGTGCCCGAGGCCGTCGATTGGCTCGCCGGCAACGAGTCGGGGCCGTTCTTCATGCTGATCCACGGCCTCGATGCCCACGCGCCCTACAGTCCGCCCCTGGGCTTCGCGGAGCTGTACGAGCCTTCCTACCGGGGCCCGGTCCACATGCCCGGCTTCCTGCGGCCCGAGGTCCTGGTCGATCTCGAGGAGAACCGCTTCGACCCGGAGCTGGTGATGGGAACCCGGGAAGGCCCCGGACTGGAGAGCCTCACCCCCGGGATGGTCGAGGCGCTGGTGCCGCCGCCCGACCCGGATGCGGCGCCGGCCTCGACTGCGAGGCCCCCGCCGGGCAGGCCCCCGCCGGGCAGGCCCTGGACGACGTCGCTGTGGCTGGGTGACGCGCCGCCTCCCGGCCCGGGCGCGACCGGCGAGCTGGGACTGCCGTTCCGCTTGCCCCCGCGCAGAGTCCCGCTGTCGCAGGCCGACGTCGGGCACCTGAGGGCCCACTACGACGGCGCCGTTACCTACGCCGATACGTGGCTCGGCCTGTTCGTCGAGGCGCTCGAGGGCGCCGCCGTGCGCGAGCGCACCCTGCTCGTGGTCGCCGGAGACCACGGCGAGGAACTGGGCGAGCACGGCCGCTTCGGTCACGGGGGCCAGGTGCGCGAGGTGCTGCTCCACGTTCCCCTGGTCATCGCCGGACCGGGGGTCGCCCGGTCCCGACAGGTGAGCCAGGTGGTCGAACTGGTCGACCTGGCGCCCACCCTGCTCGAACTCTGTGGCCTCCCCCGTAGCCGCACCTTTCAGGGGCGATCACAGGTCCCGTGGCTTCGTCCTGGCGAGCCGCCGGCACCCGACGAATCGCGTGCCGCCTTCGCCGCGGAGGTCCGGATGCTAAGCGTTCGAACGAACCGCTGGCACCTGATCCGCCCGCTCGCGGAGGGGCAGCTACCGCCGGGCGCCGCGGAACTGTACGAACCGGAACGAGATCCGGCGGAGCTCCGGGAACTCTCCGGCCGGCTTCCCGGGGAGGTTCGGCTTCTCGAGAGCCGGCTGACAGATTGGCTGGAAGCCCTGCCCGCTCCCCCGCCCACCGCCGGCGCCAGCTCCGGCGAACGGGAGCGCCGGGCTCGCGCTCTGTTTGGCTACTGGTGAGCTTCCGAGGAGTCCGGACGTTGATATCGCGTGAGACGAGCCCCAGGAGCCCATCCAAGGACCCTGGTCGTAGCGAGGCCGAGCGAAGGGCCACCAGCCAAGGCCGCGGATCCGAGGCGCCCGGAGGTGTAGCCGCCGTGCGCTCCATCGAGGACGACTCGAGCCGGGAACGCCGGATGGCGGCCCTGCAGCCGGCCGCAGCAGGCCGGGATTCTCGGACAGGTTCCAAGGGCCGCTCGCCGGGAAGGAAGCCGGCGGAGCCGCCGCCGATCCGTCCACGGCGCCGCGGCATCGCGATCCTGGCGGTTCTGCTGACGCTCTGCGGCACCATGCGCCGTGGCAACGCCGAGGCGGCCGGCCCTCGACAGGGCCTGCTGGAACGGTGTGCCTCGCAGTCCCGGACGCTGGAGGCCGCTTTTGCTCGTATCGATCGCGATGGCGACGGCCTGCTGTCCCCGGACGAGTGGGGTTCGTTGATACGCCAGCCGGCGGAGATGCCGGTCGACCTGGATGGCGACGGGCAGATCTCTCGCCCGGAGTTTGCCTCCTCCTTCTTGCGGCCGCGGCAGCCCAGATCGCTGGAAGGGTCTCGCAGCTCCGGCGAGCGGCTCTGGGTGGGCCGCAGACTGCTCGAAGCCGGCGATTGCGAGGCGGCCTGCCGGATCTACCGGGAGATCGCGAGCGACGTACCTGAATCCTTCGAGGCGCTGCTCGGCCTGGGGCGGAGCTTGGCCCGATGCGGCGAGCTGCCGGCCGCGAGGCGCGCCTTCCAGGCCGCTGCCGGGCAGAACCCGGGGGACGCCGGCGTGTGGTTCGACCTGGCCGCGACGGAGGTCGAACTCGGACTGGCCGTCGAGGGCTCGGCCCATCTGACCCGCGGTCTGACCATTCTCTCGAGCTGGCGCGCCATCGACGGATGGCAGGCGGGCGATGCCACGCTGCGGACCCTCCCGCGCCGGCACCTCGACGACCTCGCGCGGCGTCTCGAGAGACTTCCGGACGGCTCGGGTCTGGCCGCCGTGGTCTCGCGCTGGCGCCTTCGCAACCCGTGGGTCGAGGTGGTCGATCCCGAGCCGGCTCCGGATCCGATGCACCGCGCCGTGCTGAAGTTCGCGCTCCAGGGCTGGTATCGCGAGGCGCTGGAGGCTGCCGGGCGAGAACTCCTCGTCATGCCGGCCGATTCCTGGCTGCACCTGGCACGAGCGAGCTTGCTGCTGGTGCTGGGCGACCCGTCCGCGGCGGCAGCGGCGACGGACGAGGCCGAGCGGCACGGCGCGCCCGCGCCCTCCGTGGCCGCGATGAGGATCGCCCTCGCGCTCGCTGCCGGGGACAGGGTCGAGGCGGTCCAGCACCTGGGCACGCTGCAGCCGGAGCGGTTGACGCTCGCGCAGGTAGTCGAGGTCGGCTGGTCGCTCGCCTATCGTGGCGAGTGGGGCCAGCTCTACGCCTGGGCGTCGCTGGCTGCCCCGGCCATCCGGCAGCGCCCGGAACTCAACCTGTTGCTCGGCGTGGGGAGGGTGTCCAAGGGCGAGGAGGGGCTCGCGGACGACCTGATGGCTCTGCAGCTCCAGCGCAACCAGGAGCCCGCCTGGCTTCGCCTGGAAGCGCAGCTCCTGATCGACCAGGGACGAGCCGAGCAAGCGCACGTGCTGGCTACCCTGGCGGAGGCCAAGGAGCCGCGGGACCCGCGAAACCACTTGCTGCTCTGGAAGGCGCTGCAGGCCTCCGGGGATATTCCTGGAGGCCTTCACGCCCTCGAAACGGCGTGGGCCGTCGTCGAGATCCGTGCGCCAGCCTGGCCCGAGCTGGCCCTCACCCTGGCGGGCGTGTACCTTCGCCAGCGGTTCATCCTCTCCGGCGTCGACCGCCTGCGCGCGCTTGCCGACGAGGCCGGGGCCGGGCTCTCCGGGCAGCTTTCGCAAGTCCTCATGGAGCGTCCGCGCTGGGATCGGTCCGAACTTCTCGAACGCTACGGAGCCGTGGTCGACTATCTGCTGGCCGAGGTTGTCTTCGGGCTCTCGCGGGGGACCAGAGCGCTTCTCGCTCCGAGGGCGATCGAGGCGCTGGCGTTCGGGCTGGTTCCCTGGGCGCCCTGTCTGGAGGCGCTGCGAGCCCACCTTCGCCCGCCGGGAGGTCCGCCGGGCGTCCGGACTCGAGCCCGTCGTGGCGAGCCCTTCTCCAGGCCCGCGCGGCCCCCGGTGCACGGGTGGCCCGGGGCGAGGTAGAATCGTTCCCGTATGGTAGCTCACGATCGAGCCCTCCCCCGATGACCGAGCCCTCCGTCGAACAGGCCCCTCCGCCCGCGCCCTCGTCGCAGACCTCTCTGGTGCAGATCCTGCGTGGCAACGCGATGTGGTGGGCCATCCCGGCGCTGCTCGTGGTCGCCCTGGTGCTGATCCTGGTGCTGCTCACCGAGACGGCCGCTGCGCCGTTCGTCTACGCGGTCTTCTGACGCGGCGGCCTATCCGGGGCCCGCCCGGGCTCATGATGCGGAGCCGTCGGAGTCCGCGGTGACCAGGTTCCCGGTGCTCTCGTTCGCGGCCGGTGCCAGCGCCGTCCCCGACTCGCTCGCGGGTTGGGCCGGCTGACCGGCGCAGGAGCTGCCGGCGGCCTGACAGGTCTGTCCGGACCGACAGGACGACCCGTTGCACGAAGAGCCTCCGCAGGAGGAGGGGCCGGCCGAACAGCCGCCGCTCTTGCTCGAGCAGTTGCCGCCCGAGCTGCCGCAGGACGACCCGCTGCCGCTCTGACAGAGGGAGTCGGTGCAGCCGGTGGTCAGGACGGACAGCACCAGGCAGAAGGCCACCAGGCCCGGCAGGTTCACGGGGCGTCGGCTGGACATCCGGGTCTCCTTTCGCGCCGGCCGCCGGGTTCGCGGCCGTCACCCGTTGAGACGACGGGGCGGCCGCCGGAGATAGGTCGGCGTTCGCTGGGGACAGAGCGCGCCGGGGTGGTAGAATCGACGCGAGATTCATGTCCGAACTCCGGGTTTCGAGCAGAGCCGGTCCGCCCGCGTTGAAGGTCCGGTCGGGGCTTCCGCGATGAGCGTGCGTGTCGAGGGATTGTGCCGGCGGTTCTCCGCCGAAGGCTCCCCCGCGGTCGACGACGTGTCGTTCGAGGCGCCTGAAGGGGCCATCACGACGCTGCTCGGCCCCTCGGGGGCGGGCAAGACCACCGTCCTGCGGCTGATCGCCGGGCTGGAGCGGCCCGACAGCGGCCGGGTCACCATCGGCGACCTGGACTGCGAGGGATCGCCGGTGCAGAAGCGCGGGGTGGGGTTCGTCTTCCAGAACTACGCCCTGTTCCAGCACATGACGGTGCGGGAGAACATCGGGTTCGGGCTGTCGGTGCGCAGGACGGCCCGGGGCGAGCTACGGGAGCGGGTTGCCGAGCTGCTGCACCTGGTGCAGCTCGAGGGGCTGGGCAACCGGGTGCCCGCCGAACTCTCCGCGGGCCAGCGACAGCGCGTGGCGTTCGCCCGGGCGCTGGCCATCCGTCCGAGGGTGCTGCTGATGGACGAGCCGTTCGGCGCCCTGGATGCCCGGAGGCGCTGAGCGCTCGCGCGCTGCGCCAGCTCTACACGCACCAGGCCGAGGCGATCGAGGTCAGCCAGCACGTCATCCTGATGGCCAGCGGACGGGTGGTGCAGACCGGCTCGCCGCGCGACATCTACGACCATCCGGCCACGCCGTTCGTCGCCGGCTTCGTCGGCGGCTCCAACCACTTGCAGGGCACGGTTCGCAACGGCCACGTCGAGTTCGGGCCGCTGGTGGTGCCGGCGCCCGCGGCGGCGCGCCCCGACGAGCAGGTGCAGGTCTTCGTGAGGCCGCACGACATCTCGCTCACGCGCCCCACCGACGGCTTCGCCTCCGAGCTGCTCGGCGAGGTCCTGCGGATCCAGCGCGTGGGGGGGCAGGGGAAGGTCCTCGTCGGGCTGCCCGGCGGAACGCGGCTGGTGGTGGAGATGACCCGCTCCGAGCTGGATTCGCTGGGTCTGGCCGCGGGCGAGCGGGTGATGGTCATCGTGCGGCTCGCCAGGTTCTTCGCCGGCGAGCGGCCGCTCTGAGGCCCGGGACTCGAGGCTCGAGGGCCGCGGCTCCCGGCGTTTGCTAGACTCGGAATCGTGGCCAGAGACGCGCTTCCCGAGAGGTACGGCCGCTACGAGGTGATCGGGCGGATAGGCGCCGGGGGGATGGGCGTCGTGCTGCGGGCCCGCGACCCCGAGCTGAGGCGCGACGTGGCGGTGAAGGTCGTGTCGGGGCCGGTGCTGCTGGAGCCCGGCACGGTCGAGCGGTTCCAGCGCGAGGCGCAGGTGCTGGCGCGGCTGAGCCACCCGAACATCGTGAGGATCTTCGACTGGGGCGAGGAACAGGGCCGGCTCTACTACGTGATGGAGCTGCTGCCGGGCACCAGCCTCGACCGGCGCCGCCCGGAGGAAACGCAGGTGGGCGTGCCCCGGCCGCCGCCCCCGTTCGATGCGCGGGAGTTTCTGGATGTTTTCACTCCTCTGGCCGACGCGCTGCACGAGGTCCACGCCGTGGGCGTGGTCCATCGAGACATCAAGCCCGGCAACGTGATGACCGGCGTGCCGGAGCGCGGGGCGGTGCTGACCGACTTCGGCCTCACCCTGGTCAGCGGCTCCGAGCGGCTCACCAGGACCGGGTTCGTGGTCGGAACGGGGCGCTACCTGGCGCCGGAGCAGCTGGGCGAGAAGCCGCCCGGTCCGCTGGCCGACATCTACAGTCTGGGCGTCACGATGTTCGAGGTCGTGACGGGCCGCATCCCCTTCGAAGAGCTGCACGGGCCGGAGCTGCTCGTGGCCCGGATGTGCGCGCGGCTGCCCGCCGTCGACAGCCTGGCGCCGGAGGTTCCCCCCGAGGTCGCGGCCGTGATCGACCGCTGCGTCGAGTTCGAGCCGGGCCGCCGCTTCCGGTCGGCGCGCGAGCTGCACCGGGCGCTGGTGGCGGCCGTGCGGACGACGGCCCGGCGGCCGTCGGCGCCGGTTGCGGCCGCGGTCGGGCCGGGCCGGGCGCACAAGCGGCGGCGTTCGTGGAAGCTGGCCGCGGCGGTGTCGCTGATTCTCTGGCTCGGCGTCGTGCTGGCGTTCCGTTCGGGCAGGTTCAGGGCCGCCGTCGCTCCCGTTGCGCCGCCCCCCCTTGCGGCTCAACGGCCGGCGACGGTCCCGCCCCGGGCCCCGGTAAGGCCACCCCCGGACGGCACGCTCTCCGCCGAGTTCGCGTATCGGGGCCTGAGGACCTCCGGGGACGGAGAGAGCTGCGTGCGGCACGGCAGCGCGGCGATGGGAGAGCGCGTGCTGGTGGCCTGGTCCCGGCCCGATCGCCGTCTGGGCGTGGCCCTGTGGGACGGCGCCAGGTGGTCGCGTCCGCCGGCCGACGGCACGCTCGAGGTGGAGTCGACGGCCGAGCCTGCGCTCGCTGCGCGCGGGGCTCGATTCCACCTGCTGTTCACGCGGCGGCGCGAGGGCATCCCCTGGCTTCACGCGGCGACCACCGATCCGGACGCGGGGAGCTGGTCTCCGGTCAGGCCGCTCGCGCCGGCCCCGGAGGACGGGGTCACCACGGTGATCGCCGCCGCCGCTCCGGGCGATGCGCGCGCGCCGCTGCTGGCGGTGTGGGAGGGCGAGGCCGGCAAGCCGCTCCACGTCGCCTGGGGGAACCCCGCCTCCCGAGGGCCCGACTGGACGGTCCAGGAGGGGCCGCTGCCCACGGCGACCCTGGGCCGGGTGACCGCTCTGCTGCCGCCGGGGAAGCGTCCGATGGTGATCTGGCAGCAGGACGACCCGGCCCGCAAGACTCGCGACCTCTTCTTCTCGCGTTCTCCCGGAGCCGACACCCCCTGGAGCCCGACCAAGCGTCAGTGCATGATCTCGCCGGGCTTCGACCGCGTCTATCCGACGGCGCTGGTGGCCGGAGGGCTGCTGGTGATGCAGTTCAGCGAGTCCCAGCTTCCCGCCTACCCGATGGTGCTGGCGCACAGCATCGATGGAGGGGAGTGCTTCTCGGTGGTGGGGCGGTGCAGCTACCCCTACGGAAAGGACTCGCGGTCGGTTTTCACGGCGCTCGGCAAGCGGCTCTGGGCCGCCTGGACGCTTCCCGGCCCGAACCGGATCGTCTGGTCGACAAGCCCCGACCTGGGCCGGAGCTGGGCCTTGCCGAGCGAGCTGGCGGAGCTGCCGGACCACCACCCCGGGCCGCTCCTGGAAGCGCTTCCCGGGGGCTACGCCTGGTTGCTGTGGGTCAGTCCGGCGCGAGACGTGCGAGCCGTACGGCTGCCGTGACGTGGCGGGGGGCAGCCTCGGAGGGTGCGCGCGCAGAGGGTGGGGAGCCGCTCCGGTTCGACTTCTGCCGGGGACGCTGTCCCCGGGCCCCTGCCAGGGTGGGAGCCCCACCCTGGA
>CAZSVK010000251.1:0-8983 GCA_964610245.1 uncultured bacterium
CCATCGCCACGTCGAGCGGGATGATCCGCTCGTAGAAGAGGCGCGGGATCTGGTGGAGGAAGACGGGCAGGTAGTCGCCCCGGCCGCTGTTGATCGCCGGCCGGTCGGCCGGACCCACGAACAGCGAGTTGTGCCGGAAGTGACCCTCCATCTCCGGGGTGCTCAGCGGATCGGCGCCCAGGAGCAGCACGTGGTTGAGCTGCACGTTGGTCAGCTCGGGGGCCCGCCTGGCCAGTGCCTCGACCAACGGCCTGGGGATGGCGGCGTTGCCGCTGTAGTACACGCGGTGGCCGCTCTGGATGAGCTGGACGGCCTTTTCGGCCGGGCAGAGCTTGCGATGGTAGTCTTCCAGCCAGCTCATCGCCTCTCCTCCTGCGTCCGGCTGACAACGGTCCTGGCCAGCAGGTCCTCGAGCGGAGTGGCTTCCATGCCCAGGGCCCGGCTGGCGGGCTCGTTGACCATCCGTCCCTGGTACATGTAGACACCGCGAGCCAGCCCGGCATCGCCCTGCAAGGCGCCCTCGACCCCGTGCTCCTCGTCCAGCTCGCCGAGGGCTACGAGCGCCAGGTGAGATAGGGCAGCGCGGCCAGCGCCAGCGCCCTCGATGCGGTCCGGGGCACGTTGGCCGTCATGTTCGGCACGCAGTAGTGCGTGACCTCGCCCACCTTGAAGGTCGGCCGGTCGACGGTGGTCGGCCGGCTCGTCTCCACGCATCCGCCCTGGTCGATCGACAGGTCGAGGATGATGCTGCCTGGGCGCATCTTCCGCACCATCTCGGAGGTCACCAGGTAGGGGGCGCGGCCGCCCGGAATCAGCACGGCGCCGATGAGGACGTCGGCCACGGAGGTGAAGGAGGCCACCTGCGCCGGCGAGCCCACGGCCGTGACCGTGCCGGTCGGGAGGTGGGCCAGCGCGTCGCGCAACCGCTCCACTTCCGCGTCGAGCAGCACCACGTGCGCCCCGCAGGCGAGGGCGAGCCCCGCCGCCGTGCGTCCGACGGTCCCCGCGCCCAGGATGACCACCGTGGCCGGCGGGATGCCCGGCCCTCCGCCCAGGATGATGCCGCGACCGCCCGACTCCGAGAGCAGAAGGTGCGCCGCCAGGTGGACCGCCATCTGGCCCGCGATCTCGGAGAGCGCCGTGAGCACCGGCCGGTGCCCGCGGTGGTCCTCCACGATCTCGTAGCCGATGACGCTCACCTTGCGGGCTTCGAGTTCCCGGACCAGCTCGACCGGGGCCACCGCCAGGTGAAGGAAGCCGGCGACCGTGACGCCCGGCCTGAGCCGCCGCGCCTCCTCCAGGGACATCGAGCCGACCCGGCAGATCAGGTCGGGCCGCATCGTGACCTCGTCCGGCTCGTAGGCGATCCGGGCGCCGGCGGCGCGGAAATCCTCGTCGGAGAATCGGCCCCCGGCTCCGGCATCGTGTTCGACGTAGACCTCGTGGCCCGCACCGGTGAGCCTGCTGACTCCCAACGGTGTGAGTCCGACCCTGTTCTCGTACGGCAACCTGTCCTTGGGCACTCCGATGATCATCGGGATTCTCCTTGACGTTAACGGGGCGTGAGGCTCGAGGCTACAGCTTCTTGAAGCGGGCCTGGAAGAAGCGCAGGTACTTGGGCTCGTAGATCATCTGCAGACCGCTGATCGCCGCCCGTCCCTCGTAGCACTCCTGCACCGACTCGGCCACCACGTCCATGTGGGCCTGGGTGTAGACGCGCCGCGGGATGGTGAGGCGCACCAGCTCGAGCTTGGGATAGATGTGCTCGCCCGTCTCCTTGTTGCGGCCGGCCGATACGATGCCGCGCTCCATGCTCCGGACGCCGGCGTCGAGGTACAGCTCCGACGACAGGGCCTGGGCGGGGAAGGCGTCCTGCTTCAGATGGGGCAGGAACTTCTTGGCGTCCAGGAAGATGCCGTGCCCGCCAATCGGCTTGACGATCGGGATGCCGGCGTCGAGCATCTTGTTGCCCAGGTAGAGCACCTGTCCGACCCGCGCGAAGATGTGGTCCCAATCGATCGACTCGGAGATGCCGATCGCCATCGCTTCCATGTCGCGGCCGGCCAGCCCGCCGTAGGTGTGCAGCCCCTCGTAGACGACCACCATGTTCTGGGCCTGCTCGAAGATCGCCGGGTCGTTGGTCGCCAGGAAGCCGCCGATGTTCACCAGCGCGTCCTTCTTGGCGCTCATGGTGCACGTGTCGGTCTGGGCGTTGATCTCCAGGATGATCTCCTGGATGGTCTTGTCGGCGTAGCCCGGCTCGCGCTGCTTGATGAAGTAGGCGTTCTCGGCCACCCGGGTCATGTCGTGCACGATGGCGATGCCGTACTTCTGCGTCAGCTTCCGCACCTCGCGCAGGTTCGCCAGCGACAGCGGCTGGCCGCCCGCCATGTTCACCGAGGTGGCGACCGAGACGTAGGGGATCTTCTTGGCCCCCTGGGCCTTGATGAGATCCTCCAGCTTCTGCAGGTCGATGTTCCCCTTGAACGGGTGCTCGCTCTCGGGGTCGTGCGCCTCGTCGATGATGACGTCCCGGAAGGTGCCTCCCGCCAGCTCCTGGTGCAGCCTGGTCGTCGTGAAGTACATGTTGCCCGGGATGATGTCCCCGGGCTTGATCGCGATCCGGCTGATCAGGTGCTCGGCGCCACGGCCCTGGTGGGTCGGCACCAGGTACTTGTAGCCGTAGTGTTGCCGGACCGCCGCCTCCAGGTTGTAGAAGTTGCGGCTGCCGGCATAGGCCTCGTCGCCCATCATCAGGCCGGCCCACTGCCGATCGCTCATCGCCGAGGTGCCGCTATCGGTCAACAGGTCGATGTAGACGTCCTGAGACTTGAGGAGGAAGGTGTTGAAGCCGGCCTCCTCCAGCGCTGCCATGCGTTCCTCGCGAGTGGTCTTGCGCACCAGCTCCACCATCTTGATCTTGAACGGTTCGGCCCAGGAACGTCGGCGGGGGACGGTGGTCATCTCGGCTTCCTCTCTTCTTTCCGCACTCGGGTCTGTCGTGCAACCGCCCGGGGCTTCTCGAACCGCCTTGCCTGCCGGTCTCCGGACCGGCTTGCGCCGGCTGCGATCCGGCATTTCGAGCGTCGGCGGGATGCTCTCTCGAGCCATTCTGCCCCCCCGTGCGGGCCGGGGGGCGATTGCCCTGGCTGGTATCGTGGACTAGACTTTCTAAAGGGCACCAGATGAAAAAGTCAATGCGCGCACGCCTGCATCTCGTCGACGGAGCCGGCATCGTGATGCTCGTCACGGGACGAGCCTCGGCCGGTTCTCGGGGTGAGCCTTGAACCCAGGTCAATCCAGGGGTTCGACGACCGTGCCGGCCGGGGCATGGTCGCAGGCGCTGAGCGTGGTTTCCTTCCGCCTGACCGCCCAGGGCCGGCCGCTCGAGATGGACGAGCGGCACCTGCCCGTACCCGGCCCAGGCCAGGTCTTGCTCGGAGTGGCCGGCTGCGTGCTCGGCCAGAACGAGGTTGCGCTGATCTCGGGCGCGGTCGCTCCCGGTCGCGCGTTGCCGCTGGTGCCCGGCTCGGGTTCCTCGGGAGTGGTGATCCGCGCCGGCGCGGGCTGCGAGGAGTTGCTCGGACGCCCCGTGCTGGTTCCCGGTGTGCTTCCTTGCGGCGAGTGCGAACTGTGCCGCGGGGGGCGGGCCAACGCCTGTCCGACCGGCGCCAGACCCGGTCACGACCTGGACGGAGGCCTCGCCACCCACCTCCTGGTGCCCGGGCGCTCGCTGGTGACGCTGGAAGAGCCGGTGGGCGAATGCGAGCTGTGGGAACTCGCGGCGGTCTCCCAGATGATCTCGTCGGCGTTCCAGTGCGTCCTGCGCGCCGGCATCGGCCGGGGCGATCTGGCTGTCTTTGTCGGGCTCGGCTCGGTGGGCAGCTTCGGCGTGCAGGTGGCCGCGGCCTTCGGGGCGACCGTGTTCGGGGTCGACGTCAGCCCTCAGCGTCTGCAGCGCCTCTTCGGCCTCGGCCTGACGATGGGCTTCGACGCCAGCGAGAGGCGGACGGGAGGCCTGCGCGCGGCCGTCGAACAGGAGTGCCGCGAGCGCGGGCTGCCGAAGATGGGCTGGAAGGTGTTCGACATGTCGGGCAGCTGTGACGGCCGTGAAGCCGCGCTGGGCCTGATGTCGCCGGGCGGCATCGTCGGCATCGTC
This sequence comes from uncultured bacterium, assembly GCA_964610245.1. Classification (GTDB taxonomy): domain Bacteria; phylum Muiribacteriota; class UBA6191; order JACPRK01; family JACPRK01; genus CAZSVK01. The sequence continues at coordinate 4,160 of CAZSVK010000251.1, forward strand.
GGCTCGCCGGCGGGGCAGGCCACGCTCGATCTATCGTCGCTGACCCGGATGGATGCGTCGGTGTTCGGGAGCTGGGGCTGCAGCCCCGTTCACTTCCCGGCCGTGCTCGAACTGCTCCGCAGCCGCAAACTCGTTCTCAGCCCGTTCGTGAGACGATTCGCCCTCGAGGACGTCAATGACGTCGTGCGGATGGTCGCCGGCCGCGTGCTCAACGAGATCCCAGTCCTGGTGCCCTGACTCGCCGAGAGGGGGCGCCGGACGTTCCCGAGCTGGCCTCGCTCAGACCAGCTGGAGCTGCCGCACCAACTGGGCCCGCTCGGTGTCGCTGCCCACCAGGTGATCCACCATCGGATGCAGCACCTGCTCTTCCCGGACGTTGTGGGCCGAGAGAATGCGCTCCAGCGTGCGCTCCACGGCCACGAAGCGGCCGCGATCCGAGGTCCGGATGGCCCGTTCGAGTTCGGCGACCACCCGGCAGATCTCCCGGTGTTCGTGCTGGAGTTCGGAGACCACCTCTGGGTTGCGGCCCAGCCGGGCCATCAGCGGCAGCAGCACGTCCTCTTCCATCCGCAGGTGATGGCGAAAGCCGCAGATGAACTCCGCGCAGCGCCGCGAGGCGACCGGGAACTCGTCCTCGAAGACCAGCCGCTCCACGTCGAGCAGGATCGTCTGCAGCCGGGAGTGGTCGGTCTCGAGGAACCGGGCCACGCTGCGGTGGCCCTCCTCGCGCGCCCGGTACAGGACTACCCGGTGCACTTCGGGCCCTGCTTCGAGCACGTGCCACTCGAGCGTGAAGGGTTGGCTCTCCTGCACCTCTCTGAGCAGCAGTCTCGGGTCGACCTCCGTCACCAGCTGAAAACCGTCTCCGGGAGCGAACCCGGCGCTTGCCTCGCCCAACCGCGCCCGCTGGTCGGGCTCTGCGAGGCCTCGGAGATCGAGCTGGGGAGATTGACGGGTCATGGGAGTCTTCGAGCAAGGTCAGGGGGCAGGGGCTGCTAGCGATCGAAACCGGCCGCCGGCGACCGTCGGGTTGCGGCCAGGCCAGCCTCAATATACGCCATCCCGTCCTCCGGCACGACCCGCACGACGGGCCGGGGGGCGACCCGCCTTTTCCCGCCTCAGAACTTGCCGGTGGCGTCGACGAACGAGATGTGATGGACCGAACTCATCGGAACGATGTACTCGCGGCCACCCGCCTCCCGCGTCAGCGCCAACCGCAGCAGCGGGATGCCGAGAGAGTTCGAGAGGTCCACGATGTGGAACAGCCCTTCCATGGGGGCCTTGTTGCCGGAGGAGATGCTCATGCGCACGACCTCCTGACGGGCGATGGCCTGCATCAGCCTCGTCTCGGCGGTCGTGTCCGAGTCGACGGTGCCGGTGCTGCCGGAGGTGGCCGACTTGGCCTCGAGGAGCTTGAAGCGCCGGACGGTCGATTCCAGGATGCGGCCGAGGACCTTCCCGATGCCCGGCGTGTTGTCGGCCAGGAGCTTGGCGAACGCCTCGCCCCGGCAAACGAAGGCGGTCACGTCGGAGGTGGCCACCGCCGAGGCCGACCTCGACATCGCTCCGAAGAAGGAGATCTCGCCCAGCGCCTCGCCGCCCAGGATGGAGGTGATGAGCACCCTGGCGTTCTCGACGATCCGGAACACCTCGACGCTGCCGCGCTGGATGAAGAACAGCTCGTGCGGCACCTCTCCCTGGTGGAAGAGCATCGCGCCCCGGGGATACTGCCGTTCGAGGAAGATCGAGCCGATGCCGGCGAACTCGTCCGGCGTCAGATCCTGGAAGGCGTAAAAGCTGAGATTAAGCTGATTGGTGGCCATCGAGTATCGTCCTCCTGAAGCCTCGAGGCGGGCAGTTGACCGCAAACCAGGACAGGTATCACAGAGGCACGGAGGCACAGAGGCACAGAGAGGTGTTTGACCCGCCTTCCATCAACTCTCCCTCTGTGTCTCCGTGTCTCTGTGTCTCTGTGATTGGTCAACTTCGTTCCACCGTCGAAGCCCTGCATCCCGAGGGTCGGGCGTCTTCCAGACCAGTGGTCGTTCAGACTTCGTGTCTCACAGACTCTCCATCACGATTCCCTTGGCGGCCGCGACCGCCTCGGGAACCTTCGCGACGTCCTTGGCGCCCGCGGTGGCCATGTCGGAACGGCCGCCGCCGCCGCCCCCGGCGATGCCCGCCACTCGGCTGACGATCTTGCGGGCGTCCAGACCGCGCTCCACCAGCGCCTTGCTGACCTTGCAGACGAAGTTGGCCTTGTCGCCGGCGACGCTGGCGAGAAGCACGACGGCGGGCGCCAGCTTGCGGTCGAGCTTGTCGGCCAGGTCTCGCAGGTTGGCCATGTCGACGCCCTCGAGCGCGCGCGCCAGCAGTCGCCCGTCGGCCGGGGCCAGGCTCACCGCCGAGGCGGCCAGCTCGTCGAGCCCGGAGAGCGCCAGCTTCTTGCGCGCGGTCTCCAGCTCGCGGGCCAGCTTGCGGTTCTCATCCAGCACCTGGGCGAGGCGCGCCTCCAGTTCCCGCGGCGTGGTCTTGAGCGCGGCCGAGGCCCGCTCCAGGATGTCCTCGTAGTCCTCGAGGGCCTGCAGCGCGTTGTCGGCGGTCAGGCACTCGATGCGGCGGACGTTGGCCGCCACGGCGCTCTCGGAGACCACCTTGAAGTAGACGACCTCGTGGGTGTTGTCCAGGTGCGTGCCTCCGCACAGTTCGGTGGAGAAGCCCGGGACCCCGATGACCCGCACCCGGTCGCCGTACTTCTCGCCGAAGAGTGCCATCGCGCCCAGCTTGCGTGCCTCCTCGATGCCCATCTCCTGCTTGACGACGGGGATCGCCTCCCTGACCTTCGCGTTGACGATGTGCTCGAGTTTCAGCAGTTCCTCGGGGGCCAGCGCCTTGGGATGGGTGAAGTCGAACCGCAGGCGGTCGGGGCCCACGAGCGAACCGGCCTGCTGGACGTGCGTGCCCAGGACCTGGCGCAGCGCGGCGTGCAGCAGGTGGGTCGCGGTGTGGTTCTTCGCGGTGGCCGAACGGGCCGCGGGATCGACCGAGGCGGTGAGCGTCATGCCTTCGCGCGGCACGCCCGCGGTCACGACCCCCAGGTGTAGCGTGACGTCGCCGGCCTTCTGGGCCGTCTCGACCTCGAAACGGAATCCGTCGGCCGTCAGCTCGCCGCGATCGCCGAGCTGGCCGCCCGACTCGGCGTAGAAGGGCGTCTGGGCCAGGATGATGGCCGCCCGCTCGCCGGCCTGCGGCAGGTGGCGCAGGAGCGTCGTGGAGCCCTCGATTCCCTCGTAGCCCGTGAACCGCGTGGGCGGCAGATCCTGCACCTCGCGCTCCAGACCCACGTCCATCACGAACGCCTTGCCCTGGCGCGCCCGCTCCTGCTGCTTCGACATCTCTGCCTGGAAGCCGGCCAGGTCGACGGTGAGATCCTCCTCCGAAGCCATCAGCTGGGTCAGGTCGAGCGGGAAGCCGTAAGTGTCGTACAGACGGAAGGCGTCCTCGCCGCTGATCGCCTGGACCCCGCGAGCGCGCGTGCGCTCGAGCGCCTGCGCGAACCGATCGAGTCCCAGGTCGAGCGTACGCAGGAAGCGCTCCTCCTCGTTCTTGACGATCCCGGCGGCGTAGGCGGCCTTCTCGCGCACCTCGGGGAAGCCGCCGCCCATCACGCCGGCGACCACCTCGACGAGCTTGTGGAGGAACGGCTGGGTCATGCCCAGGTTGCGGCCGTAGCGCGAGGCCCGGCGCAGGATGCGGCGCACCACGTAGCCGCGCCCGTCGTTGGACGGGATGGCGCCGTCGGCGATGGTGAAGGAGAGGGCGCGGATGTGATCGGCGATCACGCGGAACGCCATCGCGTTGCGTTCGACCTCGTTCGAGGGGGTCCGGGCGCTCTCGAGGCCCGGCGTGTACTTGCGGCCGGTCAGCTCCTCGGTCGCCTTCAGGATGGGCACGAACAGGTCGGTGTCGTAGTTGGAGCGCTGGCCCTGCAGGAGCGTCGTCACCCGCTCGAAGCCCATGCCGGTGTCGACGTGCTTGGAGGGCAGCTCGACCAGCTTGCCTCCATCCTCGCGGTTGTACTGGATGAACACGTGGTTCCAGATCTCGGTGTAGCGGCCGCAGACGCCGTTGACCTGGCAGACGTGGCCGCCCGGGGTGTCGCAGAATCCGTAGTCGTAGTGGATCTCGGAGCAGGGGCCGCAGGGGCCGGTGTCGCCCATCTCCCAGAAGTTGTCCTTCTCGCCGCAGCGGAGGATGCGGTCGTGGGGGAGGCCGGTGACCCCGTGCCAGAGGTCGGCTGCCTCGTCGTCGTCGCGATAGACCGTGGCCCACAGGCGGGTGGGGTCGAGCCCCCAGACCTTCGTCAGCAGCTCCCAGCCCCAGGCGATGCTCTCGCGCTTGTAGTAGTCGCCGAACGACCAGTTGCCGAGCATCTCGAAGAACGTGTGGTGGCGGCCGTCCTTGCCCACCTCTTCCAGATCGTTGTGCTTGCCCGAGACCCGCATGCACTTCTGCGAGTTCACGGCCCGGCTGTAGTCGCGCTTGCCGGTGCCGAGGAACACGTCCTTGAACTGGTTCATCCCGGCGTTGGTGAACAGCAGCGTCGGGTCGTCGACCGGCACCACCGGCGAGCTGGGCACGAATCGGTGGGCGTGACCTTCGAAGAAACGGACGAACTGGCTGCGGATCTCACTGGATGACGTCATGGCGATGGGCCTCGGGCGATCTCGGGCCGACCCGGAAGCGGTCGGACGAAGCCGGCAGTATAGCAGAGGGGCAGGGGTCGGGGGGCGGGGGCAGGGGTCAGGTGTCGGGGGGGGGAGG
>CAZSVK010000252.1:0-3128 GCA_964610245.1 uncultured bacterium
GGTGGGCGACGACGTGCTGATCGGCTGTGGGGCGCGCGTCTTCTTCCAGGAGGTGACCCCGCAGGCCTACCGGGTGGGCCGGGTGACCCTCGGCGACGGGTGCATCATCGGGGCCGGCTCGATGCTGCGGCCCGGGATCGCGGTGGGGAAGGGGGCCCAGGTCTGCGGGATGAGCGCGGTGACCCGCAGCGTGCCGGATGGGGCGACGGTCTTTGGTGTGCCGGCGCGGCCGCTCAGACCGCAGGCCTCCGCGGCTGACGGGCTGGCCGGGGCAGCGGAGGGCCACGAGGCCGGGGCGGCTGACGCCGACGAGGAGGACTGCGCGTGACTGTTGCGACCGCCGACAAGCTCTACGACGTGACCCGCTCGACCTGCCCCGAGTGCCGGACGCTCACGCAGGCCCGCATCCTCGGTCGCGAGGGGCGCGTCATCCTGCAGACGCACTGCGCGGTCCATGGGGTGACCGAGGCGCTCGTCTATTCCGACGAGGCGGCCTGGCTGGCGGCGCAGAGCTACGCGAAGCCGGGGTCGGTGCCCCGCATCTTCTCGCGGACCTCCGAGCGCGGCTGCCCCGACTCCTGCGGCCTGTGCCCCGAGCACGAGCAGCACGTCTGCATGCCGGTCGTCGAGATCACCGACGCCTGCAACCTGGAGTGCCCGGTCTGCCTGGTGAAGAACGACGGCGTTTACACGATGTCGCGGCCGGCGCTCGAGGGCATCGTCGAGCGGTTGCTGGCGGCCGAGGGCACGATTCAGGTGCTCAATCTCTCCGGGGGCGAGCCGACGCTGCACCCCGAGTACGAGTCGTTTCTCGAATATCTCTCCGGGGTCGAGCGCATCCTGCGGGTGAGCGTCTCGACCAACGGGCTTCGGCTGGCCCGCGACCGGGCCTTCCGCGACCTGCACCGCAAGCACGACGTCGTCATCTCGCTGCAACTCGACGGCTTCCGGGAAGAGACCTACGCGCGACTGCGGGGCCGGGCCGAGCTGGCCGCCCTCAAGCGCGAACTGCTCGACCGCCTCGTCGAGGAAGACCTGACCGCCTCGCTCACCGTGACGCTGGCGCGGGGCGTCAACGAGGGGGAGCTGGCCGACCTCCTTGCGTTCTACTTCGCGCACGACAACTTCGTCAGCATGACGCTGCAGCCGTTTGCGCACGAGGGCGGAGGGCTGGCGTTCCCTCACGATCCCATGGACCGCGTGACGATTCCGGACGTCGTGAAGCTCGTCTCGGAAGCCTCGGCCGGCATCCTGCAGCCGTCCGATTTCACGCCGCTCCCCTGCTCGCATCCCACCTGCTTCTGTCTCAGCTTCCTCCTCGCGGTGGAGGGCGGCGGCTGGCTGCCGATCAAGCGCGTGCTGGCGGTCGACGAGTACCTGGACCTGATCCGTAACCGCTCCTACATCGACCCGGAGGGGGACGGCGTCGAGAGGATGCGAGGCCTGCTCTACGACCTGTGGTCCGGGCCGGTGGCCCAGCTGCCCCAGAGCGCGGGCGCCCTCAAGACCATCAAGCGGTTGCTGGGCGAACTGGACGGGGCGGGTCGGACCTCGGCGCGCCAGACCGTGCGGCTGGTGGAACGCCGGATGAAGTCGGTGTTCATCCATCAGTTCATGGATGCCGAGACGTTCGATCTGACCCGCGTGCGCCGCTGCTGCACCGTCTATCCTCGGGAAGACGGCGCGTTCTATCCGGCCTGCGTCTACAACGTGCTGCGGCGCGGTCGCTGCTGAGGCCCTTCGGCACCGTTCCCGTTTTGGCGCTGGCCCTTGCCCCGGGGACAACTTTGCGGGTAGGATGGGCCGGGCTCGGGTGGGATGGACGAGGCCCGGGCCGGCCCCTACGTCAGCAATCGTTTCTGCCGTCCCGCGCCCGTGCCGGGCGTGGCCGAGGTGGTCCCATGATGAGAACCCTGCCGGTCCTGCTGTTCCTCGCACTGGCGCTCTGGCCGGCCTCTGTGGCCCTGGCCTACAACGCCTACATCGTCACCGACCCGGCCGAATTGCAGCTGGTCGACCTCAACGAGGCGAGCCGGTACGTGAGCGACCAGTTCGCCGGGAAGTTCGACATCCTCGACGACATCCGGCGGGCCGCGGGCCGCAGGATGATCAAGGGCTGGGGCCTGAAGAAGCCGCCGGTGCAGGCGAAGGTGCGCCTGGGCGTCGTGGCCGACACGTCGTCCGGGCCGCTGGAGTTCGCCTGCGTCGTGACGGGCGAGGATCTCGATTGCAACCTGCTGCGTTCGCGTCTGCTGGAGAAGTACGGGAACCACTGGAAGCGGCACAAGAAGGCGGCGGCAATCACGGAGGCCGAGATAGACGGCGAGACCGTGACGGTGCTGCCGTACATGGACCGGAAGGGCGAGTTCGTCATCGCGATCGTGGCGGGCCACGTGGTCTTCGGCTCGGTGCTGCCCGGGCACCACGGTCTGATCGAGCGGACGCTGCAGGTGCTGAAGGACCCGTCGCTGAAGAAGACCGGGCCTCCGACGGGCGTGCGCCTGGCCTACAAGGGCGCCCTGACCGACGACGAGCGCGGGCGGGTGAAGGAGTTCTTCCAGCGGACGATCGTGGGCAAGGTCGAGAAGTTCCGGAAGGGCTTCGAGAAGCTGTACCAGGGGCTCGATTCGCAGGACTTCGACCCGCAGGATTTCCGCAGCACCAACGAGAAGATCAACGACCTCTACCTCAAGCTGGTCGACTGGTCGATGGACCTGCAATACAGCCGGGGCGCCGGCCCGAGGGACGACGTCTACCGCCTGAGCTGTTCGCTGAAGATGCCCTCGCCCGAGGATGCGCAGGCGCTCAAGGAGCTGCTGCTCGAGAAGGTGCTGTTCTACAAGGAGAACGCCGCCGGCAAGGCGGGGGTCACCGCGATGGACGCCATCGGGCTGGATGTCTCCGGCTCGGCCGTGACGATCCGCGCGGAGACCGACACCACCGAGGGGACCTACAACATGTTCTTCGCCTACTACGGCTTCCTCCTGGGCTACAGCCAGGCGGATCGTTACCTTGGCGTTAACTGAGGAGAGGCGCCGCGATGCGACCATCTTGTCTGGGTGTCCTGCTGGTCCTGGCTTGCCTGGCCACTTCGGTTCCCGCCCCGGCGGCGGAAGCGGCGGCCTCGC
>CAZSVK010000252.1:3138-8937 GCA_964610245.1 uncultured bacterium
GTGCGTGGCGTTCCTCAAGGAAGACACCGCCACCGCCAACCGGCAACTCTCGGACTACCTGACCAAGGAGCTGGGTAGCGAGGTGGCGCTCACACTCTATCCGAACTACCACGACGCGATGCTCGACCTGGTGAACGGGAAGCTCGAGCTGGCCGTGCTGCCGCCGCTGGTCTACCTCAACGCGCGGCACGAGAAGCCGCTCGAAACGCTGGGTTACGGCGTCTATCACGGCTCGGGCCACTTCTCGTACCACAGCCTGATCCTCGTCCGGGCCGATTCGAAGATGACCTCGCTGGAGGAGCTTTCGGGCAAGAAGATGGCCTTCGTCGACATCATGTCCTCCTCGGGGTACGTCGTGCCCAAGGCGGCGCTCGTGAAGGCCGGCGTGACGGGCAAGAAGGACGTGAAGGGCTCGTTCCACCAGAACCACGTCGACGCCGTGCGGGCGCTGCTCCGCGGCGAGGCCGAGGCCGCCGCCACCTATGATCTGGTGTTCAGCGACTCGCGCGAGATCTCCGAGCAGAAGGCCAAGCTGCGCACGCTCTGGACCAGCGATCTGGTGATCCCGTCCGACGCGGTCGTGGCGGCGCCGGAGGTGTCCGTGGAGCTGAGGGGCAAGATCGTCGACGCGTTGCTCGGCTACTACACCGCCCAGAAGCAGAAGCGGGCCGAGGAGAATCGGGTCTACGAAGGGTTCGTCCCGCCCGACCCCAACCTCTACAACGACCTGGAGCGCTTCCTGTCGGAATTCTCGAAGCACTGAAGAGACCGGGGCCTCGCGATCGCGGTAGACTGCACTGACGACGCGAGGCCTCCGTGTTCCAGCTCGAGCAGAATTTCGTCCGCCACGCCCTGGAGTGGAAACTGGGGGCCTTCCGGCCCTACCGGCCGCTGTGCGCCTACGTCTATCTGACCTTCCGCTGCAACCTGGCCTGCGTCTACTGCGACGACGGAAGCGGGCGCAAGTATCCCGAGTGCCCGGCGGGGGGCGAGCTGGACACCGCGCAGTGGCTGAAGGTGCTGGAGGTGGTGCGCCGCGAGACCGACGTGGTCATCTTCACGGGCGGCGAGCCGACGATGCGGCCGGACCTGGGCGAGATCCTCGCCGGTTGCCGGAGGATGGGCTACCGCAAGCTCTGCCTGCTCACCAACGGCGTGACCCTCGATCGGCGGCCCGAGCTGTTCGAGCACTGCACGATCCTGATGATCAGCCTCGACACACTCGACGAGGCCGAGGCCGATGGGATGATGGGCACCGGGCCCGGCACGTTCCGGCGCATCCTCTCCAACGTCGAACTGGCCTGCGAGGCCCGGCGCGCGCACCGCTTCAAGCTCTACTTCAACATCGTGATTACCCCGAGGAACCTCGAGGCGGTCCACGGAGTGGTCGATTTCTGCCTGACGAAGGGCATCGGTTTCACGCCGCTCCCCGAGATCGTCGGCGTCTACCCCCGCGAGGGCTTGGCCGGCAACCCGGCCTACGAGGCGCTTATGGATCGCATGATCGCCATCAAGAAGGCCGGGGGAGAGGTGCTGGGGACGCTGGGCTACCTCGAAGGCATCAAGCGGTTCTCGCCGTACAGGTGCCTGGCGCCGCTGCTGGCTCGGGTGTGGCCGAACGGCGACCTGTGCTACCCATGCCAGAAACTGCATAAAGTTGGCGGTAACCTGCTCGAGCTGGGCGACTACGCCCGAGCGGTGGACGAGGGCCAACGGCGCCACGGCGGGCTGCCGGACTGCGACAACCGCTGCCACGTCGGCTGCTACATGGATTTCTCGATGTGCATCCAGAGGCCCGAGCTGCTGCTGCGGGAGGCCTGGTACGGCGCCAAGAGACCGTTCTTCAGGCCCGAACGCCACGTGCGCGGCGCGAGGTAGGCGTCCGGAGCGAGTCTCCCTTCGGCGCCAGCACCGAGGGCAGCAGCGTGAGTAACGCCGGAGTGAGCAGCACCTCGACGAGCACGCCGAGCGCCACCGCGAGGGCCATGCAGACGCCGAACTGCATCGTCATCCGGAACTGCGAGAAGGCCATGACCAGCAGGCCGGCGGTCAACACGAGGGCACTCGTGCACATCGCCCTGCCGGTGCGCCAGGTGGTCAGGCGAGCGGCCAGCGCCGGGCTGGTCACCCGTCGTCGCAGCTCACGGTAGCGGAAGAAGTAGTGGATGGTGTCGTCGACGAAGAGTCCGATGAGGATGCACGGGATCATCCCGGTCACGACATTGAAGGGGATGCCGAACCAGCCCATCAGGCCGTAGGTGAGCAGGAGCGGCGCCAGGTTGGGCACCGAGGCGACGATGGCGGCCCTGACAGAGCCGAATACGAGCCCCATCACGACGAGGATCGCCGAAACGGCCAGGGCGAAGCTCGAAAGCTCGTTGGCCATCGCGTCGCGGTGGACGATCGCCGAGAGCAGGTTGCGGCCGGTCGCCTCCGTCGTCGAGCCGGGTGGCAGGGCCGACGCCGCGGCCCGCGTCAGGTCGCCGGCCAGCGCCAGGATCTCGAGCGAGCCCTCCTTGCGGATGGCCACGCGCACCCTGGCCATCGTGTCGCCGTCGGCGAGGTAGCTGGCCATCAACCCGCCACGCTCGGCCGCGTCGTAGAAGCGGGCCATCAGGGCCACCTCGCGGTCGGTCGCCAGCGCGGTCTTCGGGGCCTTGGCCACGAAGGAGGCGGCGTCGAGCAACAGGTCGGCGGGCGAGAGGGTCGAGGCAACGCCGGGCACCGCCTCCAGCGCGGCCTGCAGCCGCTGCAGCGAACGTACGCCCTCCAGCTCCAGGAAGCCCCGGCCGTCCGGGCGGCGCACCAGCAGTTCGACCGCAAAGAGCGGGCCGAACGACTCCTCGAAGTGCCGCCGAGCCTCGATGACCGGATCGTGCTCGTAGAGGCCGCGGATCGAGGCGCTCTCGACCGGCAGCCTGTGGAGCCCGGCGACGCCGAGCAAGGCGAGGAGGGCGAAGCCGGCCACGATCCTCCCGGGACGGGCTGTCACGCGACGCACGATCGCCGCCAGCCGCGGACCCAGCCGGTCGCGGTCGAGACGCCGGCGGGCCAGTTCCGGCGGCTCTCCGGAGGAGCCGGCGAGCGCGCAGCGCCGGACCCGGCGGGGCCCGAGCAGTCGAAAGGCGGGCGGCACGAAGAGCATGACGGCCGTGAGGCACAACAGAGTTCCGAGGGCGTCATAAATGCCGAAGTTACGGATTTCCGGCACGTCGGTCCAGGCGAGCGAGAGGAAGCCGATGAAGGTGGTGGTCGTGCACATCGGGGTGGGCGGCACGACCTCGGGGAACACCGCCAGTTCGGGGGGGGCGCCGTCCTGGCCGCCACCGGTCTGCTCGTGGGCCAGGTAGGCCGAGACCACGTAGACGGTCGTGGTGAGCCCGACCGTGAGCAGCAGGGGGAAGAGCATCGTGGAGAACACGTTGAGCGTGTAGTCCCCGAGCCGGAAGGTGGCGGCCGTCCAGACGAGCGAGCCAAGGATCACCGCCATCGCGGCCAGCACCAGGCTGACGCTGCGGAAGACCGCCGCCAGGATGCAGCAGCCGGCCAGGATGGCCAGGGGCATCAGCGAGCCATTGCTCCTGCCGACGAGCTCCAGCACCCGGTCTTCGATGACGGGGTAGCCGATGAAGTGGTAGGGCCTGGAGCCGAAGACCGCCGCCAGCCCGGCCCGAAGCCCCGCGCAGGCCTCCCGGCGCCGATGCTCCGCGCCCGGTCCGCCACCGGCCGGGATGTCCAGCCAGACGACGATGGCGAAGACGCCGAGGTCGCGACTGGCGAGCCGCCCGCGGGCCAGCCGGGTCCGCTCGACTGTCTCGGCCAGCCGCCCGAGGCTGAGGGTGCGGCCCAGCCACTCCTCGAGCGCTCCCCGGTCGGCGACCGCCGCCTCGGGGATCAGGTCCAGCAGGCTCGCGAGCCGCGCTACCTCGGGCCGCTGCCTGAGCGAGCGAACGATGCGGTCCAGCTCGAGTACCGAGTCGCGACTCAGTCCACCCGAGCGGTAGAGGACGACGACCGACTCGTCGGAGCCGAACGCCTCGACCGAGCGCTGGTAGGTGGCGTAGGACGCGTGCCCCCGAAGCAGCGTCTCCAGGTCGTTGCCCACGCGCAATGGATAGGCGCACCAGGCGGCCGCAAGAGTCGCCAGCAGGCCGGTCAGCAGAAGCAACCAAGGCCTACCGTAAAAGCGGACCCACCAGGGGTAGCGACGAGGTGGCTGAAGCGGGGGCTCCGCCCCCGAGCCCCCGGTGACTGGCGAGAGTTCTGCCTGCGATTGGACCTCAGAGCCCTCGGGAGTGTCGATCAGGCCTCGATTCCTCTTCTCATCGCCGGGTCCAGGGCCCGGCACGGGTCCTGGCAGGGGATCGGGGACAGCGTCCCCGGCTCGAACAACTTGACGTCAACGTCGCCGACTCAGGGCACGATCGCCGCGGCGAAATCGGCCGGCAGACAGTCTTTCTGCTCCATCCGGATGCCGGTCCGGTAGAAGATGCGGCCGCGGCCCCACTTCACCAGGGTGGCGAAGGTCCTTGCCTGGTCGGGCCCGAGTTCGGCGTGGGCCGCGAGAACGGCGTTCATCCCCGCGGTGAACTGCTTCAGGAACTCGAGGCAGTCCGGCCAGTCGCCCGACCGCCTGAGCTTCCAGTAGACGACGACCGGGTTGCCGGGATCCGCGAAGTGGTGCCCGTCGAGCAGAGCCTCCAGCTTCTTCTGCAGCGCGCCGCACTGGACGAGCGAGCCGGCGGCCATCCCACCCTGGCTCTCGGTGAGGCCGAAAGTGCCGGCGGCGGCCGGCCCGTCCGAGCGGCCTTCCAGGATGGCGACCCGAGCCTCCAGCGCCTGGACCCGGGCGGTCAGCGCGTGCACGAGCTGGGCCAGCTGAGCGGCGCTCGGGGTGCCGGGAAGGCCGTCGTATGACGGCTGGGCCAGAACCAGCGCCGGGGCGAACGCGAGCCAGGCGAGTGCGAGACCGAGAGTGGTGGTTCGAGCGATGGACATGACGGATCCTTCCAGCACGGCGGCCGATGTCATCTCATGATACCTACCGGGCCGGATGACGCAAGGTTCCAGGCGTCGTCGGGGTGCGTTCGCCGGCGGCAACTCGCCTTCGTCTGGCGCCAGGACTTCGACGGAGCCGGATGCGGTATAGTGCCGGACCATGAGCTGGGCAGGAGAACTCGTGGCGATCTTCACGGCGGCTGAACCGGGTGCGGTGGCGGATTCACGGCAGGAGGCGCTGGCTGTGGCCGGCGTGGGGCTGGAAGGTGACCGCTACGCTGCCGGAACGGGCACCTTCTCGAAGGGCGAGAGCGCAGGGCGGCAGGTGACGCTCGTGGCTCTCGAGGCGCTCGAACAGGTCGAGCGGGAACACGGCTTGCGTCTGGCACCCGGCTGGTCCCGCCGCAACCTCACGACCCGCGGCGTGCCGCTCAACGATCTCGTCGGGCAGACCTTTCGCGTGGGCGGCGCGGTGCTGGTCGGAGTCCGGCTGTGCGAGCCCTGCGGCTACCTGGAGAAGCTGACCGGCAAGCCGCTCAAGACCGCAGCCAAGGGCCGGATGGGATTGAGGGCCGACATCGTCGAGGGTGGCCCGATTCGCGTGGGTGACCGCATCGAGCCGGCCGAGGTTACGTCAGCGGGCTGAGGAGCTGCTCGGAACCCGCTGGGGATGCGAAGCCTGGCGGGGGCGCTGCCCCCGGGCCCCTGCTGGAGCTCCGCTCCAGGCCTCGCCAAGGGCGAAGTTCGCCCCTGGACCCCCCGATGGCTGGTGGGAGTTCCGCTTGCGCTCGCAGCTCAGAG
>CAZSVK010000253.1:0-2100 GCA_964610245.1 uncultured bacterium
CTACTCGGTCCGCCGTCTCGACGAACTGCTCGTGCGCGAGGGCACCTGGGGCTGGACCGAAGCCAGCACCCTCCTGCGCCATCCGGTCGCATACTTCTCGGCCGAGTTCGGCCTCCACGAATCCCTTCCGATCTACTCAGGCGGCCTCGGCGTGCTGGCCGGCGATCATCTGAAGACGGCGTCGAACCTGGGCGTCCCGCTCGTCGGCATCGGCCTGCTCTACGCGCAGGGCTATTTCCGGCAGCGCCTCGACGCCAACGGCTGGCAGCGCGAGGAGTACGGCGAGACCGATCTCGACCTGCTCCCGCTGAGCCGGGCGCTCGACGCCGACGGCAACCCGGTCGTCATCGAGATCGAGATGACTCCCCGCCCCCTCTTTGCCAACGTGTGGCGCGCCGAGGTGGGCAGGGCGACCCTGCTGCTCCTGGACGCCGACGTCGAGCAGAACGCCGAGGAGGATCGCAGTCTCACCACGCGCCTGTACGGCGGAGATCACCGCATGCGGATCCGCCAGGAGATCATCCTTGGCATCGGCGGGATGATGGCGCTGCGCAAGGTCGGCATCCGGCCGGGCGTCCTCCATCTCAACGAGGGCCACTGCGCCTTCGCTCCGCTGGCCCGCGTTCTCGAGCAGGTCGAGGAGGAGGGGCAGAACGTCTCCGACGCCATTCGCGACGTCGCCACCCACACCGTCTTCACCACCCATACGCCGGTCGAGGCGGGCCACGATCGCTTCTCGCCTGAGCTGATGTGGGAGAACCTGGGCTGGCTGGCCGCCCGGGTCGGGCTGTCGTTCGAGCAATTGCTCTCGCTCGGCCGCGTCAACCCGAACGATCCGAACGAGACGTTCACGATGACCGTGCTCGCGCTCAAGCTGTCGCGCCACGCCAACGGGGTCTCGGCGCTCCATGGGCACGTCAGCCGTCGCATGTGGAACCGGCTGTGGCCCGAGCGGCGCGAGCAGGACGTGCCGATCGGCCACGTCACCAACGGCGTCCACGTGCCCTCGTGGCTCGCGCCCACGATGTACCGCGTCTACGAGCGCTATCTCGGCAAGGACTGGTTCGAGAACGTCGGCTCGAGGCATGCCTGGGCCGGTCTCGAGAACCTGCCCGAGGACGAGCTCTGGGAGGCCCATCAGTCGCTGAGGCACCGCATGATCGAGTTCGTTCGGCGCCGGCTCGAGAAGCAGGCCGGCCTGCGAGGCGAGAAGGTGCCCGACTGCGCCCAGATCCTCGACCCCAACGCGCTCACCATCGGCTTCGCCCGCCGCTTCGCCACCTACAAGCGAGCGACGATGATGTTCTCCGATACCAAGCGCCTGGCGCGGTTGCTGAACAACCACTCCCGGCCGGTGCAGATCATCATGGCTGGCAAGGCGCACCCCCAGGATGAGGGCGGCAAGAAGCTCATCCAGGAGATCATCCGCTTCTCCCAGGATCCGCGCTTCCACTGCAAGCTGGTGTTCGTGGAAGACTACGACATCGGCGTGGGCCGCCACCTGGTCCAGGGAGTCGACGTCTGGCTCAACAACCCGCAACGGCCCCTCGAGGCGTGCGGCACCAGCGGCCAGAAGGTCGTGCTCAACGGCGGTCTGAACTGTTCGGTGCTCGACGGCTGGTGGGCCGAAGCCTTCGACGGTACGAACGGCTTCGCCATCGGAGACGGCGCCGTGCACAGCGACGCGGGCGTGCAGAGCCGGCGCGATGCCGCCTCGCTCTACGACGTGCTGGAGAAGGAGGTCGTTCCGCTCTTCTACGAGAGGGACTCCTCCGGCCTGCCGAGAGGCTGGATGCACCGGATGAAGCGGGCCATCCTCACCCTGGCCTGGCGGTTCAGTTCGGCCCGGATGCTGATGGACTACGTGAACAACACCTATCTGCCCGCTGCCGGCGCGCTCTCCTGCGAGATGAAGTAGCAGCGACAGAACAGGGTTCTTCCCGAGGGCGCTGCCCCCAGAGCCCTCGCCAAGCATGTCCTGAGCAGCCCGCGGAGCGGGCGTGTCGAAGGGGGCGAAGTTCGCCCCTGGACCCCCCGATGACTGGAGAGAGTCTTGCCCGCGCTCGCAGCGCAGAGGCCTCGAGATCGACGAGCAGGCCT
>CAZSVK010000253.1:2110-8888 GCA_964610245.1 uncultured bacterium
GGACACGGCGAGTCTCGTCGATCGGCTCGCGCAGGAGAAGCGCCAGAAGGGAGCGCGAGTTGTATTGACCTCGAGCGGGCTCGAAGGTCTGCTCGGGATCGAAGGTGGGGAGGTGGACGTCCGAGTCGCCCCCGAAGCTCTGCTCGAGGCAAGTTCGGAGACCGCCGAGCAGGTGATCGTGGCTCCCCAGGTAGAAGGGAACGACGGTGAGGCCCATCCGCTAGACGTGCTGCCGCCCGCGGGAGCAGGCCCCTACCATGGCGGGACCCCGCCCAAGAGACTGGCTGGCGGAGTCTTCCCCCTCCGTTCGTCCTGAGCTTGTCGAAGGATGGACGGAGGGGGCCGCCATACAGTCTGGACACGGAGGGCTCATGGCTCGTCGCGTTCGCCCCGCAGGCCATACTTGGTGATCTTGTTGTAGAGGGTGGCGCGGTCGATCTTGAGTTTCTCGGCGGCCCGTTTGATGTTCCAGCCGTTGCGCGCCAGCACCGCCGCGATGTGGCGCCTTTCCATGTCGGCCAGCGGCTCGTCGCTGCCCCCGACGCCGCCGTCCGGGGCCTCCGGGGCCGCCAGGAAGGGCAGATCCTGAGGGAGGATGCGAGGCGGTTTGCCGACGACCATGGCGCGTTCGATGGCGTTGGCCAGCTCGCGGACGTTGCCGGGCCAATCGTAGGCGAGAAGGCGATCCATCGCGGTGGGGCTCAGCTCGCCGATGCGTTTGTCCATCTGGGCAGCGAAACGTTCGACGAAGTGGCGGGCGAGCTGGGGGATGTCGGAGCGGCGTTCGCGCAGGGGGGGGATCTCCAGGCTGAAGACGTTCAGACGATAGTAGAAGTCTTCGCGGAAGCGCCCCGACTTGACCGCTTCCTTCAGGTCTTCGTTGGTGGCGCAGACGACGCGGAAATCGACCTTGACCGGGCGGCTGCCGCCGAGCCGGTTGAACTCCTTGGTCTCCAGGACGCGCAGGAGGTCGACCTGCATCTTGAGGCTGATGGTGCCGATCTCGTCGAGGAAGAGGGTGCCGCCGGAGGCCATCTCGAGCTTGCCCTTGCGGCGGAACTGGGCGCCGGTGAAGGCCCCCTTCTCGTGGCCGAACAGCTCGCTCTCGAGGAGCGATTCGGGCAGCGAGCCGCAGTTGACCGGGACGATGGGAAAGTAGCGGCGCTGGCTGTTGGCGTGGATGGCCCTGGCGACCAGCTCCTTGCCGGTGCCGCTCTCGCCGCGGATGAGGACGGTTGCGTCGGTCTGAGCGACGAGCTTGATCAGCTCGAACACCTTCTGCATCCCCGGGCTGTCGCCGACGATGGTGTCGATGCTGCTGAGTTCGTCGATCGTCTCGCGGAGCTTGGCGTTCTCGCGACGCAGGCGCTGCTGCTCGGCCGCGCGTCGGACGAGGTGACTGAGTTCGTCGGGGTCGATCGGCTTGGTCACGTAGTCGAACGCGCCCTGCTTCATCGCCTGGACGGCGGTCTCGACGGAGGCGAAGGCCGTGATCATGATGACGGCGATGCCGGCGTCAATCTGGTGGATGCGCTCCTGCAGCTCCATCCCGTCCATCCCCGGCATCTTGATGTCGAGGAAGACGACGTCGTAGCGGTGGTCCTGCAGGCGGTTGAGCGCCTCGGTGGCGTTCTCGACCGCCTCGACCTGGTGGCCGTCCTTGCGAAACCAGTGCTGGAGCGAATCTCGAACCGAGTACTCGTCGTCCACCACCAGGATGCTGACCTCGTCCATAGCCCTTCCAGACGGATCCCGTCCGCCCCGGCCGGGGCGGGCGTGTGCCGCCCGTCACTATAGCACTCGCCCACGCCGAGTGCAGGCTACGAAAGGAGTTCCTGGACGATGGCGAGATAGCGCCGGGGGCCGAGCATCTGAGGCAAGGTGGTGAGTCGCTCGCCTCCGTCGTTGAGCGTGACGCCGACGCCGGAATCCGGAGTCAACAGATGCATTGCGACCTGGCGCCGGAAGCGCTGCAGGTCCAGGCGGACGCGCTCGACCGCCTCGGGGGCATGGGCGAGCCCGGTGAACCACTCGTGGCAGTGGTCGGCATCGACCTCCAGCTCCGCGAGCCATCCTTCGTCGTAGGGCGACCGCAGGAGCAGGGCGGGATCGTCGCGCAGCGCGGGGTTCGCGAGGCGCACCGTGCCCGGGCAGGGCGAGCGCAGGGGGAGACTTCCCAGGGTCGATTCGACGACCGCGACGGCATCGCCGCGCTGGACCGCTTGACCGGGCTCGGGGCTGGTCACCGAGAGGATGGAGTCGATGAGGTGAACGGCGAATGCGTCGATGCCGATCCGGACGCGGCCCGGCTGGGCGGGCTGGACCCAGACGTGACTGGAGCGGTAGAGACGATCGTCGGGGAAGACCCAGAGCCCGCAACGCTGGCTGCCGGCCGCGTCGCCCGAGGCGGCCGCGCGGGGTTCTCCGCGCAGCGCGGCATCGAGAGCGCAGTGCTCGCAGTCGAAGGCCCGATCGCAGAGCTTGTAGGAGAGTAGGCCGGCGCTCATCCAGATGCACGGCTGCGCATCGGGCGGGAGCGCCTGGTTGGTGGAGCGAGATGATCGAGTCACGTGTTCTTCCTCGAGACGAGTCGTCCGGGACCGGGAGCAAGCTTGGCGGACCACCCGATGCGGGTGGCCGCGAGAGTTGGGGCCGAAAGCAGGGAAGCAAGGTTGACGCCAACTGGGGGACGGGGTGTCCCGGACCGGCGAGTCTCCAGCATGGGGGCCGGTGACAGCCGCCGGCGGTCACCAGTCGTCGACGTCGAAAGCCAACCTGAGTGTAGAAAATGTCGGCATGCCTCGGTCGGCGTCCGCCTCCATTTCCCGCAATTCTCCAGCGTTGATGCGCAAGAGGGCTGCATCGGCGGGAGTGTAGAGAATTTCGGCAGGACTGCCGAAGAGTCCTACACAACGGCTCTGCAGAGGGGGTGTACGAGAGCTTGCGACAGCGGCGCCGCCGCCCCGGACCCGGTTCCGAGACTCCAGTTGCCATCGGCATTCTCAGCCCCTCTAGCGGCTGACCGGCGAGGCGTCGACCGGTGTCGAAATGTTGGCCAACTCCTTGCTTCTCCCCCGGCGGAAACCATCGAGCCCAACTCAATCCCGATACGGAGGACGCCATGCAAAGCTCCAATCTCACCAAGCTGTTCAAGTTCTCGGTCGCCACACTTCTCTCCCTGGCAGTTCTGCTCGGCGCCCACCTGTCTCTGGCCTCGGCCTGGCTGGTCTACCGGCTCGCCGCCGAGCTGGCCGTCGTGGCCTGCGCGGCAATCGTCATCCTGAACCCGGCCTTCCGGCGCTGGCTCACGCCCGACCCCAAGGGCAACTACAAAGGACTCCGCCTCCCGCTCGAGGTGGCCGTCCACCCGAGCCACTGCTGGGCCCGGGCCACGGGAGACACCGAGCTGACGATCGGCGTCGACGACCTGGTCTGCCGCTCGATCGGCCAGCCGGAGTCGGTGAAGCTCCCCGAGGCCGGCACGGTCATCCGTGAAGGCGAGCCGCTCTTCAGCCTGGAGCGCTCGGGGCGCACCGTCACCCTGCGCTCGCCGGTGAGCGGCAAGATCGCCAGCGTCAACCCCGCGCTTGCGGGAAAGCCGGCCCTTCTTGCCCAGTCGCCCTACGGTGACGGCTGGCTCGTGAAGCTGGCCGTCGACAGCCCCCGGCGCTGCCTGGGCAAGTTCCAGAGCGGCAGGGACGCCAGGGATTGGTTCCGGGCCGAGGTCGACCGGCTGCTCGGCGCCGCCCACCCGGACCAGCTCGGTAGCGCCGCGATGGCCGACGGCGGCGCGCTCGTGGCCGACTTCCACCTCTATCTCGACGACCTCACCTGGAAGCAGATCGCGACCTCCTTCTTCGGAGACGCCGCCGATGCGCAGCCGTGGCCCGGCGCCCAGCTCAGGCACCACGGCGGCTCGCTGGTCGGCGAGGGCGACTACTACTGCTTCGACCGGGGCGACCACGTACGGGTGGACGGGTTCGCCATCCTGCCGGGCGAAGCCACCAAGACCTGGTTCCGGATGCCGCCGCTCGCCTTCGTCGCGACTGCGCCGCTCTTCGGACTGGCCTACGCGATGTTCCTCCCCTTCATCGGGATGGCGATGCTCTTCGCGGTGGGATTCCAGACGGTGGCGGCCCACACGGCACGCGCGACCCACGGCCCACGGCACTGAACTTGCGGCGTCCCACGGCCAACCCGCCCGGACCCGGTCCACGCAGGGCCGGGTCCTGCGTTCCGGTCCGGTCGCTCCCCCCCCCTTTCGATCTCACCCCTGACGAACAACGGAGAACCATCTCCAGAGGTATGGGAATGCTTGCGAACAAGATCCGTCGAGCCGAGCGTCCGTCTCCGGCCTCGACCAGGGCTGGCCGATCGGCACTCCGGCGCTCGCACGCGCTGACGGTCGTCCTGGCGGCCTGCCTGCTCCAGTGCCACGGGCCGCTCCTGGCCGCGCCGGCTGCCACCGTGGCGAGCACCGCCGCCGTCCAGGCGACGACCGCCTCCGCTCCCGCGACCGCCGCCGCCACCAAGGCCGCCCCCGCCGCGACCAACGAGCAGTGTCTCGGCTGCCACGAGGGCGGCGGCCTCGAACTCAACTACGCCGACGGACGCAAGCAGTCGGTCGACGTCGACTCCTCGAAGCTGAAGAAATCGGCCCACGCCGACATGGCCTGTGTCGACTGCCATCCGGGCTACTCCGGCGAGGGGCACGAAACGCCGAAGTTCTTGAACCGGCGAGAACAGCTCCGCACCCGGATGGAGGTCTGCCTCAACTGCCACTCGATCGAGGGCACGATGCACAGCCGCCTCAAGGAGAGCCAGGGCCAGCTCATCTGCCGCGACTGCCACGGCGCGGGCCACGAGGTGCAGCCTTCCCTCGTCCAGGGATGCCTCGGCTGTCACACGCGCCCGATGGGTCTCACGCTCGCCGATGGCGAACTGGTCGCACTGCAGATGAAGACCCCCATCATCGTCGGCTCGGTGCACAAGAACCTCGGCTGCAACGCCTGCCATCGCAACTTCAGCGTGAAGGAACACCCCGACAAACCCTACGAGAACCACCACCAGCTCAGCTGGAGCATGGCCGACGCCTGCAAGTCCTGCCATCCCGAGATGTACGCCAAGAGCCTCGAGGGCATCCATCACCGGCTCAACTCCAAGAACGACCGCCGCGCGCCCAACTGCGCCGACTGCCACGGCTCCCACGCGATCTCCGACGCCTCCACCGAGAGGCTCAAGATCGCCGATCGCTGCCGCCAGTGCCATCCGGGCGTCTACGACGTCTACGCCTCGAGCGTCCACGGCAATGCCCTGAAGAACGGCAGCCGCGACGTCCTCGGCTGCGTCGACTGCCACCAGGCCCACGGCAGCCGGGACCCGCTGACCAACACGTTCCGCACCTGGGTCCCCCAGCTCTGCGGCGATTGTCACGGCAACCAGGCGCTGATGAAGCGCTACGGCATGACCGGCAAGCTGATGGATTCCTATCTGCAAGACTTCCACGGCGTGACCGCCGCCTACTACAAGAAGGAAGACAAGGACAACAGCCGCATCGCCGTCTGCACCGACTGCCACGGCATCCACGACATCGCAACCACTCGCGGGCGCGACGCCGACGGGGTGAAGTCGAAACTGCTCGCGCGGTGCCGGAGCTGCCACCCGGACGCCAAGGCCAGCTTCCCCGATGCCTGGCTATCTCACTACCCCCCGACCCTGTCGGGCGCACCGCTGGTCTTCCTGGTCGATCTGGCCTACAAGATCATGATTCCGTTCATGGTGGTCGGGCTGATGCTGCAGATCCTCCTCCACCTGTATCGCTACACCGTGAAGCGCTGACCGAAGCTCTCGAGAGTCCAACGATGTCCACTCCCAGCTCCAACACTCCGCAGGTCATCCAGAGATTCACCACGTTCCGGGTCCTCGAGCACGGTCTGACCGCCGTCGTCTTCACCACGCTGGTGGTGACCGGGCTCGCCCAGAAGTTCGCGACCGTCGGCCTGGCCGAGTGGGTCATGCGCCTCTTCGGCGGCATCGACACCACTCGCCTGGTCCACCGCACGGCGGGCCTGGTCTTCGCGCTGTCGCTCGTCCTGCACGTCTTGACCGGCCTGTATCTGGTGGTCAGCCGCCGCAGCCCGGCCACCATGGTGATCAACTTCAAGGACTTCTCCGACGCGATCGCCAACATGCGCTTTTACCTGGGCATCGCGGACCATCCGGCGCAATGCGACCGCTTCGACTACAAGCAGAAGTTCGAGTACTGGGGGTGCGTCTTCGGCGGGTTCGTGATGATCGCCACCGGTTTCATCCTGTGGTTCCCCACCGACATCTTCCACCTGCTGCCCTTCCTGCCGGCGGAGATCATCCCCGCGGCCAAGGTGGCCCACACCAGCGAGGCCATGCTCGCCTTCCTCATCATCATCACGTGGCATGTCTACGGCTGCATCCTCAGCCCCGAGGTCTTCCCGCTCGACACCTCGATCTTCACGGGCAATATCTCCGTCGAGAGGATGAGGCACGAGCACCCGCTCGAGCTGGAGCGCCTCACCGGCGAGCCGGTCCCGGCGCACCACGCCTCGCCACCGGCCACGCCTCACGGTCCGGGCGGCCGGACGCCGGCCTGAACGCCTGACCGCTCCGCAAGCGCTCCGGTTGTCTTCCTCGCGCCCGCGCGAACGCCTGCCCCCAGGACTCCGGCACGGCCCCTCCTTTCCACTGCGCGGGGGTGCGCGCGCGGTTCGTGGGGAAACTGGGAGGATCTCGACTTGCCTCTCGG
>CAZSVK010000254.1:0-8851 GCA_964610245.1 uncultured bacterium
TGCCGTCACTGACGATATGCGTGTATCTTCGCCGGTTGGTGAAGCGACTGCTCTTCCGCATCTTCGACCTGCGAGCCGGCGAGGGACCGCTCTTCTGCTGGTTCTTCCTCTACAAGGCTCTCTGGGGCGCGGCCGTCGCGCTGGGTGGAGCGGCCGGAGAGTCGCTCTTCATCAAGGGCTGGGGCGTGCAGACGCTCCCGGTCTTCTTCATCGCGGGCGATCTGCTCGTGATGGCCGGGGCGGCGGGCCACACCCGGCTGTCGGGGCGCCTGGGGCCCGGACCCATGTTCCGGCTGATCCTGGGAGTCTTCGTCTGCCTCGCCGCGCTGATCACCGGTCTCTTCGCGTCGGGGCTCGTCTCGACCTCGGGTGGCTCGTGGGCGTCCTTCCTGGCCTACCTCGGCTTCTACGTGCTGGTGGAACTCGGCTGGCTCCATTTCTTCAACTATCAGCGGCGTTACCTGGACCTGCAGCAGAGCAAGCGGCTCCTGCCCCGGATCCTCGGCGGTTACAGCGCCGGCTTCGTGGTGGGCGGGCTGGGGGTGATCCTGCTGCTGCAGATGGCCTCGGTGACGGCGCTGCTGGCCGCCTGGACCCTTGCGCTGGCCGGCGCGATGTTCGCCCTGGAGATACTGGGCCGCCGCGTGCGGCCGGTAGCCGAGCCGCCACGGCCGGCCGTCATCCGGAAGCCGCCGGCCCTGCGCGAGCTGCTGAAGCATCCGCTGGCCGTCTGGATCCTGGGCTTCACCGCCCTGTCGGTGTTCGCGATGCGGCTCTTCGAGTTTCAGGCCAACGCCGAGTTCACCCGCCTCTTTCCGACGGGCGACGATCTGGCCAGGTTCTACGGCACCTACAGCGCGGGGGCCCGGATCTTCGGCCTGTTCGTGCAGATGTCGCTGATGCCGTGGGCGATCGGGCTCCTGGGGGTCGCCCGCTCGGGAATCGTGTACCCGGGCTTCGCGGCCCTCAGCGGCACGGCGCTCGCGTTCAGTCCGGGCCTGTGGCCGGCGATGGGCGCGCGCTTCTGCCATAGCTGTCTCGTTTACACCGTGGCCGATCCGCTCCTGACGCTGCTGGCCAGCGGCATGCCCTCGGCCCTGGCCGACCGCGTGAACGTGCTCGCCGTCGGCTGGGTGATGCGCCTGGCGACCGTGATCGTGAGCCTGTTCATGCTGGCGCTGGTGCATGCGGGTTTGCCGGGCGTCGTGACCACCGTGTCTCTGATCCTGGCCTGGGCGCTGCTGGCCCTCGTGTCGCCGCTCCGGCATCTCTATTCCCGTGCCGTGCTCGACACCGTCCGCGGCGGTCAGGGCGCCGGCCATCCGCTCGAGAAGATGGACCTGGCGGCCCTGCCGGAGGACTTCTACGAGGAGCTGCGAAAGCACGTCCGCGGGCCCGAGCCGGCCGTCGCGGCGATGGCCGTCGAGCTGCTGGCCAGGTGCCGCAGGCGGTCGGAGCTGCGCTTTCTTGCCCGGCTGCTCGAGGAGCCCGGGGCCCCCGAGTTGAAGGTCCGGATCTACGCCACGCTGCCGGCCGAGGAGTCGCCGGAGCTGCGCCGGCTGCTCGAGCTGGGGATCGCCTCGGACGATACCGGCGTTTCGGCTGCCGCGCTCCGGGCGCTCGGACGACTCGAGGGGCCGGCGGCCGCGTCACGCCTGCTCCCTCTGTTGCCGCACCCGGAAGCCAGGCTGCGCGCCGCGGCGTCGGCCTGGCTGGTGGCCGATTCGCGGCAGGAGGCGCGAGCCGAGGGGCTGCTTCCGGGGCTCCTCGGCGACCCCGACCCGGGCGTCGTGAGGGCTGTGCTCGAGGCCTACGCCGAGCGGCGCCCCGACCATGGCCTCCCTCTGGTCCTCCACTGCACGACCCACGCCGACGCCGGCGTCCGCGAGGCTGCGCTGGTGGCCGCGACCCACGCCGGCCGCTTCCAGGAGGCACCGGTGCTGCGGCTGGTGGGCGGCCTGGTCGAGGACCGGGTGGCCGGCGTGAGGCTGGCGGCGGTGCAGGCGATCTCGGCCTTTTCTGGCGAGGAGGCGGCCCTTCTGTGCGCCAGCGCGCTGGCCGATCCGTCGCGTGCCGTCGCCCGGGCGGCTGGCGACGCGTTGCTCCGAATGGGAGGCGCAGGCCTTTCCGCGGCCTGGAGCTGCGCTTCGAGCGCCGCCTGCCCCGTGGCTGCGCGTCACAATGCCCTCGCGGTGCTCGCGGCGGCCCGCCGGTTCTCTCTCGTCGCGAAGGCGGGAGAGTCGTGGGTCTCGCGAGGTCTGCGCCTGGCGGTACTTCGTGGTGAGCTGGGCGGCCTCGCCTCACCGGCCGAGACGCTCCTCGCCTCGCTGCTGGAGGAACGCTTCCGCGACAGCGCGCTCCTGGGCGCCCACGCGATCGCGCTCCTGCGGCAGTCCGACATCTACGGCGTGCTGGAGCGGCGCCTGACGAGCGCCGACCACCGGCTGCTGGCCCACGCCCTGGAAGCGTTGAACAACCTGGGCGAGCAGCAACTCACTCCCCGAGTGCAGCTTCTGCTCGAGCGCCGGGAGCCTTCGGGCAGGGCGGCCGCGGCAAGGGAGCTGCTGGGCCCGGACGCGCTTCCGACACTCGGCGAGGCGGCTGTCGAGCTGCGGCGAGACGGGGATCTCTACCTGCTTGCCGGCTGGCAATGCCTCGCCGCCGAGAAGGGGTGGGCGCCGTCGCCGGCCGGGCCGGGCCGGCACGACGAGCTGTTCGAGGCCTTCATCCCGGAAACCGCCAGGTGGGCAAGGAGCGCCGCGTGAGCCTGAGCATCGTCGAGAAGCTGGTCTTCCTCCGGCAGGCGCCGCTGCTGCGCGAGCTGTCGTCGGAGGCGTTGTTGCTGGTGGCCCGCCTGGCAGAGCAGGTGGAGCTGGCCGCCGGCGACGTGCTCTTCCGGGAGGGCGAACCGGGCGGGAGGATGTTCGTCGTCGTCAGGGGCCGGATCCGCATTTCCACGGCTCGAGGCAGCGGCGACGAAGCGCTCGCGTTCCTGGCGCCGGGCGCCGTGCTGGGCGAGATGGCGATCTTCGCCGACGAGCTGCGCTCGGCGACGGCCGCGGCAGAGGAGCCCGCGACGCTGCTGGTCTTCGACGGGGCCGACGTGACCGAGCTGGTGACGGACCACCCTGTCATAGCGCTGGCGTTTCTCAAGCAGATGGCCCAGCGCGTCACGGAATCCAACCGCCTGGTAGCGGCCACGCGCTCGGGGACTGGCTGATGGTGTGGCAAGGTGAAGTTCCCCCCTCCGGTGACTGGAGAGAGCCCTGCCTTCGTTCTCAGCTCGGAGTCTTCGAGAGGGCCGATCGGGCTTCGATTCCTCCGCCTCTCCCCCTACCCTCCGAACACGGCGAACTGCGGCTTGGCGCTCTTGCCGCCGACCTTGGCGAGGACGAGCCCCAGGGCGGTGAGGAACGGCTCGACCGTCGGATAGTCGAAGGGGGCGATGTAGCTCGGCTTCTGCGCCGCCAGGTAGACGATGTTGGCGGTGCGGCCCATGCTGACGACGGGGATCACGTAGGCGAGCGGGAAGAGCTGGCCGTTGAACCGATCGGCCGCCTCGAACAGGTTGGGCAGCTTGCGGAAGCTCTCCTGATCGAGGATCTCGCGCCGTTCGAAGGCCCAGGCAGTGAGGTCGCGGTCCTTGAACTCGCCGATCTGTTTGTCCAGCTCGGGACCGGGGGCCTGGAAGCCCCACACGTTCTTGACCTTCATCTCGCGCCCCTCGTCGGGCGCCTCGAGCACGAAGCCCTGGGGGAAGCCCAGGCCCTGCGAGAACAGTTCCTCGAGCAAGTTGTTGACGTCTCGGCGGAACCGGACCTTGACGAGCTTCTTGTAGAAGTCGCTCGTGAGCCCCTGGAGATAACGTCGGCGTGAGAGGTTCGACTCGTCGTCTTCCTCCGGTTTCTCCTCGTTCTGCTCCTTGCTCTTCTTGAGCAGCTCGATGGTGCGGCCACCTTCGGCGTTGGCCCGTTGCAGCCTCAACTTCTCCTTCTCGAGCTGGCCCATCAGGTTGTCGACCTTGGTCGAGGTGAGCAGCACGATGAACATCGGCAAGGTGAAGTAGACCGAGAAGACCGACATGATCAGCTCGAAGCGCGAGTACTGCGCCCCCTGCGCCTGGGCGCTGTACTGCGACAGGAACTGCACCCCGGCCCCGAGGCCCGTGCAGAGCACCAGCACCGCCAGGCGGTAGTTGCGAAGGTGGGCCGAGGAGAGGCAGACCGACAGCAAGAGCACCCAGCAGGCGACCATCCGGAAGCCTTCCTTGCGGAGGTGCAGGTAGCCCTCCTGGTTGCTGTCGAGGAAGACCACCGCGAGGACCAGGTTGAGGAACATCACCAGGGCCAGGGCGATCAGGAGGTAGTCGAACCACTCCCTGGAGAGGTTGAGCGGCACCGTGTTTCTGGCTCGGCTCATCGCATCTCAGCCTGCCAGCACCATCTTGAGCTGATCGATGGCGCTGGTCGCCATCGTCGCCAGGTCGAGGATGAAGTCGGCCTCGTCCTTCTCGAGCGGGCCGTTCTTGGTCTTGCCGCATCCGAACAGGGCGTAGATCTCGCCGTCGATGATGACCGGGAACAGGAGGCTGACGGCGAGCGGGCCCTCGATCGTTTCCATGGAGTCGAGCACGATCGGGGCCTGGCGATCGAACGCCATCCGGAAGAGGGGCAAGTTCTGATCCAGCTTGCGGTTCTCGAACTCCGCCTGCTGGGGGTGAGCGATGCGGGTGACCAGCAGCTCCTGGGAGCCTCTGGCAGGCATCAGCATGACGCACTCCTGGACGCCGAAGACGCGCGTCGTGTTGTGAAACAGCACGTTCAGGATCTCGCGCTGACTCGAGGACTGGAGGAGCTCCCGGATGAAGGCGTTGAGCACCGCCGTGCGGCTGGTGTACTTGACCGTCTCTTGCTTGTGGCGATCGACCTTGTCGACTTTCACCTTCTTCTGGAGAGCGCCCAGTTGGGCCTCCAGTTCGGCGACCTTGGCCTCGGTGACCTTGTTCTGGGTCTCGACCGCCGTCAGCTCGTGCTCGAGGATGGCGGGCATCAGGCCCGGCAGCACCACCAGTCCGACGAAGAAGAGCAGCAGGAAGGGGCTCTCGAAGAGGAAGATGTTCAGCGCCGCCGGGCCGGCCGAGAAGGCGACGCAGAACATCAACGTTAGCAGCCCGGCCGCGACGGTGAGCCCCAGCGCCATCGAGAAGGTGATGGAGAAGAAGAAGATCGCCGCGATTCCGAAGACGAAGTTGAACGAGTAGAAGGGCGTGAGCGGATCGTTGAACGCGACGGTCAGCACGGTCATCGCGACCAGGACCGCCAGCGCCGCGAAGAACTCGGCGTTGACGTACTCGTCGAAGAACCGGCGCAGTACGCCCTCGCGGGCGAACCGGTTCAAGTCGGGTATCTCGATCTGGGGCATGAAAGGGCTAGCGGCCGCCCATCAACGGCCAGGCGGCCAGGCGGCGTTCCACCTGGCGGAAGGCCGGGTGCAGACGGCAGGATACCTGGCCGTCGTGGCCCAGGCGGTAGCGCGCGGTGCGGCTGGAGGGACAGGAGACCGTCTTCTGTCCGATCTTCTTGGCGGTGACGAGGTCATCCAGGTCGGGCACCCTGCGGGGATCGTCCCAGGCGGTGAAGGCCGCCTCGATCTTCTCCTGGTTCGTCAGGCACTGATCGAACCTGGAGTTCTTCAGCCTGAGCATGAAGCCCAGCAGGTCGTTGATGGCGTGGAGCTGCCAGGCCGGCGTCGTGGGCGGCAGGTTCACCTGGGCGTCGGGTTCGAGGTCGCGGTGCACGGAGCATTGCAGGAGCACGCGAGCAGTGGTGGCCTGCAGGTGGACGAAGCCCTTCTCGGGGCAGAGCGGCGGCTCATCGGGGAGCAGTCCCGAGTACTCCTTGGCGAGCGACCGCAGGTAGTCGAGCAGTTCCTTCAGCTCCGCGGGCCCCTTGCCGGCGGCGTACTTCTGGTAGAGCGATGCCCACCGATCGCGCATCTCGGGTTGCATGAAATTCTCGAGCACCGGGCCGAGTGCCTTCTCGAAGTCGAGCAGGCCGCGGAGGCAGATCTGCGAGGGGTATTCCGGCTCGCTCATCTGCTTGAAATCGAGAAAGCGCATCGGCCGCTTGTCGGCGGGCGACTCCGGGCCGTCGTCGGCCGAGACCAGGTCGCGGCCCAGGGCGTTGCGCGCTGCCCAGCGGGCGCGATCGCGGAGCAGGTAGAACTCGGCGTGGCTGCTGACCTCCTCGCGGCTGGCGTCGTAGCTGTCCTCGGCCTTGGCGCTCAGGACGCGGCTGAACATCATCTCGGCCTGCGCGGCGTTGCCGATGGCATAGAACGCGTAGCCGCAGTGGAAGGCGAAGGCGGCGTTGCTGTCCTTCTCGTCCGAGAGCGGCTTGAGGAGCTGGGCAGCCCGATCGTAGTTCTGGGTCTCGATGTAGGCCCGGCCCAGCAGGAAGCTGACGTACGGGTTGAAGGGCTGCTTCTCGTGCTCGGCCTCGAGCAGCGGGATCGCTTCGGCGGAGCCGCCTTCGCGGGCGATCAGGTTGCGCGCCTTCTCGTAGGTCGAGAACAACGCGGCGAACTTGCGGTGCTCGTCGGAGGGGGCCGAGGCGCTGCCGTGGACGGTGCAGGCGATCTCCTGTCCGGCCCCGGCGGGCTCGATCGAGTACTGGCCGCCCGCGGGGCACAGCAGCGTCGTCTGCAGGAAGTTCTTGCGCACCAGCCACGCCATGTCGGCACCGGATTCGAGTTCGCCGCGGCCCTCCGCGGCCTGCACCGCCGCCAGCAGCTTGGCCTGGTTGGCGAGGCAGTCGCGATAGGGCTCCTCGGCGCGGAAGACCTCGCGGTAGTCCGACGGCCGCAGATTGGTGTACTGCGCCGGCATGGCCGCGGTCGCCGTCGTGCTCGTGGCGGCCGCCGTGGTCTGCGCGGCGGCGGCGGTGCCGTGGAGGCCCCTGAGCGAGGCGCCCGGTCCGTTCGCGTCCCAGAGCACCTGGACGATGCGGTCGTTGCCGGCCGCGAGCAGCCAGGCGAGCTGAGCTTCCGAGAGGTCGAGGAAGCGCGTCCGGAACAGCTGGGTCCGCAGCAGCTTCCTCAGGGCCGCCAGCCTGGCCTCGGGCTTGAGGGTCTTGGCCTCGAGGACGGTCGACACGAGCTTGAGGAAAAGCGAGTTGGAATTGCCCTCGAAGGTCTCTTCCAGGAACAGGCGCTCGGTCTGGATGTCGAGCTCGAGCGCGTGCTCCTGGAGGATGTCGACCACCGCCTCCTTCAGCGGTGCCAGCCGCGCCAGCCGCTCGTGGAGACGCGCCGCCTCGGCCGCGGCCGCGCTGGTGGTTGGCTGGACCGGCGGTTTGCCGCCGGTGGCGACGCGGACGCCGACGTGCGGCCCGGCCAGGTTCGCGTCGGTCGGCCAGCGGATGCTTCGCTCGGCACGTTCGCCGGCGTCGTCGGAGACGGTGAGGATGTCGCCGAGCGTCTTGGGCTCGCGCCGTAACGTTATGTTTATCACGCCCAGCACCGTGTCGTAGCGGAACGACTCGGTTGCGAAGGGCTCTCCGCCGATCGAGATCGCGCTGACCCGGTCGAGATTCGCGCCCGAGACCTGGATCACCGAGCGAAGGTCGTCGGGGATGTACTCGCCGATCGCGTCGGTGACGGTCGGCAGCCTCCTGGCGAGCTGGAAGCCCATGTCTTCCGGGTCCTCGACCAGGCGGGCCAGCCCCGCGTCACTGAGCCGGGCGAAGGTGCTCTGGGCCGATTCGACGAAGGTGTTCATCGTCTCGGGGATGCCCTTCTTCATGAGCGACACCGAGACGACCGAGAGCGCGAAGGAGACGGCCACCAGGAAGGCGGCCAGCGCCATCCCCACGGCCGAGCAGCCGAGATCGTCCAGATCCAGCTCGACGCGGGCCTGATGCGCAGTGGTCTCCATCGCGATTCAGGCGCGGTTGAGCACCTCGCCGCACTTGTCGCATCTGCGAAGTCCGGCGGAGCGGTTCACGTGACGGCACTTCGGGCAGGCGTCGACGGCGGGCGTCGCGCGCGAACCGGCCCGATCGGCGAGGTCCCGGCTCGAGGGTGCACCGGCGGCCTCGTCACGGGCGGCGGTGCGGGCCGCGGCGCCGGCCACGCGGTTGGCCAGGTCGCGGCTGGAGCCGATGGAAGCGTCGAGCTGGGCCTCTTCCGAAGTCGGGGCCGGTCGAGGAGCGCCCGGGGCGGGGGCGCGGGCCGAAACCACGCCTGGCGCGGAGACAGGACCGGCGGCCTGAGGCTGCACGCGCTGGACGCCCGACTGGAGCCCCGCCTGACGTGGTCGGGCGGGGTCCGCGGGAGCGGCCGCGCGCACGACTCCCGAGGCGGAGCGCACCGCGCCCGGCGCCGAGCCGGAGACAGGCCGCACCGCGCCCGGAGCCGACGCGACGGCGGCGGGCCGGGCCGGGGCCGGCGCCTGGGCGGCGGGTGAGGCCTGGAGAGGCCGGGGCTGTGCCGACGCTGCCTGCGGCGCGGGCGGGCGGCGCACCGGTTCGAGCGCCGGAGCGGCCGCGGCGGCCTGGGGCGCGGCGTGATGAGCGGCCCTGGGAGCGGCCGGTTCGTGGGTGACGGCCAGCTCCGGCATCCCCTCGAGCTTCAAGCCGACGACCTCGTAGATCTCCAGCTCGACCTCCTTGCCCTTCACCTTCTGGCTGGCGAGCTGGCGCACCTTGACCACGTCGCGCACATCGTCGTAAGTGGCGCGGGTCATCAGGATCTGGTTGGCCTCCGAGAGCCCCTCGAGGCGGGCGGCGGTGTTCACCGCGTCGCCGATCGCGGTGAAGTTCTTGTTGGCGCTGCTGCCGATGCTGCCGACGAT
>CAZSVK010000255.1:0-8848 GCA_964610245.1 uncultured bacterium
ATGACGTCGTCTCCCCCGAGCTGTGTGAGCCAGACCACGGAGCAACGCCGCACAGCCTGGACGCCGGCATCGAGGTCGTGGAGCAGTTCCCTGAAGCGGTCGTCCATGACAGTCAGAACGAGATGGGGGAGATCGCGAAGGTCGTCGAGCCGATAGCGCCAACAGGCATGCCGTGGGTCGACGGATAGACGAACTCGCCCTGGATTTGCCCGGTCGCCACATCGAGCGTCAGAAGGTGTCCCTCGTACTGGTTGAGCAGTACCATCTGGGTGGTTTGCCCCTGACCGGTGAGCTGCGCCGTGAGGACGTGCTTACCGGTATCGAGATTCAGCGAGGCGCAGATACGGGTGCCGTCTGCCGTCCAGTCCAGCTTGCCCGGGGCCCGCTCCGGAAACACGGCGAGGAGTCGCAGCCCGCTCCCATCGGTGGCGCAAACGTACACGTTGTGCTGCGTGGAAAAGCAGAGCTGGGAACCGTCGGCGGAGATCGCCAGCCCGCGGACCGACTCGGTGGTGACCAGAAACTGCTGGGCGCTCCCGCCGGCGAGCGATTGCCGGTAGATTTGCCCAGGGTCGTCGGGCACCTGGTTGGAGTAGGCGGCGAAGAACAGCACTTCTCCGTCTGGAGTGAGCTTGCCCGACCTCTTCTCCAGCGCCAGGTGGGTGAGTCTGCGCAGCTCGGAGCCGTCGCGGGCCATCACGTAGTACTCGTCGTCCGGCGGCTCCCGATCCGACAGGAACACGACGTGTTTCCCATCAGGCGTGAACAGGGGATCCGAGTTATGAACCCCGCTGGCCGCTCCGTTCGCCGTGAGCCGCTGAAGGGTTCCCGAGCCCAGCTCCACCACGTAGAGATCGGAGCCGCTGCCCGAGATCGCGAGGGCTACGGCGGTGGCGTCGCGAGTCCAGTTCAGCCCCGACCTGCTGCCCAGCGGGAGCCGAGCGACCATCTTGCGCTCGGTCCCGTCCAGCGCCGCCACCATCAACTGGTCGCCCTCGATGAAGGCGACCCGCGGGCCGATCAGCTCGCGCTCGAAGAACACGATCTCGTCCGTCGCGGGATCGTGCGCCGGCAGCGCCGCGCCGGGCGCTAACGTCGTCGTGACCGCGTCCTCGCCCCAGAGGTGGTACTGGCGATAGCGATCCAGCTCGCGCAGCTTCTCGAACCTCGCGTAGGCGCAGTCTCGCGCCTGATTCCACACCGCCGGCGGCACCGAGAGCGGCGCCGCGGGGTTGCCCGGGTCGACCCCGATGCCGACGACCGCCCGCACCGCCAGCCAGCCCCAGGGAATGTAGCTGTGAGCCGCATCGCGGCTGTCGGGATAGTCGGTGACGAGCTGCCGGTAAAGACCCGCGGCCCGGCCCAGGTGCGCCAACCGCGCCCGAATGGCCGGTGACGCGCCGGCGGCGGGCGCGACGACGCTGTCGCAGCTCAGCAAGCGCAGATCGTCCGCGGAGGGCTCGGCGGGGTTGGGCGCGGTCCCGGTCGTCAACGAGTCGGCCTGCACCGTCAGCGCCTTCGCCACCTTGAACCAGGCCCGAGGGAGCGTTTCACTCTTCTGGATATCGCTCTGCGTCGCGGCCCGCGCGGCAGCCTGCTCGAACTTCGCCCGGGCCAGCGCCGGCTCGGCGGGCGCCGACGCCAGGGCGGTCTCGCCGGCGCTCACGAGTTCCAGGATCTCGGCCTCCGCGACGATGTCGCTCGCCAGCGACGGCTGGGCCTGTACCGCCAGCACCTGCAGCGGCAGCCCCGGAGGCGTACGCGTCCCCACCGCGCGGACCTCGCGGCCCCGGACGAGCGAGGCCGGCCGATCCGCCTCCATCGCCCTCTCGTCCGAGCCGATCCCGGCGCGCGCCTCGGCCGAGAGCGAGCGCAGCAACCCTGAGACAAGCCCCGTCCAGCCGGCCGCGGCCACGGCCGGTCCGGGTGCTCCGCGACCAGCGGCGACCCGGCGGGCCGGACCCAGGCCCCTCGGCGCCAGCGCCGCCACCTGCCGCGGCGGGCCGCGCCGGAGTTCGCGCAGCCGGGCGAGCAGTGCGTGCGCGGGCACGCGCCGGGCCGCCAGGTCCCGCACAATCCTGCCCATCACGCGAGACACCGGGAGGTTCGCCAGCAGCGACCGCTCGTCGCCATCGATTCCGGCCAGCAGCCGCTGGAGTTCAGTGGGGTCTCGCAGATCCACGGCGCGGCCGGTCCGGGCGAAGCGCTCCACGCGGGCGGCGGTGGGTCTGAGCCGGGACGTGTCCCGGAACTTGACGCGCTCGAAGAAGTTCTGGGTCGCGTCCGCGTAGAGGACCTTCACGAAGACGTCGGTCAGGTCTCGCCGGACGGCGTGGTTGTCATCGAGCACGTCCTGCACCTGGAACTCGTAGTCGACCCCGCCGGGCAAGCTCCCCTGGCCGTAGCGAGAGCAGGGCGTCACGTTGACGTCGTAGTAGAAGCGCTGGTTCCAGCCGGACTTCTTGAGCCGGTTGGTCAACAGCGAGAAGACCATCTCGGAGTAGTACAGGTGCTGCGTGTCGTCATGGATGAGCTGGACCTGTTTGATGCCCGAGCGCATCTGGGAGTTCAGGGCCATCACCAGCATGATGCAGATGAACAAGCCCACCAGCACGAGCGGGGCGACGAACCCCCTGCCGGGCCGGGGGCGAAGGGCGTGTCTGCCGATCAGCTCGCACATCGGTTCGAGTCACTCCGGGAGGTCGCGCTGCAGACCGCGCAGGAAGACCGTGCTGGCCATCGAGTGGCTGGCCGTCGTCGCGCCGTCGGGGGCCGCGCCGGTCAGGCAGACTTCCAGCGTCACGCAGCTCGGCTCGAGCCCGCGCGCCGCCGGGAGAGCGGTCGCCCGGAACCAGGCCACGCCCTTGACGACCTCCTCGTCGGTGTCGGCCGTGAAGTCGTAGCGCCGGATCGACCTGCTCGCGCCGTCTTCCGACAGCGCCTCGTGGTACGCGACCACCGCGCCCTGGGCGTTGAGGAACGACAGGCCCGACTGCGTCTGCCCCCCCGGCTGGGGATAGTAGAGCGCCAGGCCCTCCTGCAGTTCGTTCATCACCCGCTTGCAGCCCAGCCTCAGCTCCTGCATCTGCTCGTTGCCGCCGGACAACCTGGCCGTCTGCCGCGCCGCCTGGGACCAGACATTCCACAACCCGAGCAGCACCGCCACCGACAGGGCTGAGGCCACCATCACCTCGACCAGGGTGAAGCCGCGGGGCAGGAGGTCTACCCGGGCCCGTTCAAGACTTGTCATGCGGTTCGTACAGGTATCTCGTCAGGACGGTCGAGTAGCGGCTTTCCCGGTACTCGCCGTCGCGGTTGAGCCAGCTCACCACCACCGTCAGGTTGGCGAGGTCGACCTGCTGCCGCGGGTCCCACAGCGGGTCCTCCTCGGCCAGGGCTGGCACCTCTTCGAACGACACGATGACCTGCGCGGAGTAGTCGGCCAGCTCCCGATAGAGCAGTGGGGCCGAATCCGGCCGGATCGGATGGAAGGCAAGTCCCTGCAGGTTCTCGAACTCCAGGAAGTACTTGCTGGTCGTGCCGTCCCGGGCCGTGACCCAGCGGCCCTGCCCCACCTCCGCCAGCTCGTTGAAGAACGTCTCGTAGGCCTTCTGCTGGATGGCCGCGACCTGCGCCGCATCCGAGGTGTTCATCGTGCAGTAGCGGCTGTCGAAGTTGTAGAACCGATAGCGGATGTTCTCCATCACCGACTGGGCCAGAAAGGCCCCGTGCGTGCTCTCTCCGGTGCGCTGGAAACCGAAGATGACGAGGTGGAAGCTCTCGGACAGCGGCACCAGCGCCATCGTGAGGATGGCCGATGCCACCAGGATCTCGAGCAGGCTGAATGAGGCCCGGTTCTCGACCTCGGGCCGCGGCGAACAGGTGCGCACAAACCCTCCGGCCAGGTGAGGCGTCTCGGTAGTACAACCGGAAGCCTACCAGGGGTGGCGCGGGAACACTCGCCCCAGGCACGGTCGGGCTCCGGCCACGCTCGCTCCGTCGGGGAGGTTATGATGACCGGCATGGAACTTCTCGCGCCCGCCAGGGACCTGGCCTGCGGACTCGACGCCATCGACTGCGGCGCCGACGCCGTCTACATCGGCGCCGAGCGCTTCGGCGCGCGGAGTGCCGCCGGGAACTCCGTGGCGGATATCGAGAAGCTGGCCGCTCACGCGCACCGCTACCGCGCCAAGCTCTATGCCGTCGTCAACACCCTCCTCACCGACGAGGAGTTGCCGCTCGCCCGGAAGCTGATCTACCGCCTCTGGGAGGCCGGGGCGGACGCCGTCATCGTGCAGGACATGGGGCTACTCGAGGCTGGCCTCCCACCGATCCCGCTCTTCGCGAGCACGCAGGCGCACAACGCCACGGTCGATAAAGTCCGCTTTCTCGAGAAGGTCGGCTTCAAGCGCGTCATCCTGGCCCGGGAGCTGACGCTCGAGGAGATCCGGGCGATCCGGGCCGCGACCACGATCGAGCTGGCATTCTTCGTGCACGGCGCCCTGTGCGTCTGCTACAGCGGACAGTGCTATCTCAGCTATGCCCTCGGCGGCCGGAGCGGCAACCGCGGCGAATGCGCGCAGCCCTGCCGGATGCTCTACACGCTCCAGGATTCCACCGGCAAGACACTCTGCGCGGACAAACACCTGCTGTCGCTGAAGGATCTGAACCTGTCCCGCCGCCTCGCCCACCTGGCGGCCGCGGGAGTGACCTCGTTCAAGCTCGAGGGACGTCTCAAGGATCGGGACTACGTGCGCAACGTCGTCCTCCACTACCGCCGGGAGCTGGACAAGGTCATCGCGGACGGAGGCTACACTCGCGCCTCGCTCGGACGCACCTTCGCCGGTTTCGAGCCCGATCCGGCCAAGACCTTCAACCGCGGCTTCACCGAGTACTTCCTCGACGGCAAGGCAACCGACCTCGCCTCGCCGGACTCGCCCTCGTTCGTGGGCGAGCCGCTCGGCCCCGCCACCGACGTGGAGGCCGGCTCTTTCCGGTTGCAGCGAGCCGAGCGCCTGCACCCGGGCGACGGCATCACCTTCTTCGGCCAGGACGGCAAGCTGACCGGCACCCTGGTCAACGGCGTCGCCGGCGGCCGGGTGCAGGCCGACAACCTGAAGGGTCTACGGGAGGGCGCGGCCGTCCACCGCAATCTCGACCGCGAGTTCATGCGGTCGGTCGGCCGCGAGGTCCGGCGGCGCTTCGCGGTGAGGCTGGAGTTCTCGGACTGCGAGGACGGCTTCCAGCTGCGGGCACGCGACGAACGCGGCGCCCAGGCCGAGGCGAGATGGCGCGGCGAGAAGGTGGACGCGCAGAAACCGGACCAGGCGGTGCAGACCATCCGCAAGCAACTCTCGAAGTTCGGTGGAACGGAGTTCTGGCTGCAGTCGCTCGACCTGACGCTGTCGCGGCCCTACTTCCTCCCGGTCGCCGCGCTCAACGAACTGCGGCGCGAGGCGCTGGAGACGCTCGAGCGGACGGCCCCGCCCCCGCCCCCGCGCGCGGAAGCCGAGCTGGTCCCGAACGACACTCCCTATCCGTCGGTAAAGCTGGATTTTACCGGCAACGTGCTCAACGCCCACGCCGAACGCTTCTACCGCCGCCACGGAGTGAAGGAGTTGGAGGTCGCCGCCGAGGGCGGCGCGGACCTCTCCGGCAGGCCGCTGATGACGATGAAGTTCTGCCTGCGCCTGCGCCTGGGCCAGTGCCGGAAGGGCAAGGCGGTGGAGCCGCTCTATCTCGAGGACGCCGCGGGCCACCGCTTCCGGCTGGAGTTCGACTGCGCCCGCTGCGTGGTGAGTCTCATGCTGGAGGATGAGCCGTCGGAGGTAGACTGAGTTCGCGCCCCGAACCATGGCCGCCTTGCCCCAGAAACTGCTGCAGCGCCTCCAGGCCGACCTCGCCTCGCCGGCCGGCCGCGACCGGCTGCAGACGGTGCGCGACCTGGCTCCGGTCGCGGGGCTGCCGGCAATCCGCCGGTTGCTGGAGTCGCTCGCAAGCAACGACAGCGACCCCAGGGTGAGGTTCGTGGCGGCGGAGGTCATCCGCGACAGCCGGGCCACCGAGCCGGCCGGCCAGGCCGGCGGGGCCGACCGGGCCGAGGGGGAACGCCCGCCCCTGCGCCAGGTGCTGGCCCGCGGGGGCTTCCTGGACAGGCTGGAAGCGCTGGAGAACGCCGGACCGGGAGACGAACTCGGCGTGCTCGAGGCGCACGCCGGTTCCGCCACCGAGCCGCTGGAGGCCGCCTGGGCCGTGGAACAGCTGGCGCGGGTCGCGGGCCGGGGCGCAGCGCCCGTGCTGCGGGCTATGGCGAGAGACTCGCGGGCGCGCGTGGCCGCCGCCGCCCTGGAGTCGCTCGCCGCGGTCGACGGGCCTCAGGCAAGGCCGGAACTCGAGGCGGGATTGACGGTCTCCACCGGCCTGGTCCGGCGGGCCAGCGCACGGGCCCTGTACTGGCTGGCTCCGGAAGATGCGTTGCGTCATCTCGAGACGATGATCTTCGACCCGGAGCGGCCGGGCCTGCGAGAGGCGGCGCAGGACGGTCTGGCGGCCATCGGCACTCCCACCGCGTTTGCCCTCCTCGGCCGGGCGATCGGCGAAGACCCGGAGCTGGTGCTGGCGGAAAGGGCCGCCGGCTGCCTGGGCAAGAGCGCGAGCCGGGCCGCGACGGGGCCGCTCGGCCGCGCCCGCGAGCTGCCCGAACCCCGGAGCGCCTTCGCCGAGAAGGCCTTGGAGACGCTCCGCCCGGCGCTCGGACTGTCACGGCCGGCCTTCGAGGCCCTGGTCCGCCGCTCGGCCCAGGAGCCACCCGAACGGGCAGGACAGGCGCCCGCCGGCGCCCTGACCCTGGCGCGCGCCCACCTGGCCCGCCCCGCGCTCCGGCGGCCGGCGTTGCTGTTCTCGGCAGCCGCGATCTGCCTGGTCATCGGCCTGCTCCAGGGGGTCCCGCCCGAATTGCGGGACCTCGCAAGTCAAGCGGCCATCCCCTCCCCGGGACTGGCGGCGGCCGAGCCGGACGAGTCGGGCGACCTCGTTCTCTCGGGCACCCTGGCGGGCCTGGACCGGCCCGGCCGGCGGCTCTTCGTGCTCCCGCCGCAGACCTCCGAGCCGGTACAGGTCACGATGGTCCGAGGCCTCTCCGAGACTCTCGCTCCCGGCTGCCAGGTGAGGCTGCGGCTGCGGGCTCTGCCGGATGGCACGCTGGTCGCGTCGTCCGCCGACCTCGTCGCCGCGCCGGCCCGCTGGAGCTTCGACCGCCCGCCGGCCTTCGCCCGCCGCGAGGTCGTCCTGGCCGGCCCGCCATCGGTTCGTCTCGTGCCCGCCGGCTCCGTCGCCGCCTTCCCGAAGTGACGCGCCGCCGGCCGTATCGGTTATGCTGCGGGGCCGCCGGTCGAGGCCGCGGCATCCGGGCCCGGCAACTCGACTCGCTCCCGGCCCGGTGACGCGGGGACCGCCTGAACCCCTTGCGGCTCCCCCGGGAGACAGCGACCCCATGCCCGACACGACGCAGAGCGCCCATCCGGCAGTACGCCTCGCCTGTCTGCCGGTCGCCGGTGTCGCCAGCCGGCTGGGCGACGCCGCAGAGGGCCGGCCGAAATGCCTGCTCGAGTTCGGCGGGCAAACGCTCCTCGACCGGGCCATCGAGCAGCTCACCGCGTCGGGCATCGGCTCCTTCGTGTTCGTGGTCGGCCATCTGCAAGAGCAGATCCTCCAGCATCTCGCTCGGCGCCATCCCGGGCTCGACCGCGCAATCTTCGTCCAGGAACGGCAAACAGGCATCGTCGACGCGCTCGATTCGGCGCGACCGGCGCTGGAGGGCCGGCCCTTCGCCCTCTTCTGTCCCGACAACTACTTCGCCGACCCCTCCGACCTGGCGCGCTGCTTCCGGGCGTGGGGCCCCGGCGTCCACTCCGCCGTGGCGGCCCGCTGGGAAGGCTCCCCTCAACGCAATCGCGGCCTCCTCAGGGGCGAGTTCCCTGGCCGGGCCGGCGACCCGGTCAGCCTCACCGGCATCGAGCCATCCGATGAGCCCGGCTGGGTCTCGACCGGATTCTCGATCGAGGGGGCCCGCTTCTTCGACCACGCCGGCGGGGTCGCCGCCCGCCGGAGCGAGCGGCGCCTGTTCGACGTCTGGCGCGCGGCGCTGGCCTCGGGACAGACCCTCTTGGCCCTGCCGCTGATGGGACTTCTCCTCGACGTTACGACCCCCAAGGACGCGGCCGAGCTGCGCCGCCGGCTGAGGGACCTTCCCCGGGGCGTGGCGGTGATCCTGCGGGATCCGGCGGACCGGCTCCTGCTCGTGCTGCGCGACGACAAACCGGGCATCCGCTACCCGGGCTACTGGGCGCTCTTCGGGGGGAGCGTGGAGCCCGGGGAGTCGCCCGAGGCCGGCGCCTGCCGGGAACTGGCGGAGGAACTCGAGCTGGAGCTGACACCGGACGAACTGCAGCCGGTCTGCCGGACCATCTGCAACCTCAAGGAGGAGTTCGTCTACGCCGCGCGGCTGTCGCGGTCCCTGGACTCCTTGCGTCTGCGGGAGGGCCAGAAGATGGCGCTCTTCCGGGCGCGGGAACTGCCCGGCCTGAGAATCCGGGACGACGACCGCCTGGCCCTGGAGCAGTACCTGGGCAGGCAGGAGGCCCCCACCAGATGAGCGCCACGCACGAGAAGATCGTCTTCATCGGCCGGAACACGAACTACGCCATCAGCCAGGCGGGCCTGGTGGAGCTGCTCTGCTGCCTCCGAGGCACGGACCACACGCTGGAGGCGGTCGTCCACACCTGCGAGCCGCCGGACAGCGCCACGGGCAGTCTCGAGGCACTCGCTTCCGCCACGGGAATCCCGGTCC
>CAZSVK010000256.1:0-8826 GCA_964610245.1 uncultured bacterium
CACGGGACCGCGGTCGGGTGAAATGCTAGCAGAGCCCAGAACTGATCCGATAGCGACCAGCAGCCCGGCCGGGGACGCGGCTGCTTCTCGCCGCCGGCCAGCTCGAACTCCAGCGTGTGGAAGAGCCCGGTGGCCGGGTCTCGGCCCTGAGCGAGCAACCGCTGCTGCAAGCGACTTGCCGCTTCCCTGGCGCGAGCGCCGAGCCGTCCGCCGGCCGCGCCCGCGGCCTGCAGCGCGTGGATGGCCAGCGCCTGGGCCCGGAGTCCGCTCCGCGGAGAGCCCCACTGACGCACCGGCAGATCGCCCTCCGCCAGGTGCGAGTACCCCGCCCAGCCGACGAGGTGCCGCTCGAGCAGGATCGTCGCCTGTTCGAGCCCGGGTGCCAGCGCCTCGGGGTCGAGGCCGGTGCGCGAAGCCTCCAGCAACGCCAGCGCGGCCATCGCCCGCGGTTCCGGCGCACCGCTGCCGCGTGCCGTCTCGACCGTGCCCTTCTCGAGGAAGTAATCGGCCGGCCCGGTCCGGACCAGCGAGCGCAGTTGCGCGACCCGGCGCTTCGCCTCCGCCGCCGTGCCCGCCACGCAGCTCGCCAGCGCCACCGCCTCCAGTGCCGCGCGCGCCTGCGGCAGCCCCCACGTTCCGGCGGGCCAGTCGCTCTCCGCCTCCGGCAGCTCCGATTCCTCCGGCGCCGCGCCCCAGACCGAGGCCCAGAAGGGCTCGCCGCTGCCCGCGAACTCGAGCATCGCCAGCCGGCGAGAACCGGGCGGCGCGCACGCGGGGACGACGCCCGGTACGCGCCAGGCGGTCAACAACCTGAACGGACGAATCAGCTCTTCTTGCCACGGAGGCCGCCGCTGCCAGCTCCCGGCCGTCCCGGCCGGCGCCGTCGCCATCAACGCGGCCAGCGGCGCGGAGAGCGAGCCCAGGCCCAGCCACCCGGCCCGCGTGCGCTCCCGAGGGAACTGCCGCGAGACGGGGTCGTACGCAGCCTCGAGACCCCTGGCCACGCCCATCGCCAATTCACCCCACCGTGAATCGTCCGCGACGAGCCCCGCGGCCCCCGTGCCCGGGGAGTGCGCGCCCGCCGGCACGGCCGGCGTCAGCAGGCCCAGAGCGATCGTCAGCATCGCAAGCGAGACCGTGCGATACGGATGAGCCGGCCCGGTGGGAACTCGTTCGAACATCTCTGCCCTCTCCTCCGGCCCCGCGCCGGTAAGCGGACAGTACACCCGCCGCGCCCTGCCGGGCCATGCGGAGCCTATCAAGACGGTCTCGAGCGTGTGATAGAGTTGCCCCGGGCGGCCCAGGCACGGAAAGCGCGAGCGAACCTCGCAGCCTGCGGCAACCCCTTGCTAGTCCCAGATGGGAGCCGGCTCCGCAGACATAGACCAGACGCCTGCCGACGTCGCTCGCGCGCCCGCGGACGAGACCCGCCTCGGCCTGCGCCTGTGTCTGCACGGGTTCCTGGTCGGTCTGGCCTGGTCGGTCCTCAGGACCGGCGCGTGTCTCGTTCCCGGCGCCGGCGCCGGCTGGTCCCTTGCCCCGCAGGCCCTGCTGGCCTCCGTCGTGCTGGCGTCGGTCCTCGCGCTGGCGTGCCAGAAGCGGCTGGATCGCCTCCGGCGCGACCGCTTCCTGGCCTGGTCCCTGGGCCTCGCCGCGGTCGTGACGGCGGCGCTGGCGGCGCTGCCCGCCAGCATCACGCCGGCCGCCCTGCTCGTCTGGAGCAGCGTCTTCGGCGCTCTCGCCCTTACCCAGTACTGGAGCCTGATCGATGACATCCTCGAGCCGCGCAACGCTCGCCGCCAGCTCGGGCTGATCGGCGCCGGCCCCATCCTCGGAGGCACCCTCGGAGGGGCGCTCGGGACCGCCGCGGCGATGCTCGCCGGTACCGGCAGCGTGACCTGGCTCGCCGCCGCCCTGATGCTCGCCGCCATCCCCGCCGTGCTCTCGGTGCACTGCCTGGAGTGCCGGATGCGAGGCAACCTCTCCGACGGCTGCCGTCCCCCCTCGTCGGAGTACGCGCGGCTTCCCGGTTTCCTTGACGGGCCGATGCTTCTCGGCCAGTATCCGGTCCTGCCGTGCCTGCTGGGATTGGCGGTGCTTGCCGGCACCGTCGCGGCGCTGCTCGACGGCCAGCTCGCGGCGGGCCTCTTGCAGCACGACGAACACGGCCTGGCCGCCGGCCGCCAATCCCCGGCCGTCGAGCTTCCGGGGCTGGTCTCGGACCAGCTCGCCGGGCTCTCCACGCTCGCCCCACGACCCTTCGAGACGCTGGCGTCTCCCGCTTCCGCGGGAGGTGCCGCCGGGTTTGCCGCACTGGTCCTCACCCTGCAGAACCTGGCCGCGCTCTGCGTGCAACTCCTGCTCGTTCGCTGGCTGCTGGCGGGGCCAGGGGTCGGGGTCTGCCTGCTCGCGCTGCCCGTTCTCACGCTCGTGGGCGGGCTGACTCTCCTGGCGGCTCCGGGCTTCTGGCTCCTGCCGCTCCTGACGGCGCTCGACGGCTGTGCGGCGGTCACGATCGTGCGGAGCGCTCGCGAGCTGCTCTTCCTGCCTCTGACCCGGGAGGCCAAGTACAAGGCCAAGCCTTTCGTCGACGCGGTGGCGCCTCTGGCCGGCCTGGCCCTGGGTGCCGCTGCAACCGCCTGGCTCCTGCCTCGCGGACCCGGCAGTCTCCGGTTGGCCGGAGGCCTGGTGGCGATCCTCTCGGCCTGCGAGGTGGGACTCGCCCTGGCTGCCGTCCGGGCCTACGCCGCCTCGCTGAGGCAGGCGATCGATCGCCACGCCCAGGGCATGACCCAGATGGGGAGCGGTTTCTTCCAGCGGCTCATCGTCACCGAGGGCGGAGCGATCGGCGAGCCGTCGCGCCAGAAGCTGAACCTCGAACTCGCGAGCTACTACATGGGGCTGATGGGCAAGCCGCTGGCCTCCGAGCCCGAGTCCGGGCGCAAGTTGGCCCGCCAGCAGGAGCGCCAGCACCGGCGCATCTTCGCCCTGCTCGGCCAGCTCGACGATCCCCGCGACATCGGCCGCGCCTTCACCTCGCTCAAGACCTTCGGCGGCTCGGCCAAGGGGCTGGCCGTGGAACTGCTCGAG
This sequence comes from uncultured bacterium, assembly GCA_964610245.1. Taxonomy (GTDB): domain Bacteria; phylum Muiribacteriota; class UBA6191; order JACPRK01; family JACPRK01; genus CAZSVK01. Next base: position 3,091 of record CAZSVK010000256.1, read on the forward strand.
CTGCTTCTGCGCGGACGGGAGCGGGCGCTCGTGGTGGCGATGGTCGATGACGAACTCGACGACGCGCAGCGCATCGCACTCGCCAAACGCGTGCTCGCCCTCGACGACCGGAGTGCCCGCGACTACGTTCAGGGCGTCCTGCGGAACCCGGCGAGCGACGCCTGAGTTCCACTCGCCGACGCCGACAATCCAGGCAGGTCTCTTCTCGTGGCCCTACTTCCCCTCGAACCGCCCGCTCCCCAGACGCGCTGGTCCGAGCTCCCTTGGCGCTGGCTCTTCCTCGTCATGGCCCTCTCCGTGGCCGCGCAGCTCTTCGTCACGCGGAACGTGACCCTCCTGCCCGACTACGACGAGGCGATCTACTGGGACGTGTCGCACAACTGCCACCAGACCGGCCTGTTCCTCAGGTCGTTCGGCAAGGGCATCCTCTTCTTCGATCACCCGCCGCTCTTCACCTACCTCGCCTCTCCGGTCTTCTTCCTGACCGACGACATCGCCGGCGTCCGGGCGGTGGTCTCCCTGCTCTCCTGCCTGCTACTGGCCGCCACCAGTTTGCTGGCCGCCAGGCTCTTCGGGCGGGGTGCCGCCTTGCCGGCCGCGGTCGTCCTTGCGTTCAATCCGATGTTCGTCTTCTACGCGAACAAGGCTTACCAGGACCTGCCGTTCTGTGTTCCGATCGTCCTGGCCTTCCTGGCGGCTTTTCGTGGCCGCCCGGTGGTCAGCGGCCTCCTCACCGGCGCCGCCTTCCTGGTGAAGTACTTCGGCCTGGGCTTCGCGGGGTTCCTCTCGCTCTACTTCCTCCTGGCCGGTCCCGGAGGCAAGCGCAGGACGGTCCTCTATCTGGCTGCCTTCCTGGGCGTCGCCAGCCTGTGGCCGCTCGCCGGCCTGCTCCTCGATCCGGCCGGGTTCCTCGGCAAGCTGGGCTACTGGGACGATCTGCTGATGTCGGGCCGACTGAACGTCACTCACCCCGTCTCGCCGATGAGCGAACTGATGCAGGCGGTCCTCGACAGGCTCTCTACCCTGCACGCCTTGCTTCTCGCGGCGGCGCTGCTCGGGATGGCAAGGCGGTTCCGCGAACTCGACCTGCCGGGGCGCATCACCCTGGCCACCGTGCTCGGCTACCTCGGGGTGCTGCTCGCGGGATTCCATCTCCGGGGCGACCGCTACTGGGTCGAGGCGTTGCCCTTCCTGGCCGCCCTGGCCGGCGGGTGGAGCCTGCAGCTGCCACCCTTCTCCCGCTGGCCCATCCTCGTCCCGGTCGCCGTCTGCGGCCTGCTCTTGCCGATGCCGGGCATGGTCCGGCCACCGCTGATGAGCTGCCCGTACTACGCGCCCGCCGTCTACGAGTTCGCAAGCCAGACCCGCTCCGCCGCCGAGGCGGCCGCGAAAGCCCTGCTGCCGGGCGAGCCGCTGATGGCTGACTGGAACGGCCCTCGCCTGGGCTACCTGACCCGCCACCCCTACGAGTTCCTCTTCACCACCCCCACGCTCGAGAAGGTGTTCGAGCGGGTGAAGGGCTTCCGGGTGCTGATCCGGGACCACGAGAGCGGGCGCTGGTACATGCCCTGCCTGACCTCGGAGGAGATCGATCGCCTCGAAGCGCGCCTCGCGACGGAGTGCGACACCACCGATTTTGGCAAGGTGCGGCTCTACGTGCGCAAACCCGGCGCGGGCGCCGCCCCTCAGGGCGAGGGCGCCGGCCGCTCGTAGGCCGCCACCCAGACGACGTCGCCGGAGGGAAACGAGACCGGACGCTCGGCCGCGCTCCGCCAGCCGCGCCGTCCCGCCGCCGTTCCGAACGAGTCGCGGGCCGTGGCACCGCCGGCGACCGGCCGCGCCCAGGCGCCGCTCACCACGGCAACCTGCCTGGCGCCGCATCGTTCGAACTGTTCGAGCGCCTCACCGAACCGTTCCGCGGCGGGCGTAAACGCCACCGTTCGCTCCCATAGCGAGGGAAGCAACTGCCACGGCAGGAACCAGACGTCGGTCGCCACGGGGCAGCCGGCGGGCAACGCGCGCAGCACGCTTTCCTGCGCCTGGAGTTGCGCCGTCAGGTCGCGCACGCTGCATCCCTGGAGGATGAGCGAGCAGGCCGCCAGCAGGCAGGTAGCGCGAGGGATCTCGCGTGCCGCCCGCAGACCGAGCAGGGCCACGAGCGGCAGCGCCGGCAGCAGATACCGCGGCCCCCATTGCCAGCCGCCGGCCGGGGCCAGGAACGAGACCGCCAGGAAGTCGAGCACCACGAAGCTCCCGAGAAACGCCAGGACCGGCCGTTCCTCCGCCGGTGCCGTCCTCACCCCCAGCGGCGCGACTAACGCCAGCGGTAACACGAGCAGCAGCCCGGTCGCGTACTGACCCGGCACCAGCAGCACGAACAGCGTGTCGAGACCTGCGCCCAGCAGCCCCGCCGCGAGCAGCAGCCGCCGGACCGCTCCTGCCGGCGCCAGTCCCGAGGCCAGGCCGGCCAGCAGCAGCCCGCCGAGCAGGTTCGAGACCTCGCCCGACATCCGCTGGTTGCGGAGCGTGTAGTGCTTCACGTTGTCCAGGAAGCGCCCGAGGCGGCCGGGCTGGGCCGGCAGGTCGGCCGCGACCGTCAGCGCGGTTGACGCGGCTACGTGGGAGCCGAAGGGACTGCCTGTCGTGCTCAGGTTGAACACCCCCATCGGCGCCAGCACGCAGGCTGCGCCCAGACAGTACCGGAGGGCCTGCCGCAAGCCGGCGGAACGGCCTTCGCTCGAACCGCGCGAGAGCCACCAGGCGATGGGAACGACCATCACGGCCGCGAGCGTCTCGGAACGGATGGCCCCCGCCAGCGCGACCAGCAGACCCGCGAGGACCGGGCGGTCCCGGGTCAGCGCCCACAGCCCGCCCAGCACGAGCGCAGCGGCCGGGGCGTGCCCCCAGAACATGCTTCCGTAGAAGAGCAGCGGAGTGCCGCACAGGCCGACCAGGAAGGCCACCGCGCCGGCCCCGTTCCTGGCCCCGCCGGCCATGGCGGCCGCCGCCAGCGCCGCCAGCAGCGCCGCCAGAGCCGGCAGCAGCACGAGTCCCCGAGGGCCGGCCAACCAGAGGCCCGGCGCCGAGAGCCACGGGAAGCGCGGCGGGTGGGGGATCCTCCACTCGCCCCCCGCGCGGTAGAGGAACATGTTCGGCGGAGGCTCGGCCAGGTTCCCGCGCAGCGCGCAGAACTCCGGCGGCAGCGACCGCCCTGCGCAATCCGAGAGCGGCAGTTCGAGCCCGAGGCCCGGGCCGGTCCGCAGCGTCTGCCGGGTCAGCAGGTAGTTGGCCCCGGCGTCGGTCGTGTAGAACGAGCCCGGCGGAAGGACGGCCTGGATGGCCGCGAGCAGCATCGCGGCGCCGGCAACGGCCAGCAGAAGCCACGCCGCGCCGGGCGGACGAAGACCGGCCTGGGATGAGGTGAGGCGCAAATCTCTGGTCGGCGACAAGCGGGGTGAGCATCCCCCGAGACGGCGTCCCGGAGCGGTCGAATCAGTACTGGCGGTGGCAGCAGCGAGTGTAGCTCGGATCGAAGAGCGGGGTCTTCAGGACCTTGGTCCTCATCTGACGGGCGGCGTGGCCGTTCCACATCTCGGCGAGCGTGTGGTCCTTGAGGTTACCCAGATTGTCCATGCAGATGGCCGCCTCGCCGTGCTGGTCGACGCGGAGCACGAGCCACGGCACAGCGCACGAGGAGCCAAGGGCCGGGTCGTCGAGCCTCTGGTAGTAGGGAACGAGCTTGTCGCGCGAGAGCGGCGGGTAGAGCGAGACCCTGATCGGAAAGGCCCCCGCATCCACCTTGTCCATGAAGGCACTGAGGACCTGCGGCTCGATCCGGCTGGCGAGGTCGGCGTTGAAATCTGCCCCCCAGATCAGGTGCTGGAGGTTGACCGTCTGCGCGCCGCTGTCGGCAAAGGCGGCGACCACGTCGCCGAGGTGGTGCTGTTTCCCAACGTTGATGACGCAATTGACCGCAACGGCGGGTATGGAGTTGCCCAGTTCGGCCTTGACCGCGTGCAACTGGCGGATGCCCTCGAGCGCCTTCTCGAAGGAGTGAGAGACGCCGCGGATGGTGTCGTGGGTCTCCTGGGTGCCGTCCACCGACACGTTGACGGCATGGCAGCGGTTCTCGACGAGCATCCGGGCGTCGCGGGCGAGAAACCACCCGTTCGTGGTGAAGCCCCAGCGAAAGCCGAGTTCCCTGCAGAGTTCGGCCGCCGGCTTCAGATGCCTGTACATCAGGGGCTCGCCGCCGATGAGGTGGATCCTGGGCTTCGGGGTCCAGCCGGCCACCTCTCGGAGTCCCTTCTCGAGCAGGGCCGGGTCCATGTGGCCCTTGTCCAGCGGCTCCTGGTCGAGGTTCTTCTTGCCCACCCAGCACATCCCGCAGCGCAGATTGCAGGTCTCGCAGACGTAGAACGAGACCGCCCCCACGACCGGCGAGCGACTACCGCACCACCTGATGAGGTTGAGGAACTTCCGAGACTGGAGCGCCAGCAGTTGCTTGAGATCGTAGGCCATGGGAACCTCCGGCCACGAACCAAGCCTGTACGCTCGAAGCTCAGGGGGCCGAAATGCGAGTATAAGGCAGGTCCGGTGGAACCGCCACGTGCGTTGGATTCAGGGGCGGTCTCAGGGCAACTGGACGCGCTCGACGCGGTAGCTGCCCGGCTTGCCGGCCAGGTAGTAGAGGAGCTTCGCGCCCGGCTCCACCGCGGCGACCCGCGAGGGGCCGGCCAGCACGGCGTCTTCCGCCAGCTTCACCTCGGCGCCGAGCTTGCCGTCGGCCCCGAGCGTCTGGAGGCTGGTCTTGCCGAGGACGTCGATCGAGCGCAGCAGGACTTCGCCCCCGGAAAGGGCAGCCACCGGCTCCCACCGGGACCCGCCCGCGGCACGGCCCTGGTACAGCACCTCGGGCTTGCCTGGCGCCGTGAAGGCCACGACCTGCCGGGTGCCGTCGCTCGGCCGCTCGAGCACTGCCAGGAGACGATCCTTGGCGTCGACGACCGGCCCGGACTCGATCTGGAAGGTTCCCAGCAACTCGCCCTCGTGGCTGAACTGCAGGACCCGCAACTCGGAACCGTCGAGCCCGTAGAGCCGGCCCTTCGAGTCGATCTCGACTCGATCGAGTTGCAGGAACTCGCCCTTTGCCAGGCCGCGGGCCCCGCCCGTTCCCAGCATCTTGCCGTTGGCGGCGACGTGATAGACGCGCCCTGTCCGGGCATCGCCGGCCACGATCGAGCCGTCGGTCAGCACACGCAGATCGCGCACCCGGGTGAGCGGGAGAAAGTCTTGCCCCGAGGCGTTGCCCTCGCCGTCGAGAACGGTGAAGGAGCCGTTGCCGTCGGTCGTGATCAACAACTTCCCGCCGGCCAGCGGTGCCCAGGCGAGTTCGTCGATCGACGCCAGGGGAGGCAGGGGGATCGGCCCCGAGCCCGACGCCGCCGCGACAGTGCCGCACAGGGTCGCCGCGAGGATGAAGAGAACTGCCGCTGAGAACCGGAGCCGTAGTGCCGTGTTCACGGTCGTCTGTCCCTTCGGCCGTGCCGCCAGGGCCACTGGAGCGAGCCAGCTTGCCCCGGGACAGCCGGCCGGCCCGACCCGGGACAGGTCAGCGGGCAGTATAACTCGCCCCGTCGCCCCGGGGAAAGCATGTTCGGGCCGGAGGGTGGGCCATCATCGTCCAGAGCGGCAGGCCGAGCACAGGCAGGGCCGGGACTCCTCCCGCGGCGAGCG
>CAZSVK010000257.1:0-8825 GCA_964610245.1 uncultured bacterium
GCGAGCTGGTCCCAGGGCAGCAGGTAGCCGGTGTACGAGAGCAGCACCGTGAACAACAGCAGCACCACTCCCAGGACCCAGTTGAACTCTCGAGGCGGGCGGTAGGCGCCGGCCAGGAAGACCCGGACCATGTGGAGCAGCACCAGCAGCACCATCAGATGGGCCGACCAGCGGTGCATGTTCCGCAGGAAGACGCCCTGGGTGACCACGAACTCCAGGTCCTTCATGTCGGTGTAGGCCCGCGGCACCGACGGGTGGTAGTAGAACATCAGCAGGATGCCGGTCACGATCAGCAGGCCGAAGCAGGCCAGCGACAGCCCGCCGAGATAGAACGTCCGAGTGAACTCGATCGCCTTCAGCCGCACCTTCACCGGCTGGATGTGCAGGAAGAAGTTGGTGAAGGTGGCCAGCGAGCGGTTCCGGTTGGAGTCCGGAAACCCGTGGCGGATCACGGAGCGGAAGATCCGGTTGGTGGTGAGCAGGTCGATCAACTGTTGCATCGGTCCAGGGCCCTCTCAGACCTTCAGCGTGAAATCGGACGCGACGAACTTGCGCGTGTCGGCCACGATGACGCCGTGCTCGAGGGTCAACTCCACCCGTGGCAGCGACCTCGGGGCCGGCCCGCCCAGGACGTGGCCCTCGGTGTTGTAGAAACTGCCGTGGCAGGGGCAGAGGATGCGGTTGCTGGCCTTCTCGTAGTTCGTGACGCAGCCCAGGTGGGTGCAGACCGCCGAGAGAGCGTAGATGCCGTGCTCGTCGTGCACCAGAAAGAGCTTCCGGTCGGGAATCGGCAAGACGGTGCCCTTCGGCAGATCCTCCGGCCGCAAGAGCTTGACGCGGCTCGACTCCTCGAACAAGACGTTGGGCCGCATGTAGCCGGCCGTGGCCGCCGCCCCTCCCGCGCAGGCCGCCGCCAGGCAGCAAGAGCCCATCAGCCCCAGGAACTTGCGGCGCTTCATCTCCTCCTCGGTCAGAGGCATCCGCAGGTCGTCGATCAACATCAGAGCACCACCTCGCACCGGGCGACCCGGTCGGCCTCGTCGGCCCTGTAGAAACCAATCATCGAGATGACCCCGGTGGGACACCGGCGGGCGCACAGACCGCAGCGGATGCAGGCCGTTTCGTCCTTGAGCATCGCGGCGCCACGCGCGTCGACGCCCGGCTCGAACCGGCTGCCATCGGGCAGTCTCAGTGAGTCGGACCCGAGCGCGCTCACCCCGAGCCGGGCCAGCCGCACGAGATCGATGCACTCCTCCGGGCAGACGTCCACGCAGCCGCCGCACTGGATGCACTCCGTGCCACGCATCGCCGAGGAGTCGAACACCGTGTTGATCCAGCAGTGCAGACAGCGGCTGCCCGCCTCGCGGACCTGCCGCTCGTCATAGCCGACCTCGACGGTGACGCCGGCGGCGCGCTGCTCGACCGACACCGTCGGCACCGCCTGGCGTCCCAGCAACTCGTAGTCGCCTCGGGCGAACGGATGGTCGTAGCCGTAGCTCTCGAACCGCCGCAGCCGCAGCGTGACCGGCCGATCGGTGCGGCCGGTCAGGTAGGTGTCGATCGCCTTGGCCGCGCGCCGCCCGTCGCCGACCGCCTCGATGACGATGCGCGGGCCAAAGGCGACGTCGCCGCCCGCGTAGACGCCTATGCGGCTCGTGGCCAGCGTCGCCCGGTCGACCCGGAGCGTGTTGCCCGGTGTCACCTCCATCCCGTGGCCCGCCCCCAGGAACGACAGGTCGGCCACCTGTCCCACCGCCAGGATCACGGTGTCGGCGGGGTGCGTCATCTCGGTCCCCGGCGTCAGGATCGGGCTGAAGCGCCGGTTCTCGTCGAAGACGCGCTCGACGGCCAGCGTCACGAGCCCGACGGCGCGACCGTCCCGCAGGGCGAGTTCCTTCGGGCCGCGACGGTTGATCAGCTCGACCCCCTCTTCGTGGCCCTCGGCGATCTCGTCGGCGTCGGCCGGCATTTCGTGACGCGCCTCGAGCGCAAGCATCGTGACGCGCCGGCCGAGCGTGCGCGCCGCCGTGCGGGCCGCGTCAAACGCCAGGTTGTGATGCTCTTCGTCAGGCTGCGTGGTGCCCCCGAAGCGTCTCACCGAGCGCGCCACGTCGTACGCCACGTTGCCGCCGCCCACCACCAGAATGCGCTCGCCGAGGTCGAGCGGCTGGCCCAGGTTAGCCGCCGCCAGGAAGTCGACGGCCGTCAGGACACCCGGCGCGTCGGCCCCCGGGATGCGCAGGCCGCGGCCCTTGCGGCACCCCGGAGCCAGGAACACCGCGTCATGGCCGGCGACCAGTTCCTCGAAAGCCAGGTCGCTGCCAATCTCGAAGCCCAGTCGCAGCTCCACGCCAAGCTGGAGGATGAAATCGACCTCGCACTCGATCAGTTCGCGGGGAAGCCGGTACTCCGGGATGCCCAGGCGCATCATCCCGCCGGCCACGGGGGACGCGTCAAAGACCGTGACGCGGTGCCCCATCAGACGCAGATCGTGGGCGCACGAGAGCCCCGCGGGGCCGGCCCCGACAACCGCCACGCGCCGGGCCTGCTCCGGCGGCAACCGCGGACGCGGCTTCTCCACGTCCTCGAGGATCTCCTCGAACGAGCGCTGACTCTCGACGCCGAGGTGCTCGGTCACGAAGCGCTTGATGGCCCGGATAGCCACGGGGCTGTCCACCGCCCGGCGCCGGCACGCCGCCTCGCACGGGTGCGCGCAGATGCGCCCGCAGATCGAGGCGAACGGGTTGGGCCCGCGCGCCAGCGAGTAGGCTTCGCGATACCGGCCGGCGGCGACCAGCGAGACATACCCGCCCGCATTCGTCCCCACCGGGCAGGCGGCCCGGCATGGGAAGTTCGTCGCCAGCCAGTCGTTGTTTGCAAGTGCTTCGGCCACGGGGCCGGGCAAGGCAAACCCCGGGCCAGCTCGCTTCGCTCAGTCCCTGGGCGCGACTCCTCCCTCCCCCCCCGCTCCCGGCGGGAAATTTGGTGACACCAGCGGGAAGAAAGGTGACGAACACTTCATGGCTTCCGCCCGCCCGAGCCCTCCGGCTCCTGACCCGCGTCGTGGCCAACGCTCGCAATCCAGGGCAGGTATCACGGCGCGGGCTGCGTCCGCTCTGAGGCTGGAGGCTCGAGGCTGGAGGAGAGGCTGGCGTGCCCCTTCAGGTCGCCGCGCCACGCGAAGAAGCTCTAGTAGAAGAGAAGGCCCGGTCTCGGACGTGGCAGCGATCTGCCTGCCGGGCAGGCGGACCTCAACCCACGCATTGTTGCGGGGCGGTTGCGGTCCCGAGCGGAAGGGGGTATTCTTCTCTTGTGTCGTTCGATATCGAATCATTCCATATCAAAGTGAAGGAGAGTGTTCCCGTGTCCACCAATCCCCGCATCCTGGCTCTCGCTGGCAGCACCCGGCAGGGCTCGTTCAACAAGTCGCTCGTCCGTGCAGCCGCCGAGGGGGCCCGCAAGGCCGGCGCCGAGGTGACCTTCGTCGACCTCAAGGACTATCCACTTCCGCTCTACGACGGCGATCTGGAGGCCAGCGAAGGAGAGCCCGGCAACGTTCGAACGCTGAAGGAGATCTTCAAGGCCCACCAGGGACTGCTGATCGCGTCACCCGAATACAACAGTTCGATCAGCGGGGTGCTCAAGAACACACTCGACTGGCTGTCCAGACCGACGGCCGGCGAGCCAATGCTGGCGGTCCTCACGGGGAAGGTGGCCGGTCTGCTGGCTGCCTCGCCCGGACCTCTGGGCGGCCTGCGGGGACTGGTGACGTTGCGGTCGATCCTGGGGAACATCGGGATGCTGGTCTTGCCGGAGCAGCTGGCCGTGGGAAAGGCCCACGAAGCGTTCGCCGAGGATGGTGTGGTGAAGGACCCGAAGCAGCGACAGTCGATCGAGGAGCTCGGTGCCCGGGTAGCGCTCGTGACTGCAGCGCTGCAGCGGGAGGCGTGACCCCGTGGGTACCCTCTACCTGGGATCCGAGGCGGAAGTCCGGGCGCTGAATGTCTTCATCGTGCTGGCCCGGTCCTGGGCGAGCGTCTCGGCCCGTCTGGAACGAGCGCTCTCCTCGGAGAGACTGACCTCATCGCAGCTGGGCGTGCTCGAGGCCGTGCTGCACCTGGGGCCCATGCATCAGAGCGAGCTGGCCGGGAAACTCCTGAGCAGCCCGGGCAACCTCACGACGGTCCTGGACAATCTCGAACGACGCAAGCTGGTCCGAAGGCAACGCGGCGAAGACCGGAGAAGGTTCGTGATTCACCTGACTGCGCCCGGCCGGAAGTTGATCGAGCGCGTCCTGCCCGGACACGTGACGCGCATCCGGGAGGCGCTGGGCGTCCTGACCGGCGCGGAGCAGCAGGCCCTTCGCGGGCTGCTCCGCAAGCTGGGTGTCGGCGTGGCGGCCCTCGAGCCCCCCGCGAAAGGTGGCAGAACGTGATCCGGATAAGAAAGGCGCAGGACCGAGGCCACGCCGATCACGGCTGGCTCGACACGCGCTACACCTTCTCCTTCGCCAACTACTACGACCCGGCCCACACGGGCTTCCGGGATCTGCTGGTCCTCAACGACGATCGCATCGCCGCGAGCGCCGGGTTTCCAACGCACGGCCACCAGGACATGGAGATCCTCACCTGGGTCCTGGAGGGCGAGCTGGCACACAAGGACAGCATGGGTCACGGCTCGCTCGTCCGCCCTGGTGAGCTCCAGCGTATGAGCGCGGGCACCGGCGTGCGGCACAGCGAGTTCAACGCCTCCGCCGACAAGCCGCTACGGCTGCTGCAGATCTGGATCCGGCCGGAGTCGCCCGGCCTCGAACCCGGCTACGAGCAGAAGACGGTGCCCGCGCAGGAACTCGACGGCAAGCTCCGGCTCGTGGCGGGCGCCGATGTGACGGAGGGCGTCGTGTGGCTCCGCCAAGACGTCCGGCTGCACGTGACCCGGCTATCGTCAGGCCAGCATGTCGAACTGCCCTTGCGGCCGGGCCGCCACGCCTGGGTGCAGGTCGCCAAGGGAAGCGCGAGCCTCGACGGAATCGAACTCCGGGAGGGCGATGGGGCCGCGCTGAGCGATGAGGTCACCGTTCGGCTGGAAGGACGAGAAGACGCGGAGCTGCTGGTCTTCGACCTGCGCTAGTCTGGAGTTTCGTCAGCTTGGTCCGCCTGCGCGCGTCTCGCAGCCTACAGCCCGTAGTCGCGGATCTTCACGTGCAGTTGCTTGCGCGAGATACCCAGGAGCTCGGCGGCGCGGGTCTTGTTGCGTCCGGTCTCGACGAGCGCCCGCGTGATGGCGTCGCGTTCGGCGTCCTTCAGGCTGACGCCGGGGGACTCCGCGGGGCGGGGTGGAGCCGCGGTCTCCAGGATGCTGTCGGGAAGGTCGTCCTCGCCGACCCAACGGCCCTCGCAGGTGGAGCAGGCCGAGAAGACCGCGGCCTCCAGTTCGCGGACGTTGCCTGGCCAGGTGTGGCGCTCGAGCCGCGCCAGGGCAGCAGCCGTCAGGCCGGAGAGCGGCCGGGAACGATGGCCGACCTTCCAGCGTTCGCAGAAGTGCCGGGCCAGTACCGAGACGTCGCCCGGCCGCTGGCGTAGCGGCGGGAGCGCCACGACGAACGTCTGCAGCCGGTAGTAGAGGTCGCGTCGCAGCCGGCCCTCTGCCAGCGCCTGGGCCGGGTCTCGATTGGTGGAGGCGACGATCCGCGCGTCGACCGGGATCTCGGCATTGCTGCCGACCGGGCGGATCGCCCGCTCCTGGATGGCCCGCAGCAGCTTCGCCTGGCCCTCCAGCGACAATTCGGTGATCTCGTCGAGGAACAGCGTGCCCCCGTCGGCGGCGCGGAACAGGCCCTCGCGGTCGGAGGTGGCCCCGCTGTAGGAGCCTCTCCTGTGGCCGAACAGCTCGCTCTCGAAGATCTCGCGCGGAATGGCCGCGCAGTTGACCGCCACGAACCGCTCCGACGGGTCTCCCGCGAGCAGATGGACCGCGCGGGCGGCCAGCTCCTTTCCGGTCCCGCTCTCACCGGTCACCAGCACGCTCGCGCGCTCGCGGGCAGCCACCTGCAGGCGGGCGTAGACCTTCTGCATCGCAGCGCTCGCGCCAAGCAGGCCCACCAGTCCGCTGCGCGGTTCGCCGGTTCCGGCGGAATTGGCCAGCTGGTCCTCGAGCGCCGCCAGACGCGCGGCCGCGACCGAACGGCTCTCGTCGTCGTAAGCGGTCGTGAGCGCCACGATACGGTGGTGCGACAGGCGATCGAGCAGCACGAAGGCCGCGAGGATCGCCGGAGGATGTTTGCCGGCGTGCCGCAGATGGTCCAGCACCGACTCCTCGAAGAGGTGGAGCGACTCGATGACCTCCGCCAGCGGCACCCCCTGACGCGCCAGCTTCCGGCCGTTCTCGCGGAACCAGGCCGACAGTCGATCGAGGTCCTCCTCCTGGAGGAGCCCGAAGAACTGGCCGAGTTCCCCGAGCGCCTGGTCGAGGAACTCCGGCCCGGGCAGCGTGGCGTCGCTCTCGAACGTCGACAGGTACAGCCCTTGCCAGGTCCGGGCGATCGACTCGCGGTGGGGAGCGAGTTCCCTGGCCAGCTCGCCCAGCCTGCGAGGCGTGTCCGCGCCAGAGACCAGCCGCAGCCTCTGCAACGCCACGCCGCCGTCCACGACCCCGCCGTTCGCCGTCAACTCGCTCCTCCACTCGGATGACCCAGTCTGCACAAGTTACGGCCTCGGTCGACGAACGGCACGCGCCGCCGGCAAGCCGGAGGAGTCGGCCGCTCAGCGCCGGAGCAGATAGGCGATGACGACCAGCAACGCCGAGACGATGATGGAGCCGATGAGTACCCAGGGCGTCTGCTGCTGCACCTTCTGGACGGCCAGCGCCGCCGAGCGCCGGAAGGTGCTTCCCGCCTTGCGCAGCCTGCCCAGCACCGCCTGCCGTTCGGTCGGAACCAATCGTCCGAGGGCCGCAGCGAACTGAGCGGCATCGGCGTAACGATCCGCAGGGGCCTCGGCGGTGGCCTTGTTCACCACTCCGGCGAAGGGCTCGGTCGAGGGCAGGCGCAGCGTGCCCGCCGGGGGCAGCCGGCCCAGGATGAGCAGCGTCAGCAGCCGTCCGACGGCGTAGACGTCGGTGGCCGGGGTCGGCGCCCCGCCGGCGTGCAGTTCGGGCGCCGTCCACGTGTCGATGCGGGCGGTGGCCTCGGCCACGGCCGCCGGTTCGAACAGGCCGGCCTCGCGAATGGCCGAGGCGCCGTGGCCGAGGAGGCGGACAGCCCCGCCTTCGTCGGCCATGACGTTCTGGATCATAACGTCACCATGAACCAGGCCGCGCGAGTGGAACTGATCGAGCGCGGCCAGCGTCCCCAGTAGGATGCGCGCCGCCAACGAGCGGGCCGTCGGGCGGGCCGGGTCCGGCGTAGGGAGGAAGTCGTGGCCCACCGGTCGATCGTAGACGAGGAAGGGCTGGCCCTTGTGGGCGACCAGATCGCGGATGTGACCGATGGCCGGATGGTCGAGCCCGGCCAGGGGGCCGAGCGCCCGCATGACCTCCTCGAGCGTGGTGGAGAGCTGGGGCAAGGGCCTGAGGAGCACGGCGTGACCGCTCGCGTCGCGGGCCTCGTAGTAAGACTCGCCCGGCGCCAAGGTCGCACCGTCGACCAGCTCGTAGCGGCCGGCAATCGCGTTCTGGCCGGAAGGCCGGGGGGCCCGAGCGGTCTTGCCTCCGGCCTGGGCGCCCGGCGACTTCCGGTCGCTCAGCGCCTTGCGGAGGGCGGCTGCCATCGTGTCGGCGTCGGAGTAGCGTCTCTCCCGGCGCCACTCCACTGAATCGAGCAAGAACTCCGAGAGCGGGGCCCGGAGGCGCCCGTTGAGTTCGGAGGGCGGAACGGGCCGTGGGATCCGCTCCGGGTCGTCGACCAGCCCCGGCATGGCGGCGTCATCGTAGGCCGGGCGTCCGGCCGCCGCCTCGTAGAGCACCAGTCCGAGCTGATACAGGTCGCTTGTCTGATCGACCTTCTGCCCCAGCAGCATCTCCGGCGGGATGTAGCGGGGCGTGCCGAGCACGACCCCCGCCCGCGTGAGGTTCGAGCCCTTGCCGGGCTTCACGAAGCCGAAGTCCATCAGGACGGCGGCGCCGGCCGAGTCGAACATGATGTTGCCAGGCTTGACGTCCCTGTGGAGATAGCCCCGGCCGTGCAGATAACCGAGGGCGCCGAGCAACTCGAGCGCCATCTTGCCAAGCGCGGCGGGCTCGACGGTGCGGCCGCGAGCGATGCGGGATTCGAGGGTGCCGCCCTCCATCAGCGGCATCACATAGTAGAGATGGCCCTGCTGCTCGCCGTAGTCGAGGACCTTCACGACGGCCGTGTGGGCAAGCGTGGCCAGGGTGAAGGTCTCTCGCATGAAGCGCTGACGCGTGGTGTCGCCCGGGCCGGTCGCCCGGCCGGCCAGCACCTTCACGGCGACCGGGGGGCCTCCCCCGAACGGCTCGGCCCGGAAGACCGAGGCCGCGGCCCCTTCTCCGAGAAGGGCCGCGAGCCGGTAACGGCCGAGTGCCTGTCCCACTGCCAGTTCCATCGCGAACCCCAAGTATACATGCGACAAGGGCGAGGCCGGGCGCCGAATGGATGCGAGCGCGCGCTGTACCTGACACCTGGCACATGAAGCCTGGGTTCGCACGCGATTCGTGGGAAAGCACGGAGAACTTCGACTTGTCTCTCGGGAGCTCTGCTCCCGAACCCTCGCCAAGCATGTCCTGAGCAGCCCGCGGAGCGGGCGTGTCGAAGGGGGAGATGTTCTCCCCTGGACCCCCCGATGACTGGAGAGAGTCTTGCCCGCGCT
>CAZSVK010000258.1:0-8793 GCA_964610245.1 uncultured bacterium
GAGGTGCAGCGCGCCTACGGAGTGGGCGGGAAGAAGGCCGGCGCCGACGCCGACCTGCCGCCGCTGGCGGAGAACGATCCGCTGTCGCTCGTGGAACAGAAGCCCGAGCAGCACTTCACGCAGCCACCGCCCAGTTACAACGAGGCGACGCTGGTGAAGACGCTGGAAGAGAACGGGATCGGCCGGCCGAGCACCTACGCCACCATCATCTCGACGCTGCAGGACCGCAAGTACGTCGTGAAGGACCAGCGCAACCTGCTGCCGACCGAGCTGGGGCGGCTCGTGTCGGAGCTGCTGGCGCAGAACTTCACCCGGATCATGGACGTGACCTTCACGGCCGGGATGGAAGAGGAACTCGACGAGATCGAGAAGGGCAAGTACCCCTGGCGCGACGTCCTGCAGAAGTTCTACGGAGACTTCAAGGCGACCCTCGAGCAGGCGCACGAGAAGATGCGGAACGTGCGCAAGGAAGTCGAGGAGACCGAGATCCCGTGCGAGAAGTGCGGGAAGAAGATGGTCATCCGGCGCGGTCGCTACGGGAAGTTCATGGCCTGCCCCGGCTATCCGAAGTGCAAGAACACCAAGCAGCTCAAGGAAGACGGCGCGCCGGCCGAGGCCGAGCAGCAGGCGGCTCTACTGGACGAGAAGTGCGAGAAGTGCGACGCCCCGATGCAGATGCGGAAGGGTCGCTTCGGGATGTTCAAGTCCTGCAGCCGGTATCCGGAGTGCAAGTTCACCCGGCCGGTGACGCTGGGCGTGAAGTGCCCTCAGCCTGGCTGCGAGGGCGAGCTGGTCTCGAGGACCTCCAAGCGCGGTCGCACCTTCTACGGCTGCACGAAGTATCCCGAGTGCAAGTTCACGAGCTGGGTGAAGCCCGCCGGCGAGGACTGCCCCACCTGCGGCACCTACATGGTCGAACGCCGCACGCGCAAGGGGCTGGAGGCGATCGTCTGCTCGAAGAAGGAGTGCGGCTTCGTCCGTAAGGTCGAACCGCAGCCCGGGGCTTCGACCGACGAACCGGCCGAAGAGGTCGGAACGATGGACGAGCCGGAGTAGGGCGCGTTCCGGAGTAGTGGATGAGCGGTGACGCGGTGGTCGCGCCCCGCCCGGCCCCCGGCGAGGAGGCTCCGGGGAGGGGGCCGACTCCTGCGACCGGGGAATCCCGCGGGCCTCGCGGGTTGCGGCTGCTCGCGATCCGGCTGATTGCGATGGTGGTGGTGCCGGCGCTGCTGTGCTGCTCGGTGGAGGCGGTGCTGCGTCTGCTGCCGTCGGAGCAGCTGGGGCCCGAGTGGATGCCGAACGATCTGGTGGACCACGCGGTGTTCTGGAGACCCCTGGGGGACGATCTGGACAACCCGCTGGGAGTGGCCCGCTACTGGCGGCCGCTGCGCGGAGCGCGTCCGAGCGAGCGGCCGGCGGAGGGGACCACCCGAGTCATCTGCCTGGGCGGCTCGAGCACCTACGGATGGCCGTTCGAGGACGCGCAGGTGGCCTACCCGGCGAGGCTCGAAGAGGAACTCAACCGGGGTGGGGCGGCCGGCCGATACGAGGTGCTCAACGCGGGGGAGGGGGGCTTCACGCTGTTTCAGGGGCTGATGTATCTGGAGTCGAAGCTGCTGTCCTATCACCCGGCGGTGGTCACGGTCTGTTTCGGGACCAACGACGGCTCCGACAACACCGGCATCGGTACGACCGGCACCGACGAGGAGTACTGGGACTGGATTTGCCAGTCTGCCGGGCGGTCCCGGTTGTTCGAGTTCCGCGATTGGCTCAACGGGCTGCGCAGCTTCGTGCTGCTGCGGCAGGTGGTCGCCTGGGTGCGGCAGAAAGGGCTCCAGTGGTTTGCGTCGCCCAGGCAGCGAGTGCCGCCGGCCCGCTTCGGAGAGCTGCTGGCGAAGGTCGCGGCGCTGGGGCGCCTGCACCGATTCCGGCCGGTGTTCCTCACCGAGCCGGCGCTGACGCTCGGCAACCGGCGCGAGTACCGGGAAGAGCTGTTCCGGGCGGCGGCGCGGGAGGGGGTGCAGGCGATCGACACGCACGGTCGGCTGCCGCTCGACCCGAAGGCCAGGGGGGCGCTGTTCGTCGACGAGGCCCATCTGACGGAACGGGGGCACCGGATCGTGGCGGAGCAGATAGCGACGGAGCTGGCGGGCTGGCGTGGGCGCTGATGGCTCGATGTTTGCTGTGCAAACGGAAATTCTGGGATTCCGTTAGCCGAGCCGAAGGTGAACGGCTGTTCAGGTGTCGGCGCGGCCACTCTCTTGTGTGGTGAGATGCGGCACCAGTAAAGGCTTCAGTGGCGTTCATACAAAAAGCGTCCTGACGCTGTTTTTTTGTTGCCGGGGGCGAGAGAAGTGGGTTACATTGTCCGACACCATGCGCCTCCCTGACCGCGAGAGCCGGCGTTGACAACGCGGGCCTCGAAGGGGTCGAGAGGTGAGATGGTCCCGGTTCCTACCGCCGCCCTGCCCTCGCCACCCGTCGCCAGCGCCCGAGTCGCGTTCTTCTGCCCATGACCGTCCGAGAAGCTGCTCCCACGAATCTGCTCGGCATGGCCGATTCGTTTCTGCGGCGGCTCCGGACGGCGAAGCGCTGCTCGGAGCACACGGTCAGGGCCTACGGCACCGACGTGAGGGAGTTCGTGCGGCACCTGGAGACCTCGGGAGTGACCGAGGCGGCGGGTCTGGCGGCCCTGGAGCCGGCGGGGTTCCGGGCCTATGTGATGGGGCTGGAGCGGGCCGGGTTGTCGCGGCGGTCGCAGGGGCGGAAGGTCGCGGCGGTACGGGCGTTCCTCGAGGAGCTGGCGACCGACGGGCTGGTGCCGGCCGGGCTGACCGAGTTCCTGACCAGTCCGAAGCAGCCGCGGCGCCTGCCGCGCCAGCTGGCGGCCGAGGAGCTGGGCGGCTTCCTGGGGCGGCTGGGCGGGGACGGCCTGAAGGACCGGCGGGACCGGGCGCTCTTCGAGCTGGCCTACGGCAGCGGGTTACGAGTGGGCGAACTGGTGGCGCTCGACCTGGCCGATCTGGACCTGGCGGAGGGCGGCCTGAAGGTACGCGGGGGCAAGGGCGGCCGGGATCGCCACGCCGTGTTCGGCGAGGCGGCCCGCGCGGCGTTGGCCGATTACCTCGACATTAGTAACGCTGACAAGACCAACGGCCCCTTGTTCCGCAATCTGCGAGGCGGGCGGCTGGGGGTCCGAGGGGTGCGCCACATCCTCCGGCAGCGGCTGCTGCAGCAGGCGGCGGCCCGCGGGTTCTCGCCCCACGCGCTGCGGCACTCGTTCGCGACGCACCTGCTCGACGCGGGGGCCAACCTGCGTTCGGTGCAGGAGTTGCTCGGCCACAGCCGGCTGGCGACGACCCAGCTCTACACGCACGTCACCCGCGAGAAGCTACGGGAGGTCTACGGGAAGGCCCACCCGCACGCCCGCCGGGCGGCCCCCCAACGGAAGCCCGGGGAGGAAGGACGATGAGCGCAGTCCGCGGAGAGGTCATGCGCTCGACCACGGTGGTCGCGGTGCGCGACCGCGACGGCGCCGTGGCGATGGCCGGCGACGGTCAGGTGACGCTCGGTCAGACCGTGCTCAAGGCGGGCGCGGTGAAGGTGCGCAAGCTGCACCACGACACGGTGCTCGCCGGGTTCGCCGGGGCGTCGGGCGACGCGCTGACGGTGTTCGACCTCTTCGAGCAGAGCCTGGACCGTTTCGGCGGCAACGTCCAGCGGGCCGCCGTGGAACTGGCCAAGCGCTGGCGCACCGACCGCCTGATGCGCCGGATGGACGCCCTGCTGCTCGTGGCCGGCCGCACCGACCTCCTTCTCGTCTCGGGCGCCGGCGAGGTCCTGGCCCCGGACGAGCCGTTCGCGGGCATCGGTTCCGGCGCTCCGTACGCCGTCGCGGCGCTCAAGGCGCTCTCCCGCCACGCCGAGCTGTCCGCTCCCCGGATGGCCGAGGCCGCCCTCGGCATCGCCTCCGAGCTTTGCATCTACACTAACTCCAAGATTACCCTGTTGACACTCTAACGTGAACGTTTCCGAGGACGCCCCGCGGGGCGAGACGACCATCCCCTTGACCGAGAGCCTGCCCGAGCTGGCCGCCCTGACGCCGAGTCGCATCGTGGCCGAACTCGACCGCTACATCATCGGTCAGCGCGAGGCCAAGCGGGCCGTCGCCGTCGCCCTCCGCAACCGGTGGCGCCGCCAGCTCGTCGCCGCCCCGATGCAGGCCGAGATCTCCCCCAAGAACATCCTGATGTGCGGCCCCACCGGCGTCGGCAAGACCGAGATCGCCCGCCGCCTCGCCAACCTCGCCGGCGCCCCCTTCCTCAAGGTCGAGGCGACCAAGTACACCGAGGTCGGTTACGTCGGCCGCGACGTCGAGTCGATGATCCGCGACCTGGTCGAACTCGCCCTCGCGCAGGTCAAGCGCCAGGAGGCGGTCAAGGTCGAGGAGACCGCCTCCCGCCGGGCCGAGGAGCGGCTGCTCGACGCGCTGCTCCCCGATCCGCGCCGCGCCGGCTTCGACCGCCACGCCGATTTCCTGGCCGGCCCCTCAGGCCCCGCCGAGCCGGTTGCCCCCGAGGGCCGCACCCGCGACAAGCTCCGGACTCTCCTGGCCCAAGGCGCCCTCGAAACTCGCGAGATCGAGCTGGAGCTGCGGGACACCGGCGCCGGCGGCGCCGTGATCGAGGTCCCCGGGATGGAGGCGATCGATCTGCGTTCGATGGTGCGCGGCATGATGCCCGAACGCACTCGCCGCCGCCGCCTCACCGTGAGCGAGTGCCGGCCCCTCTTGCTCAAGGAAGAGACCGAGAACCTCATCGACATGGAGCGCATCGTCCCGGCAGCGCTCAAGCTCGTCGAGACCGCCGGCATCGTCTTCATCGACGAGCTGGACAAGATCATCGCGCCCGAGTCCCGCGGCGCGGGGCCCGACGTCAGCCGCGAAGGCGTGCAGCGCGACCTGCTCCCGATCGTCGAGGGCACCACCGTGATGACCAAGCACGGCTCGGT
Organism: uncultured bacterium; assembly: GCA_964610245.1. Classification (GTDB taxonomy): domain Bacteria; phylum Muiribacteriota; class UBA6191; order JACPRK01; family JACPRK01; genus CAZSVK01. The sequence continues at coordinate 5,011 of CAZSVK010000258.1, forward strand.
GCGAACCGACCACATCCTGTTCATCGCCGCCGGCGCCTTTTCCTCGACCAAGCCCTCCGACCTCATCCCGGAGTTGCAGGGCCGCTTCCCCATCCGCGTCGAACTCGACGCCCTCGGCGAGGCCGAGCTGCGGCGCATCCTCGTCGAGCCCCGCAACGCCCTCGTCGCTCAGTACACGGCGCTGCTGGCCACCGACGGCCTGGCTCTCGAGTTCGGCGAGGACGCCATCGACGAGCTGGCCGCCGTCGCCCACCAGGTCAACTCGCGCTCCGAGAACATCGGCGCCCGCCGCCTCCACACCGTGATGGAGCGCCTGCTCGAGGACGTCCTGTTCGACGCCCCCGAGTCGGGCGGCCCCGGCCTGCGCGTCGACCGCGCCTTCGTGAAGGACCGCCTCGCCGTCCTGGCCGCCGACGAAGACCTCAGCAAATTCATCCTCTGACTCCTTTCACTCCGCCGTGATGCAGTTCGACTTCCAGCAATTCCGCCGATGGCTCCTCGGCCTGGGCGCCTTCCAGAAGGCCTGCTTTGCCGCGCTCGCCCTCTGCACCGGCGCGCTTCTCGTCTTCCTGGTGCGCTACGACCCCCGCGACGGGTATCGCCCCGTCGCCGAGAACCTCGCCGGCCCGGCCGACTGCGACGCCCTGCTCGAGCGCCTGCAGGCCGACGGCATCAGCGGCCGCGCTTCCGAGGACGGCCGCGCGGTCCACGTCGCCGAGAGCGACGTCGCCAAGGCCAAGCTAGTCGTCGCCGATCGCGAGCCCGCGCCTCGCCGCTCCCAGAAGATGCTCGACGAACTCAGCCGCAAGAGCGCCTACCTGCTCTCGGCCGAGGAGCGCCGCATCCTCAACCAGTCGACGCTCGAGTCCCATCTCGTTGAGAACCTCCTCTCCTACGAGATGATCCACGACGCCAAGGTCAACCTGTCGCTCCCGAGCGACTCCGGGTTCGCTCGCGACCGCAGCGAGGCCAAGGCCACCGTCATCCTCACCCTCAAGCCGAGCTGCCGGATGAACCGAGGCCTGCTCGCGACCATCCGCGGCTCCATCAGCCACGCGATCGACGGGCTCAAGCCCGACAACATCTCGCTCTCCGACTCTCGCGGCAACGACCTGGCCAGGCTGCTCGAGGAAGAGAACCAGGCCACCGACCGAGCCACCTCCGAGGCTCTCTCCGCGCTGCAGGAGCGGTGCGAGCGCGACCGGGAGCGCAAGGTCGTCGCGATGCTGCGACCCCTCTTCGGCGAGGAGAACCTCTCCGTTACCGTCACCGCCCAGGTGCGGCTGCCCTGGCAGTCCTCGCAGCCCGGCAAGGTCCAGGTTGCGCGCACCACCGCGCTCGTGAGGCTCGGCGGCGCCGCCCGCACCTCGGCCAGCAGCGCCGTCGCGGAACCGGCCGACGGCAGCCACATCGCCCGGCTCTCGATCTCCGTGCTGCTCAACAGCCGCAACTATCCCGGCGGCAAGATCCCCGACTACCTGCGCCGCAGCGCCCTGGATCTCGCGACCGCCGCCGCCGGCTGCCGCCCCGAGCGTCACGATCTGGTCTCGGTCGTGGCCGCCCCGTTCCGGCAGGCGGCGCCGATGGCCGGGGACCCCGCCTTCGTCGCGTGGGTGGGCGAAGCGTTCTCTCCGTACCCCAAGTTCATCTGGGTCGGCGGCACGCTGTTGCTGCTGGTGATGCTGGTGGTGGCCCTGCGGTACAGCTTCCCTCAGTACGAGCCGCTGGAGTTCCCCGAGCCGGTAGCGCCGCCTCGAGCGCGGCCCCAGCCGGTTCCGGAGCGCGCCTGGCTCCTGGGCCTCGGCCGCACCCACTACGAGACCCTGCTGGCCTCGGTCGACACGCGCAAGGACCTGGCGATGGTCCTGGCCGCCGAGTCGCCCAGGCTGCGCAGGCTGATCCTGGGCCGGCTTCCGGCCGAGGAGCAGGAGACCTTCGTCGCCAGCGTGGGCTTCCACGGGCAGGACGAACCGGCGGAGGTCCAGCAGGCCGAGGCGCGGCTGAGAGTAACGATCGAGCGACTGCAGTAGCGAGCCGGCGAGGGAAGGGCGATCGGGCGCCAAGAACCCTCGGTGCCGGCGGGAGGGGCAAGAGTATGTTGAGGATGGAGTCGACTGGTGCGGCGAATCTGGTGTTGCTGGCGGGCGGAGCGGAACCGGAAGACCAACTCTCCTTCGAAGACCTGATCGGGCAGGCCTACAAGGAGCTGGAGGTCTCGCGGCGGCGGGCGCAGATGGTGCTCGCCAACGCCCGGCTGGAGGCCAACGAGATCTGTCAGCGGGCGCGGGCCGAGGCCGACCGGATGGTCGAGGAGGCGCGGGTCCAGGCCGAGACCGAGGCGCAGACGCGGCGGCGCGAACTCGAGGAAGAGGTGCGCGCGCGGGCCTGGGCAGAGGGGGTCTCCGGCGCCGAGAAGGCCACCCGCGGCGCCCTGCTCAGGGCGGCCCAGCTCAAGGACCGCATCGAGTCGGCCTACCGCGACCACCTGCGCGAGTCGGAGAGCGAGATCCTGGAAACGGTGATGGCCATCGCCCAGCGCGTGGTGGGGTTGGAGCAGGAGGAGTTCCGGGAGGCGCTCGGCGCCGCGGTGCTCGGGGTGCTGCAGGATCGCGCCTCGGCCCGCGAGGTTTCGCTCTTCATCAATCCCGCCGATTATGACGCCCTGATGGGCTTCCTCTCGGAGCACTCCGAGCCGTTCGAGCGGCTGGGCGCCGTCGTCGGCAGCGCCGGCGTGCCGGAGGGCTGCTGCAAGTTCCGCAGCCCCGAGCTGAACCTCGATCTCTCTCTCGATCGTCGGCTCGAGCAGGTCCGCCAGCATCTTCGACAGCAGTGGGCCCTGGCCGCCCCCTGCAGGCAGGAGTAGACGGGTGCGCTCGGGGAAGTTCGTGCGCGCCAGGCCGCGCGGCGCGGTCGAACCGCGCGCGGACGCAGACCGCATCTGCCTGAACTGGCGCGCCATGAAGGCCGCCGTCGAGAGCTGCGCGCTCGACCGGCCGCTCGGCCGCGTGCACGAAGTGGTCGGCTCGCTCGTGAAGGCCGATGGGCCGTGCGTGCCGATCGGCGAGGTCTGCGAGCTGCTCTCCCAGGATGCCGGGCCGGGCCCGGGCGTGCCGGCCGAGGTCGTGGCCTTCCGCGACGGGAAGGTGCTGCTGCTGCCGTACGGCGAGATCCGGGGGCTGGGGCCGGGGGCGCTGGTGGCGCCGACCGGCAACCAGCACCGGGTGCGCGTGGGAGAGGGGCTGCTCGGCCGCGTGGTCGGGGGGCTGGGCGAGCCGCTCGACGAGAAGGGCGACGTGGTCACCCAGGCGATCTACCCGCTCTACGCGCCGCCGCCCGATCCGCTCAAGCGAACCCCGATCGACACGGTGCTGCCGCTCGGCGTGCGCGCCCTGGACGGGATGCTCACGGTGGGCCGCGGCCAGCGGATGGGGATCTTCAGCGGCTCCGGCGTGGGCAAGAGCACCCTGATGGGGATGATCGCCCGCAACACCGATGCGGACGTCAATGTCATCGCCCTCGTCGGCGAGCGCGGTTGGGAGGTGCGCAAGTTCATCGACCAGAGCCTGGGCGAAGAGGGGCTGAAGCGCTCGGTCGTCGTCGCGGTCCCCGGGTCGGCCCCGGCGATGCTCCGTGCGCGGGGCGCGTTCAAGGCGATGGCGATCGCCGAGTACTTCCGCGACCAGGGCAAGCACGTCCTCCTGATGATGGATTCCCTGACGCGCTTCGCGCACGCGCTGCGCGAGGCGGGGCTGGCGGCGGGCGAGACCGCCAGCGCGCGCGGTT
>CAZSVK010000259.1:0-8748 GCA_964610245.1 uncultured bacterium
ACTCCCGGCACCTGGCAGCCGCGTCCAGCATGTCCTCGACGTGAAGCCAGACGTCACGCGGCAAGGCGCACCTCGGACAGGACGTGCTCGCGAAGGCGAGGCCGCAGGGCAGCGCGGGTCACGAGATCCACGCGCCGGCCGAGCAGGTCCTCCAGGTGGAACTTGAGCCCCATGTACCTGCGAAACGTCGTGGCCTCGAACTCGACCAGGAGATCGATATCGCTGTCCGGACGCGCATCGCCGCGGGCCCAGGAGCCGAAGACCCCGAGCGAGCGCACGCCGAACCGCTCACGCAGCGTCGGGAACAGGCTCGTCAAGAGCTGCAGGAGTTGCTCGGGTGTCTCCCAGGTCGTTGACATCTGTCGGTCTTCCGCAACAGTCCTCGTTCTCAGCAGTGTACCCCGGAAACGGGGTGGCGTTGCGGGGAAGCTCGGAAGCCGCCCGAAGTCCCGAACGGGTCGGCCCTGTGCGAGCCGCACCATGCAGAACGAGGCACATGGCCGTGATCTCTCGGAGCCCGATCGCCGCGGGGGACTGCAGCACGGGGCGCACAGCGAGGTGGAGACCTCAGGACGATCATCGCGAGCGTCGAGCAGTGAGCCCTTCCCGTCGCGCCGCCAGCATCGGGTCGATCCGTTCGGCAGCCCTCTCGGCGGGCTCGTGCTCCCAGACTCGGATTACGGCCCAGCCGAAAGATCGAGCGCAATCTACACTCTCGACCGCATATTCGGTTTAGAGTATAATGACTCTGTGGTCGAAGTCATTGGCACAGATGAGTTCGTGGCGTGGTACAGGCTTCTCACCGAGACCGAGAAGAAGGCGGTCACTCGTGTGGTCGACATGCTCGAAGAGGCCGGCGTCAATTTGAGGTTCCCCTATTCGAGCGCTCTCCAGGACAGCCGCTATCCGTTGCGTGAACTCAGGCCTCGACAGGGAAACAGTCCCCTGCGCGTCATCTACGTCTTCGATCCCGGCCGCAACGCCGTTCTTCTCATCGGCGGCGACAAGACTGGCGACAAGCCTTTCTATGCGCGGATCATCCCGACGGCCGAGAAGATCTGGGCAGCGTACCTCGCGGAGCATGCGGCCGGTCTTCACGACGAGGAGTGACAGGTATGAAGCTTCACAAGTGGTCGGACATCAAGAAGGAGCACTTCAGCGCAGCCGAGATCACGCAGATGAAGCGAGATGCCCGGGCCGAACTCCTCGAGATGGATCTGAAAGCCCTGCGCGAGTTCGCCGGGAAGACCCAGGCCGAGCTCGCGAAAGAGGTCAAGATCAGCCAGGCTGAACTCTCCCGGGCCGAGGCCCGGGAGGATCACCGCCTCTCTACCTTGGCTCGCTTCGTGAAGGCCCTTGGTGGCGAACTCGAGGTGGTTGCCCACATCGGAGATACCTCGATCCGACTCACCAGCGTGCGACCATTCCACCGCACCCGTCGCTCACCGAGGACGGTGCGTCGCAAGAAGGCCTGACGGTGATCGTCCAGGCGCAAGTCCGTTGGACTTGGCTCCGTCGAGAACCAGATCCGGGACCTCACCGGGCTCGCCGCAGTGAGCGCAGCACGCCTCGACATTCCTCGCTCTCTGCCAGTCCCCCGGAAACGGGGCCGCGAGGCAGGCAAGCTAGCAGGCGGCTCTCGACTCTCCCCTTGACTCCGCCCGGCTGCCAGCGTGTGAATGACCCTCGGGCGCCGCCAGCCGGTTGCGCCCGCGACATCTCATGAGGGAGGCCCTCCCATGCCCCGCGTTGCTGCTAGCACCACGCCCCGCCGCACCCGCCGGACCAAGGCCCAGATCGAGCAGGAGTTCCTGCCGTTGCAGGAAGAGGTCGAGCAGCGCCAGGAAGAGGCCGATCCGAAGGCGGATGCCTTCCGGGCCCAGAAAGAGGCCGAGGTGCGCGAGGCGGTCGAAGGGGTCACCGTCGCGGAGGTGGCGTCGAGGCTCTCGGGCCTGGGGGTCGAGATCTCGAAGGCCCTGTCGGGCTTGTCGCAACAGCTGATCGGCGAGGTCAGCCTGCTGAACAGCTTGAAGGAAGCGGTGGCGCTGGAGCGGCGGGAACTCGAGGAGTTGCACAAGGTCGACCTGGCGGCGACCGCGCTCGACCAGCTCGTGCAGGATCACCGCACCCGCAAGGAGCAGTTCGAGGCCGAGATGGCCAAGCAGCGGGTCGAGTGGGAGGCCGAGCAGCAGACGCGCGAGCAGGATGCGAAGGTCTACGAGGATGCGCTCAAGAAGTCTCGCCAGCGCGAGGCGGAGGACTTCGAATACAAGAAGTCGCTCGAGCGCAAGAAGGCCCAGGACCGCCACGAAGAGGAGCTGCGGCTCCAGGAGCGCGAGAACCGGGAGAAGCAGGAGGCGCTCGAGAAGTCGTGGCAGCAGCGGGAGCAGGCGCTCAAGGAACGCGAGGAGGAACAGGCCCGTCTGCAGAAGGAGGCCGCCGAGTTCCCCAAGAGGCTCGAGAAGGAAACCGAGCGCGCCCGGACGGAGGCCATCAAGTCGACGCAGGAGTCGTTCAAGCACCAGATGGCGCTGATCGACAAGGAGCGCGAAGCCGAGCAATCGATCGCCGAGCTGCGGATCAAGACGCTCGAGGAGACGGCAGCCCGTCAGACGGCCCATACCGCGGCCCTCGAGCGCCAGCTCGACGAGGCCAAGAAGCAGGTCCAGGAGATCGCGGTGCGGGCCATCGAGGGCGCCTCGGGCGCCAACGCCCTGAGCCACGTGAACCAGATCGCGATGGAGCAGGCGAAGCAGCGCATGGCCAAACCCTGAGAAGCAGAGAGTAGCCCTGTCGGGCGCTCTGCTCTCGAACCCTCGCCCGGGGCGAAGCATGTCCTGAGCAGTCCGCTAAGCGGACATGTCGAAGGGTTCGCCCCGGGACCCCTCCGAGGACCGGAGTGGGTCTTGCCCGCGCTCGCAGCTCGGAGTCCTCCGAAGTACCGATCAGCCCTCGCTTCGTCTTCTCATGCGCCGGGTCCAGGGTGGGGCTCCCACCCTGGCGGGGGACCGGGGGCAGCGCCCCGGCAGGGATTCAGGTTCGACGAGGCACCCCGCGAGGGTGATGCCAACGCCTCTCGATTCCAGCTTCCCGCCGGATGGGAACTCAGGGTAGAATGTGAATGTCGGATGAGACGTCCGCGGGTTCGCGGCACGTCTCGTTCGCGCGCGTCCGGCGCCCCTTCGCCTCGCAGCAGCCCGCCATCGCCATGTCTGAACAGATGATCGGCAAGGTCCTCGGCAAGTACCGCATTGTCGAGAAGCTCGGCTCGGGCGGCATGGCCGATGTCTACAAGGGCATCCAGGACGGCCTGGAGCGCGAGGTGGCCATCAAGGTGCTGCCGAAGGCCTACTCGCGCGACGCCGAGATGGTCAAGCGATTCAAGCGCGAGTCGCAGGCCACCGCCAAGCTGGCCCACCCGAACATCATCACCATCTACGACTCGGGCGAGCAGGACGGCCTCTGCTACTACGTGATGGAGTACCTCAAGGCCGACAGCCTTGACGACATCATCAAGCGCGAGAAGAAGCTGGCCGTCAAGAAGGCGCTCAAGATCGCCCAGGATATCCTCAAGGCGCTCGCCTACACCCACGATAAGAACATCCTCCACCGCGACCTGAAGCCGTCGAACATCAAGTTCGACCTCCGCGGCAACGCCATCGTCACCGATTTCGGCCTGGTCAAGGATCTCGAGCAGACCAGCATCACCGTCAGCGGCGTCAGTCTCGGCACGCCGATGTACATGTCGCCCGAGCAGTTGAGCGGCGACTCGGTCGACCAGCGCTCGGACCTCTACCAGGTCGGCGTCATCTTCTACGAGATGCTGGCGGGGCAGGCGCCTTTCCAGAACAAGGGCCCCTACCAGCCCGGCTCCAAGGCGATCCAGACCGAGGCGGTGCCGCCCTCCGGCCTCAACCCGGAGGTGCCGCCGGAGCTGGACGAGTTCGTCCTCAAGGCGCTGCAGAAGAAGCCGGACGAACGCTTCCAGAGCGCCAAGGACGCCCTCGAGCGGCTCAAGCAGATCGAGCGCAAGAGCAAGGTGCGGCAGCTCTCGCGCGCCAGCCCCGCGGCCGGCACGCGCAGCCTGGCGGTGCAGACCCGGTCGCTGCCCGAACAGACCGGCGCGCTGGGCACCGGCGCCATCGGCACGGGCGCCCTGTCGGCGCAGAGCATCTCCATTGCTATCGCCCGGACGCTGGCGGGCCCCTCGCGTACCGTGGCGCTCGCCGTCGGCATCCCCTCGGTGCTGCTTCTCGCGGCGGCGCTGGTCTGGATCTTCATGCTGATCTTCCCGAAGCCCGAGCTGAAGCTCCTCGAGAAGTCCTTCGAGGTGGAGTCGGACCAGGCGGTCATCAGCTGGCGGGCCAACTACCCCTGCTATTCGTACCTGGAGTACGGCCCGGGGAAGGAAGAACTCACCCGCACCGAGGTGCCGCCGACGATGCAGACCGAGTACCGGCAGAGCCTCAAGAGTCTCAAGCCCGACCAGAGCTACACGGTGCGCTTCCTGTTCAGCTACGACTCCGAGCTGGCCTCGTTCCCCTCGGCCTGGACGAAGGAACTCCAGTTCCGCACGCGTCCCCAGATCCAGATCGCGAACATCTCGGTCGAGGAGGGCGCCACCCAGGCCACCATCAACTGGACGACCAACCTGCGCACCGACACGGTGGTCCAGTACGGCAAGACCGAGGAGTACGGCACCACCCAGTCCAACTTCGAGCAGAAGGCCGAGATGAATCACTCGATCATCCTCACTGGCCTCGATCCGGCGACGGTCTACCACTTCAAGATCATCGCCAGCGACCCCGAGGGCAAGGGCGGCAGCAAGTCGAGCGAGAATCGCACCTTCACCACGAAGGATTCCAGCGACCAGGGGGCCTGGCCCGGCAGGGCCGCGCCGGCCGGCGGCGAGGATCAACTCCAGGATCTGGCGAAGAGCTACGTCGACAAGCTCACCCGGATGACTCCCGACGAGCGGGCCAAGCTCAAGGAGAGCATCAACCGGTTCATCGACCTCGATCAGGGGCCGCTCTCCGAGGTGCGCAAGGCCGCCGCGACCGCGACCAAGACGACCAGTCAGACCTTCCCCGATCGGCTGCCGGTCTTCCGGAAGTGGCGCCGCGAAGAGGTGACCAAGCATCCCGAACTCGAGAAGCAGCTTCCCGAGCGGCTGGAGCGCTACCTGGAGAAGGTCGTGCTCGAGAATCCGGGCAAGGCCTGCCACATGCTGGATCGCGCCTTCACCAAGCTGCGAGCGGTCGACCCGGCGCCGGGTGGGGCCGCCCCGCCCGCGGGCGCGGACCCCGCAAGCACCGGGGCCGCTCCGTCGGCAGGCGGCGACCCCTCGGGTGCCGGGGCCGCGGGCGCGCCGCCGTCACCGACGCCCGCTCCGGTAGGCGAGCCCGCTCCGCCAGTGGAACGGCGTGTGAAGATCGACAATTCACCGCCGACCGACATGGGCGAGCGCGACGGGCGACGGTAACACGGCGCCGGCCGGAAGAGCGGTCGAAAGTCCTGTCGGGAACTCCGTCCCCGGGAAGACCCGCCGGAAGTGTCCCCCCGAAACCTGCCCTCCGCCTACTTCTCGCCGGTCTCGAGCAGCCGCGCGATCTCCCTCGCGTACCTCTCGGCCTCGGCATCGGACAGCTTGCCGTCCTGTCCCTGTTCGAGGATGTCGGTGAGCGAGGTCTCGTGACCTGGGCCGATGTCGGGCGATTCCTTGATCGGGGGAGAGACCGGCGACTCGTCGAGGTCGTTTCCCGGGGGGGCGACATCCTCCACCATCGCGAGGTGGGTGGTGCAGCGCTGGAGTTCGTCTATCGCCAGCTGCGAGCACAGCAGACCGAGGCAGACCATCAGGCCGAGTGCATGTAGGGCGAGAAGACGTTTCACGGTGACCTCCAGGGTGGGATTTCCGGCGACCAAGCGCGGTCCGAAACGGGCCTGTCGAGCCGGCTATTCCTGCTGCTGATTGATGGCCTCCTGCAGCTTCGTGTTACCGAGGTACTTCTGGATCTTCTGCTGGTTCTTGTCGTTGGAGAGGATCTTCTGGACCTGCTCCTTCTGGCCGGGCGAGGCGTTGTCGATGATGTCCTGGACCTTCGCGGGATCGCCGCCGGCCGAGGCATCCCAGAACTGGCGGAGCTGCTGACGCTTTGTCGGATCCTTGATGGCATCCTTGAGCTTGTCGATGCTGCTGGAATTCTCTTCGCCCAGCATCTCGCTCTTGATGTTGTTGTCGCCGAGGATCTTGCCGATGCGCTCGGCGTAGCGGGCGGCGTCCTCGTCGGGGATCTGGCTATCCTCGCTCTTCTGGATGATCTCGTGGATGATGCTGGCCACCGTCTTGGCGACGTGGCTGTTGCGGATCATCGGCTGGAACTTCTTCTTGTAGTTCGGATCGAGCTTGATCGCCTTCTTGGCGTGCTCGAAGCTCTTGGAGGAAGAATCCTGACGGCCGGCCTTGTCGTACGCGAGCGACGCGCGATAGTGGACCTCGGCGTAATTGGGCTTCAGCTCGAGCGTCTTCTCGTAGTAGAGGAGTTCGTTGTCTTTGTCGTCGAGGAAGCCGTAGACGATGGCGAGGCCGAAGGTGATTTCGGGGGTGAAGTTGGGATCGCTCGGACGCAGTTTGAGCGCCTCCATGAGGTAGTCGCGGGCCTTCTCGAGTTCGGAGAAGTCATCGACCGCCTCCTTGAGGTAGCTCATCCCGAGGTAGTAGTTGGTCTCGGCCGGTTCGTGCTTTCCCCGGAGGGCGATCTCGAGCTTGTCGCGGGCCTCGCCGAAGTAAGGCTTGGCCTGATCGTCCTTGCCCTGGTCGACCAGCACCTTGCCCTGATTGAAGTTCTGGAGGCCGTCGTCGTAGGCCTTCTTGGCCTCCGCCGGGCTCACGGGCGGCTCGGCCCGCGTCTCGACGCTCGCCGGGGGTGTCGTGTCAGCCTTGTCGGCGGGTTTCGCGGGGGTCCCACCCTTGCGCTTCTGGATGGCGGCCAACCCCTTGCGAGCGAACTCGTTGTCCGGGTACCGCCGCAGCGAGTGGGTCCAGACCTTGGCCGCGCGGACGTCGTCGCCCGACTTGAAGTAGAGGAAACCGATGCGATTGAGGAGTTGCACCCGCATCTTGTCGGTGACGTCGCTGGCCGAACCGGGCTGGCGAGGCCGCTTGAGCAAGTACATGAACAGCCGAACCGCCTGGGCGTAGTTGCCCTTCTCGGCGTAGGTGCGCCCGAGGTAGTACACCGCCTTGATGTTCTCGGGGTGCAGCTTCACCTCGGCCCGCAGTTCTTCCAGCGAAGGAGCGGCGAGGGCACTCGAACCAGCCGCCAACAGCAGGGCGAGAACCAGAACGAATCCCTGGAAGGCCGGCGTTCGACAATTCATCAGGTTAATTATAGTTCCCGAACGTGCCAGGGCGGAAGCGGGGAAATCGGGAATCCGACTTGCCCGGCCGGTCCTTGAGACAGGGGCCCGAGCCGCGCGTTCCAGAAAAGCTCGGATGGAGGGTCGAGCCGCTCCGCAGGAAACGGAGAATTAGGTATCGTGCCCCCCCGGCGTCCTGTAGATTAACCCTTGCGGCGGCCCGCGCCCATCCAGCGGAGCAGCCGGCGGAACCAGGAGTGCCGCTCCTGGTCCTCGCGCAAGAGGGAGAAGATCACCGACCGATGCTGGAGCAGGACCAGGATTCGTTTGATGTCGTCCAGTTCGTGCTGGAGCGACTCGAAGCGGGCCTCGAGACCGGCCGGCGCGATGTGAAGGACCTGTTCCGTGGTTGCAGCGGCGTTCATGACGGACCTCCTCTCCGGGCGGGCGTCGAGCGGGCCCCCGCCGGGCAGGCCCCCGCCGGGCAGGCCCCCGCCGAGCGGGTCCTCACGGGTCCTGACCGGCCGCGGCGAGGCTGTCGACGCCCTGCGGACATGCCACTTATCGACATGACCCGGACCCCGAGCAACGCCACAGATCCCGATCAGCAAAGGCAGGATTTGTTTTGAACCAGGTCGACATCCTCGTCGAGGCCTTGCGCCGTTCCCCCCCCTACTCCCGGCTGCAATCGAAGCAGCTCGAACTGATTGTGCGCGTCTGCCGGGTGCTCGCCGAGGCTGCGACCGGGTTGCCGACCGCCGAGCTGGGCAAGCAACTGCGCCGCTGGTTCGGCGGGGCTTTCCTCGAGACCTCGCTGGTCCCGGCCCTGGAACGGCACGGACTGTTCCAGCGCCAGAGCGATCTCACCTGGAGGCTTGTCGAGCCGGATCTCCTGGCACGTCCGTGGACCGAACTGCCGGTCTGTGTCGTGGATGTCGAGGCGACGGGGGGCCGGCCGCCCCTGCACCGGATCATCGAACTCGGAGCGGTGCGCCGGGAATCGGACGGACGTGGTGGCACCCTCTCGTCGCTGGTGAACCCGGGCCGCCCGCTGCCACCCTTCATCTCGCACATGATCGGTCTGAAGCAGCGTCAGCTCGATGAGGCGCCGATCTTCGGCGCGTTGAAGCCCCAGCTGGCCCGGTTGCTGGAGGGAGCCATCCTGGTAGCCCACGACGTCTCCGGTGACCTGGAACTGCTGAACTACGAGTGGTTCCGGGAAACGGGCCGGTTCATGACCAATCCGGTGGTCTGCACCGTGGCGGTGACCCGGGTGCTTCGCCCGAAGATCGAACGCACCGGCCTGGAGTTCCTGGCCCGAGAGCTGGGCATCGAATTCGAGCAGCGCCATCGCGCGCTGGGTGATGAGGAAGCGACCGCCTCCGTCTG
>CAZSVK010000260.1:0-8710 GCA_964610245.1 uncultured bacterium
CTCACCTCCACGCCGGACACGGGCCCACCCCGGAAGTGGGCCTCGATGACCTGGGCCAGGTGGCCGACGGCGAGCACCACGCGCCGGATGCCGCGCCCTCCGAGGAACCTGACGACCCACTCGATGAAGGGCTTTCCCGCTGCCGGCGCCATCGGCTTCGGAATCGCGGTGAGCACGCGACCCAGCCGCTTGCCATGGCCGCCGGCCAGGACCACCGCCACCGTGTCGGCCGGGGACAGCTCCTCGGATTCAGACATTGGAGTAGGGATTGGCCTTCAGGATGGTGAAACCCTTGATGAGTTCCTTGATGCCCTGGTCGAGCGAGCGTTTCGCGACGAAGCCGGCGCCGGCGAGTCGCGCGTTGGAGACGAGGTAGTCTCGCTTGTCGGGGTCCTCGCCGATGGGCGCCTCGAGGTAGACGAACCCGGGTACGTGCCGCGCGATCTTGGCGCACAGCTCCAGCTTGGAGAGATTGGCGTCCTCGAGGCCGACGTTGTAGGCCCTGCCTCGCATCCTGTCGAAGTGGCCGAGCGCGAACAGGAAGGCGTCGGCGACGTCGCGCACGTGGAGGAAGTTCCGGCGGAAGTGCCCTTCGAAGACGACCACCGCCCGATCGTGGACCGCTCGGTAAACGAAGTCGTTCACCAGCAGATCCATCCGCATCCGGGGAGACATGCCGAACACCGTCGCCAGGCGGAAGGTCAGGCTGTTCTCCCTCTCCAGCACGGCGCTCTCGGCCTGAACCTTGGTGACCCCGTAGAGCGAGAGGGGCTTCAGCGGTGAATCCTCGGTGCAATGCGCCCGGGGGTCTCCGATGCCGTAGCCGCTGTTGGTGGTCGGGTACAGGATGCGCTGGGAAGGCGAGGCCAGCGAGCAGACGAGCCGGACGGCATCCCGGTTGATCGACTCGGCACCCGGACGATCCCGGTCGCACAGGGGTGCCCCTACCAGCGCCGCCAGCGGGACGATCGCGTCGGCGCGAGCCACCAGCGGCTTCATCACGGAGGCGTCGCGGCAATCGGCCCTCACGATCTCGAAACCCTCGTGAGCACAGCAATCGGCGAGCGTCGCCTGCCGGTACAGGAAGTTGTCGACCACCGTGACGCGGTAGCCCGCCTGCAATAACGCCGGCGTGAGGACCGACCCGAGGTATCCGGCCCCGCCGGTGATCAGGATCTCTTCCATCGGCTGCACTCCTGAGTGCGATCAGAGCTTGCGCTCGAGTTTGTGGGCGGTCATCGATCGGACGTGGCGCGCCGCGGCCGGGCCGAACTTCCTTTCCAGCATGTCGAGATAGCGAGGCGAGGTGTGGTAGCGCTGGAAAGCGGTGTCCCGGAACCGCAGGATCTCACTCGACGACAGGTGTCTCGTGCGGAGGGGACTCGTGTCGAAGGAGTGCTGGGAGTAGGCGCCCCAGGTCTCGGGCAACTCCCAGCCTTCGCGAAGGGCGAGGTCGTGGAGTTCGGAGCCCGGATAGGCCATCGCGCAGTAGAAGTTGCCGAACTCGCAGTTCAGCTCCGTCGCCAGGGCCAGGGTCCTGGCCAGGGAGCCCGCGTCGTCGCCGGGTAGCCCGAAGATGTAGTTGCCGATGACGTGCAGCCCGGCGTCCCAGGTGGCCTGCAGCGTGCTGTAGATCTTCTCCTGGCCGAACTCCTTCCGGGCATCCTTGCGCACCGCCTCGTCGGCCGCCTCGATCCCGAACGCCAGCCAGTTGAACCCCGCCCGCTTCAGCTTCGGCAGCATCCCGTCCTTCAAGGTATCGACCCGCGCGTAGGCCCACAGGTTCAGCTCCAGACCCCGCTCGACGATGCCGTCGCAGATCGCCTCGACGTGCGCCCGGTCGAGCACGAACAGCTCGTCGGCAATCTTGACGTTACGCACGCCGTGGCGCGTCGCCAGCAGTTCCAGCGTGTCGACGACCACCCTCGGCGACCACTTTCGGTAGCTGTTCGTGGTCGACCGCATGCCCAGCTCGGCCTCGGCCGACTTGAAGGGGGCCTGGATGCAGCAGAAGCTGCAGCGGAAGGGACATCCCAAGGTGGTGTAGAGCGCCGCGTAGGGCTGTCGCGCCAGTTCACCCTTCCCGTCGGCCTCGCCGAGACAGTGCCAGTTGTGAGCCCGGTACTTGCTCATCGGAAGCAGGTCGAACGCCACCGAGGGCATCAGTTCGTCCAGCCGGGTCACGAGAGAGGCGCGCCGGCTCGACCTCACCGGCCGGCCCTGCTCCCGGTAGCACAGGTCGCTGACGCCCGAGAACTCGGCGGCGCCGGCTCGGAGCGCCGCCAGCAGTTCCACGAGCGTCACCAGCCCCTCTCCCGTGCAGGTGAAGTCGGCAGCCTCCTCGGAGAGAGTGCGCTCCGGCAGCGCGGCCACGTGACCGCCGACGAGCAAGAGCGGCAGCGAGGCTTGGAGCGATTTCAGGGCCTTGCAGAGTTCGCCGGCCGCCGGCATGACCTGGGTCGAGGCCGAAGGCTGGTGGCCGTAGACGACGATGGCGACCAGCAGCGGTCCGGTCTCGGCCGCGAGTCGCGCCGTCTCCTCGATCGAGAGTTCCTCCGCGTCGGCGTCGAGCAGTTCGACGCCGAACCCGCAGTTACGGACATAGGTGGCCATCAGGCCGGCCCAGACAGGAGGCTCGATCGCGGTCAGTTCGGCGGCCAGCGACTGGTAGACGCGCCTTCGGCTCGGTGGATTGACCAGGAGCAACTCCGGGCGGCGCGCGCGGCTCGCGGGTGCACCGGACATCAGAACGGGCCCTTGAACTCGCGGCGTTCCGGCGAATCGATGCGGCCCGGGGTCCATTTCCCGCGCTCCCTGGTGATCAGGCCGTGGGCGTCGGCGGCGATGCTCTCCGCGGTCGGATAAAAGAGGTTCTCGAGCACCTTCGTCGTCGGGCAGACGACCGGCGCGAAACCGGAGCGTTTGAATCGGAACGGCGCCGTGTCCTGCAAGGCTTCCCCGACGGCGACGACGATCTCGGCGCTGGCCCCGCAGAAGACCCAGCCGGTGTCGACGACGAGCAGGCGGCCCGTCCGGCGCACCGAGTCGGCGATGGTGCGCGTGTCGAGCGGGCTCAGGCTGACCGGATCGATGACCTCGGCCGAGAGCCCTTCGCGGGCCAGGGCGTCCCGAGCGCGAAGGCAATCGACGACCGCGTAGGAGATCCCGACGATGGTGACGTCGTCGCCGGGAGCCAGCACCCTGGCCTGACCGTAGGGCACCGTGTAGGGTTCCTCCGGGACGTGGCCCTCGAGGAGGTGGAGCATCCGGTGCTCGATGAAGATCACGGGGTCGTCGTCGCGGATGGCCTGGACGAGGCAGCCCTTGGCGTCGTGGGGGGTGGTGGGGGCCACGACCCGCAGGCCCGGGATGTGCATGAAGAGTGAATGGAGCGCTTGAGAGTGTTGAGCGCCCTGGCCCCAGCTGCGGCCGATGATCCCGCGGACCACGAGCGGCACGTTGACGGTGCCGCCATACATGTAGCGGCTCTTGGCGGCGAGGTTGACGAGCTGGTTCATGCAGAGGAGCATGAAATCCATCCGGATGTGCGTGTGGATGGGCCGCAGGCCGGCCATGGCCGCGCCGATGGCGATGCCGGTCATCGCGTCCTCGGAGAGCGGGGTGTCGAGGACGCGGTGGGCCCCGAACCGTTCGGCCAGACCTCGCGTCGTGCCGTACAGCGCCTTGAAGTCGCTGACGCCCTGGCCGATGACGAAGACGCCGGGATCGCGCGCCATCTCTTGTTCCGTGGCTTCGCGCAACGCTTCGGAGTAGGAGAGGATGCGTTCGGACATCGGACTTGCTCTAAACACTCACGTTGCTAGATCCGCGCGCCGGCCTCGCCGTCCGCCCGTTCCCGGAATTTCCGGGGCGGTTCCGTCGCGCGCGCCCGATCCTCCTCGGTGTAGTCCGACTCCCGGTCCAGGAGCACGATCTGGCTGCCCGAGAACTCGAACTTGAACGGGACGTGAATCAGTTCGCGCAGCCGCTCCCGGACCGCGGCGCGGCGCGACGGCGGCACGAAGAGCAGCATGAACCCGCCTCCGCCGGCCCCCAGGAGTTTTCCTCCGAGCGCCCCCGCCTCGCGGGCGGCGGCATAGATGGAGTCGATTTCCGCGCTGGAGACGCGGGGACTCATCTCGCGCTTGGCGCTCCAGGCCTCGTGCAGCAGTTCGCCGAACGAGAGCAGTTCGCCCCGGCCGCCGAGAACCGAGAGCCCTTCGCCGACCAGGCTCCGGGCCGTCCGCAACTGCCGGTGTTTCCGGTCCAGGTTCGAAGCGTAGGTGCCGGCCACCTCCGAGGCGGTGCGCTTGATGCCGGTGTAGTAGAGCATCAGGTGGGCGTTGAAGTCGGTCAACCGCTCCGCGGAGATCGCCACGGGCTCGACCGAGAACCCACCGGTGGACTGGAAGCGGACATGGTTGAGCCCGCCGAAGGCCGCCGCCACCTGATCCTGCGAACCGACGTGCTCCGAGAGCCGCTCCTGCTCGATGAACATCGCCTGCTGGGCAAGCTCGCTCCTGGTGAGCGTCCGTCCCTGGAGTGCGTGCAGCGCGTGCAGGAGTCCCACGGTGAAGCTCGAGCTGGAGCCCATCCCGCTGCGGGCCGGGAGGTCTCCGTCGTGATGGATCTCCACGCCCCGCCGGATCTCCAGGAACCTGAGCGTCTCCCTGACGGCCGGATGCGCGATCTCGTCGACGTCGTTGCAGCACTCTATCCTGGAGTAGACGACGCGGATACGGTGCTCGAAGAAGGGGGGCAGGTAGCGGCAGGTCAGGTAGCAGTACTTGTCGATGGTGGCCGTCAGGACCGCCCCGCCGTGCTGCCGGTACCAGGCCGGATAGTCGGTGCCGCCGCCGAAGAACGAAACTCGGAACGGCGTGCGCGAGAGGATCACTTTCCGGGACTGCCTTTCGAGCTTGCTGGCGAGGTACTGCCGTCTGACCTACTACTCGCGAAAATCGTTGCGTCACCCGAAGCTCCTGGCGAGCTTCCCTACAGCCTACAGTCTACAGTCTCCGACTGCCGGCGTCGACGTCGTCGACCGTCGTGCCCTGGAAGCGCTCCTCGAGATCGGGGGCCGGCGCAGGCGACGAGGAGACGGCCGCGGAAGGCCCGGGGCCATGCCCTTCGGGGAATCCGAACGTGCTCCGGATGATGTAGTTGGGGCGTCCTTTCACCTCGAGGAAGATCGAGCTGACATAGAGGCCGAGCATCCCCATCCCCAGGAGATTGATCCCGCCAAGGAGCAGTACTGCCGCCAGCACTG
The DNA here is from genome assembly GCA_964610245.1 of uncultured bacterium. Taxonomy (GTDB): domain Bacteria; phylum Muiribacteriota; class UBA6191; order JACPRK01; family JACPRK01; genus CAZSVK01. The sequence goes on from CAZSVK010000260.1 coordinate 5,270, forward strand.
CGGACCAGGCGGGCAACGGAGCGCTCGTCAGGTACGCCCAGCAGAGCCAGCTCAGATCGAGCAACGCCGCGGCCGTGACGATCGCTCCGGCAAGGATCGACAACTTCAGCGGCACATCCGAGAAGGCGATCAGGGCCGAGTCGATGAAGTTCCGCAGGACCCGGGCGCCGAGCGGGAACTTGGTTGCTCCGCCAGCTCGCTGCTCCCGGATGTATTCGACCTTCTTGCTCTTGAAACCGACCCAGCAGACCAGACCGCGCAAGTAGGGACGCTTCTCGCGAAAGGCCACCAGATGATCCCGGACGCGCCGGGTCACGAGCTTGAAGTCTCCCGCCTCGATCGGCAGGTCCACGGTCGAGACCTGACGCAGAATGTGGTAGCCGAGCCTGGTGATCAGCATCTTGAGCCTGGTCTCGCCCTCGCGCCGGGCCCGGACCGTGTGCACCACCTCGACGTCGGGTTCGGACCGCCACGCGACGAGCAGCCTCGGGATCAGCTCGGGCGGATCTTGCAGATCGGCGTCCATGTAGATGAGCAAGTCGCCCGTTGCGACGCGCATCCCGGCCAGGACGCAAGGGGAGACCCCGAACTGCCGGGAGGTCGTCAGCACCCGGATGTCATCGTGAGCCGCGGCGTGCGCCCGTAGCACCGCCTCCGAGTTGTCGGTGCTTGCGTCATCGACGAAGATCAGCTCATGCGAGTCGATCGAGTGTTCGAGTCTCTCTCTCCCTAGCACCTTGCGTACCCGTGCGATCAGCTCCGGAAGGACGTGCTCCTCGTTGAAGAACGAGAAGATCACCGAGACGCGCGGAAGGGCGCGCGGTGGAGCGGGATTCGAGTCGATCGCCGGAGGGGCTTCGAACATGATCGAGAAGGCGCCTGGGGGCGCCTCAGTCGATGGCGGCGCGCTTGTCGAGCACCAGCGAGATGACCGTGTCGTTCTTGGTGCTGATGCGGAACTTCTCGAAGTCGTTCGGCGGCTGGCCGCCGTCGCCGCGCCGGATGAAGAACTTGCCGAGCCATCGCTTTCCCTCGAAGACCGTGGCCTCGACGTTCTTTCGAGTTGCGGCGTACTGCACCCGATAGGGCTTGCCCTCGACCGTGTAGGTGACCTGGCTGCGGCCCCCGGTGGGGACGGGCCGGTAGCGAATCAGGTAGATGAATGGCGCGTTCTGGAGGATCTTCTCGCGGTGCTTGGAGGCCTGCTCGTTGAACTGGTTCTTCCCCTCGACCGAGCTGACGGCGGCGCCGTCGAGCCGGTAGCGGAGCGAGACCTCGAACTGCGAGCGTTTCTTCTTCTTCTTCGGATCGCGCAGCTCGGCCTGCATGTCGATGCCGAACGCGGTGCCGTCGCCGGGCCGGTAGGTCACGACGATCTCGCCCAGATTGTCGAACCCCTTCGTCACGGCGCCGCGGTACTGGGCGTTGACCTTGTAGACCTCGCGCACCGGCTGGGCGCCGGCCGACAGGGGCAGCACCGAGACGAGGAGCCCCGTCAAGCAGGCAAGCCAGCGGGTGAAACGAGAGACCGTGAGAGAGGATGAGAGCTGCATCGGAAATCGCTTCCGGGCTGGCGGAGCCCAGCGGCAAGAGGAGGCCCGCCGCCAAGCTCCGGCCTCCGGAATCTGTCCCCGAGCACTCTAGCGGCGTCCCGACGGCCCGCACAAGGGCGTCACTGCGCGGGGACGCTCTGCAATCCGGTTGAACCGATCCGGGGAGTGGCCCGTCCTGACATGGTAGATTCCAGCTGGAGCCTGTTCATGTCGATCGAAGCCAGTCTCTCTCCCTCTCCCCCGCGCCGCCTGGCCACGGCCCGCTTCCTGTTCCTCACGGGGCTGGTGGTCGCCACGACGTTGCTGAGCCTGATCAAGTTGCGCGAGACCGGCATGCCCGACCCGTCCCACATGCGGGCGACCGTCGAGGGATTCGGGGTCTGGGCACCGCTCTTCTACATCTTGATGCTGGCGTTGAGGCCGTTCCTGTTCTTGCCCGGTCCGCCATTGATGATGGCCGGCGGGCTGGCGTTCGGGGCGTGGAACGGGACGCTGCTCACGACGGCCGGCCTGATCCTGGGGGCGCTGACCACCTATGGACTGGCGCGCGGGCTGGGTCACGATTTCGTTCGCGCCCACACCGGCCACCGGCTGGACTTCGTGAAGGAGGGGCGCCTGGGCCCGGGTCTGGTCTTCCTGATGAACCTGATGCCGGTGTTTCCTCTGACCATCCCGAACTACGGCGCGGGGCTGGCCGGGATGGGGCTCGTGCCCTTCACGCTGGCCACCGGGCTCGGGCTCGGACCGCGCGTCCTGGTCTGGTCGACGCTGGGGAGCCTGCTCGTCCAGATGAACCGGGTCTATCTGGCCGGAGCGAGCGCGGCGATGCTGGTGCTGTTCGCGATTCCCCTGCTCTGGAAGATGCCGCGAGCCGACTGCCGCGAGGTGTAGCTCAGGGACGCCTCGGGACGAGCCGCTTCACGGTCGGGCCGAGCACGCGCCAGACGTTGCGCGCCATCAGTGCGTGGCCGGCGGCGTTGGGGTGTCCGTTGGCCAGCCAGAGCTTCTTGTCGCTCCAGACACCGTCGAGCAGTCCCGGCGGCAGGTGCAGCCGGTACTTCTCGGCCAGCGCCTGGAAGACCGACGCAAAGCCCGAGACCATCTTGGTGCCGTAGAAGGCCGGCAGCTTGATCGGCACCAGCACGAGGGCGACTCGCTTGGCCCTGGCCTTCGCCAGAATCGCGTCGAGGTTGCCGGCAAGCTTGCGGCAGATCTCGTCGCTCTTGCGGTCTCGCTCGCCGCCCTTGACCGAGTTGGCGTCGTTGGTGCCGAGGGCCACGACCAGCACGGCGACCGGGCCTTCCAGCGCCTTGTCGGCGCGGGCCAGCGCGTTGGCGGAGGTGTTGCCGTTGACCCCGGCGTTGACGATCCGGAACGGCAACCCCAGCTTGTCCAGGTGCTCCTGGATCAGCGCCGGGTAGGTCTGGGAGAGCTGGATGCCGGGGCCGCGGGTCAGGCTGTCACCCAGGAAGACGACCAGGTTGCCCACGGGGGGCTGGGTGCGGTCTCGGGTGACCGTCCGGCCGACGCCGCCGGTCGCGTTCAGGCCCGCGTACGGGTCATAGGTCGCTCCGGAGCCGGTCTCGGCCGCGGCGGGCAGCGCGGCACCCAGGATCAGGGCCAGCAGCAGCAGCGTCGTCAGGCAGGTTCTCATCATGGCATGGCCCCTTCCGGAGGGCCCGGTCGAGAGGCCGCCGCGGACTGGGCGGGCCTGCCGGGCACTTGAACTCGAGCGCAATCGTACACCCCGAGCGCGGAACGGCGCCAGGAGGGGGGGGCGTTGCGGAGCAACCGGTTCGCCGCCTGTCCTCCCGCGTCTTCTTCACGCAGCTCTATCGCTATCGTGGCCAGCGACGGACGACCTTGATGGTCAAGGTCTCGAAGCGGT
>CAZSVK010000261.1:0-8708 GCA_964610245.1 uncultured bacterium
GGCGACGGGAGCGGCTCGGTCGTCCACTGGCCCGAGGAGCCGCGATTGCGATATTTCTCGGCCAGCTCCTGGGCGAGGCGGTGCGAGCGACCCAGCACCTCGAGCACCTTGAGGACCTTGAGCTGGATCTCCTGGTTCTTGTTCTGCAGACCGATCTCGAGGATCTCGAGAATCTGGTCGGTGCCGATCTCCTTGAGCGCGAACAGGGCCGAATCGGCCAGGAGCGGATCGGGCGAGAGCAGCATCTCCTTGAGAACGGCGAAGGCCCGGTTGGAATCGCGCGCCGCCATGACGCGGGCGGCGTTGGCCCGGACGCGGTTGTTCGCATCCTCCAGCAACGGCTCGACGAGCGGGTAGATCGAGGCCAGACCGATGGCTGCCATCCCCTCGATCGCGTTGGCCCGGACGCGCGGCTCGGAGTGGCGCAGGTAGCCCGCGACGATCGGCACCTCGCGCTCGCCGCCGACGGCGCCGAGGGCGCGCAGGAGGGTCGAGAGGACGTACTCGTGATCCTCGACGCCGAGGCGCTCCAGGAGCAACTCGACCGCCTGCTCCTTCGGCAGGCGCAGGACCTGCTCGATGGCGTCCATGCGCTCGCGGTAGGCGTCGCTGCACAGCAACCGGCGGAGTTCGTCGAGCGCGGGCGGGGCCGGAACGGCTTCGGCCGGTAGCTGGAGCTGGCCCGAATCGACGCCGCGCAGCGCGTTGGCGGCGACGCCGCTGCCGCGCTCGGCCAGCGCCTGCAAGGCAGTTTGCACCTTCCCGGCCAGCTCGCCCGACTCGCGCCGCAGCATCTGCCTCAGCAGGCGGGCCGCGTCGTCGCCGCCCAGCTCTCGCAGCAGCCAGATGGCGGTGGCCCGCATCCAGACTTCGAGGGCGCCGGACATGGCCTCCGCGCCCTGCAGGGCCCGGGGCCGGTCCCAGCGGGCCAGCGCCTTGAACGCGTTACCACGGGTCCGGTTGTCCGGATCGGAAAGCAGCGGTTCGAGCAGCGGCTGCAGGCGCGGCTCGGCCAGCTCGTCCAGCGCCTCCACGGCGTTGGCCCGGACGCGGTTGTCCGGGTCGGCCAGGCAGCGGGTGAGTACCTCGAAGCTCTCGGGCCTGCGGAAACGGCTCAGGCTGCGAACCAGAGTGGCCCGGACGCGGGCATCCTGCTCGCCGGGCAGGTGCTGCTCGATGACGGTGCAGATCGACGGGTCGACCACGCGTGCCGTCGCCATCGCCGCGTCGAGCCGGTGCTCGGGCTCGGGGGCGGCCAGCATCCCTTTCCAGGAAGAAAGGTCGATGTCATCGCCGGCCGCGGCGTCGAGGGCCCGCTCCCACTCGCCGCGCAGCGGTTCCGCAAGGCGGCGAATCTTGTCCATGCCGACCCGCGCGAAATAGCGGACCGCGGGCGAGCTGTCCCGGGTCATCCTCTCCAGGTGAGGCAACACCAGGGGATCGCCGCTCTGGGAGAGACTGATGACAGCGAACTTCCGGACCTCGTCCAGTTCGCTGCCCAGGTCCTCTACCAGCCGTCCATGAGTGCTGTTGTCGGCCATTGCGCTTGGTCCCGCCCGTCATACTTAACACGCAATCGCCGGAACGCCACCCGCCCAGCCTGTTGCGAAATTGTGAAATCTGGCGACTCGGCGACGTTCCCGGTTCCAGTCGGCACACTTCTTGAGTAGATTAGCTGTCATGCACCCCGTCCTCAGAATTACGAACACCCTGGGCCTCCTGGTGTTCCTGTTCTCCACCGCGACCAGCCTCCAGGGAGCCCCCCCGGCGCGCCATCCCGCGAGAGCGAAGGCGGTCCGGGAACTGGAACGAAGCCTGGGCATCGCAGGCGCCTGCAAGACCGACCCCGGCTCGGGCGCCGTTCGCCGGCTGAGGTTCGTTTCGCTCGAGACCGGACGAGGCCTGCCCGACCAGGCGGCCCGCGGCTTCCTGGAGCGGCACCGCGAGGCGTTCGGCCTGCTCCGAGGAGACGGCGGCATGGCCGAGACCAGGGTTGCGACGAGCGCCGCCGGAAACCACGTGCGGTATCGGCAGACACTGCGAGGATTGCCTGTCCTGGATGCGGACATCGTGGTCGATCTCGACCGCGAGGGCCGCGTACAGGCGCTCGCCAGCGACAGCCTGCCCGACCTCGAGCTGGCCACCGGTCCCTGCACCGTCGATGGGACCCGGGCAATTCGCATCGCCCGGGCGCACCTTTCCGTGCAGGGAGCCCTGCGCGCCGACGCCGCCTTCTCGGCGGTCGCCTGCCCCATCAGCACGGCCGTGGCCAGGCCGGCCTGGAGAGTGACCCTGCCGGCTGTGAGCCCCCTGGGCGACTGGGAGGTTCTGGTCGATCAGGCGAACGGGCGGGTATTGAAGGTCCGGAACCTGCTTCGCCGCGTCCGCGGCACCGGACGGGTGTTCGATCCGAACCCGGTGGTGGCGACGCAGAACACCGCGCTGCGCGACAACAACGATCTCGACAGCGCCGTCCCGGCGGGCGCCTATTCCACGGTGCCGCTCGAGAACCTCGACGGTTCGGGCATGCTCCGCGGGCTCTACGTGAACGCCTTCTCGCGGCTCGTGTCGACCTCGGAGGTGCCCATCGGCAGCATCACCCGCGCCTCCGAGCCGACGCTGCAGTTCAACTACGGGCGCTCCAACAAGTTCTTCGAAGAGGTGATGGCCTACTACCACCTCGACCGGGCGCAGCGATTCATCCAGGGCACGCTGGGGTTCGACAACGTGATGAACTGGCAGCTCTCGGTGAACGTCCACGCCTTCCCGGACGACAACTCGTACTACAGCCCCAACTCCAAGTCGCTCATCTTCGGAGAGGGCGGCGTGGACGACGCGGAAGACGCCGACGTCCTGCTCCACGAGTACGGCCACGCCATCCAGGACGATCAGGTGCCGGGGTACGGCTCGAACTCGGAGGGCCAGGCGATGGGCGAGGGCTTCGGCGACATTTTCGCCGTCCTGTTCCTCTCGGCCCAGGGACAGACCTTCAACACGCCGGTCGTGGCCGACTGGGACGCCACCGGCTACTCGGTCGCCAATCCGCCGGCGCTCCGCCGGGTCGACGGGGCCAAGATCTTCCGCCAGGACTGGGTGGGCGAGGAGCACCGGGACGGAGAGATCTGGTCGGGCGCGCTCTGGGCAATCCGGAACCTGATCGGCGGCGCCGGGGTCGGCGACCGGACGCTGCTCAAGTTGATCCTCCAGAGTCACTTCAGCCTGCTGCCCTCGGCGACGTTCGCCGACGGGGCCAACGCGATCCTGGCGGCCGACAGCGCTCTGAACGGCGGCGTCAACATCGCCACGATGCGCTCGGTGTTCGTGGCCCGGGGCCTGCTCAGCAGCTCCGGCGGCCCGGTGGTGGCGGGAATCTCACCGCGCACCGAACTCAACGACCGCGCCACGAGCGCCCTCATCAACGGCTTCGGTTTCACCGGGGCCACGGCGGTCAGTCTCTCGGGGGCCCAGAACGTGAGCCTGTCGCCCTTCACCGTGCTCAGCGATAGCCAGCTCTCGGTCAACATCCCGTCGGCACTGCCGACCGGCTCTTACCTGGTGAACGTGACCACACCGGCCGGCACGGGGAGCGGCCCCGCCCGGTTCCTGGCCGACGACCACCCCGATGCCGCCGCCAACGTGCGAGCGGCCGATCGCTTCCCACCCGGAAGCGTGGCGGGCGGCAACATCGGCGACGGCGGAGACCGCGACTACTTCGCCTTCCCGGCCGCCGGGGGAAACCAGTACACCATCGAGACGAACGCGGGAACCGACCTCGACACGGTCCTCACCGTCTATCGCCCGGACGGGCTGACCGAACTGGGGAGCAACGACGACATCTCGACGAGCGACCACCACAGCCGGGTCACGACGACCGTGCCGTCGAGCGGGACGTACTACGTCTCGGTCCGGGGCTACGACGCCCGGGTCACCGGCACCTACACGGTGACGGCGGGCGGAGCCGGCGGAGTCGACCTGCGAATCGAGAGCTTGACCGGCCCCTCGACCGTCGTCGCCGGCCAGTCCGTGTCGATGCACCTGGACGTCTGGAACTCGGGCAACACCAACGCCAGCAGCATCCAGGTGGGGCTGTACGCAGCGCTCTCCTCGGCCCCGGAGTCCGAGCTGGGGTTCCTCGCCTGGAGCCAGGTCATCGCGGTGCTGCCCGGGAACGGACACACCACCTTCGATCCCTCCGGAGTGTTGTTCACGGAGACCCTGGTGCCGGGGAGCTACCGGCTGACGGCGGTCGTCGACTCGGCGGCAGCGATCCCCGAACTCGACGAGACGAACAACTCCAGGCGCCTCTCGGGCGACCTGGCCGTCTCCTCGCCACGGCCCACGGGCAGCTTCGCGCTGTCGGCTCCGGCCGGCCTGTCGATCGTCGCGCTGGCGCGGCAACCGCTCTCGGCGATCGGCAAGCTCTACACAGCGGCCGACCTGGCCACCGAGCTGGGTTCGCCCTTCGTGACGTGGCTTGCGCCGGACGCTGCCGGCGACCCCGTTTTTCGCTCGTACATCCCGGGGCTGACCCTGGGTGAGCCGGAACCGCTCTCGGGAAGCCGGGGCTACTTCGTGAACCTGACGCAAGCGAGGCAGACGACCCTCGACGGGATGGATTGGCCCGACGGAACCGAGCGGATCCGTCTGATGCGGGGCGTCAACGTGGTGGCCTATCCGTTCGGCGTGCCGGCGACCGAAACGCCCGAGCTGCTGCTCCAGCGGACGGCGGCGGCCTACCTCGGCTTCGTCGAGGACTCGGCCTATCCGGAGGAACGATTCAAGACGTTGCTGCCCGGCAGCTCCAAGACGGGCATGACGCTCCAGGCGGGGCGCGGCTACCTGCTGGTTGTCCCTTCTCCTGTCTCAGAGCCGATCTCGTTGCCGCGCCCTTGACGCGCTGCGCGGCCGGCAGTATACTCGCGCTTCCCGTCACCGCCTCGGGGCCGGGCGTCGCTGCGCCCCCTCGAGGCTTCGATTCTCCGGTCAAATGTGACCAGCGCCAGGAGGGCGAAACGCACGATGAGGATGCTGCCGAAGAAGATCCACCCCTCTCATTTCCTTCTTGCCCTGGTCGTCGCCATGACGATCGGCATGCCGCTCCTCGGCGTTGGTCTCTCGGCTCGCGCGCAGGAGCCTGCGCCCGCGGGCTCATCGACGGCCGTCCCGGCACCTGAGGCCGGCACCCCGGCGCCGGCGGCCCCCACGGTCGAGACCCCTGCCGCGGTCGCCGCTGCGGCGCCATGCGCGCCCGCCGCCGATCCCGCCGTCGCTGGCAAGCTGGCCACCGCCGCCTCCGCCGTTGCCGTCCAGGCCGCCAAGGCGGCCGAGGTCGCCCAGCAGATGTCGGTCGCTTCCGAGCACCTGGCCAAGCAGCTCGAGGAGGCCGCGTCCGGCAAGAAGGTCGGCGCCACCGCCGTTTCCGAGAACGTCCGGATGAACTTCCAGATGAGCGAGAACGAGACGATGTCGCTGAAGGTCATCGGCATCATCGCGGTCATCGGCCTGCTGTTCGCCGTCATCCTCGGCGGACAGATCCTGATGCTCGACACCGGCACCGCCCGGATGCAGGAGATCGCGCGAGCCATCCAGGAGGGCGCCGCGGCCTATCTCAAGCGGCAGTTCGCGGCCATCTCGGTCCTCATCCTCATTCTGACGGGGGTCCTGTACGTGACCGGTCCGGTGACCGAGGCCGGGATGCCCGACATCGCCTTCGGCCGGTCGGTCGCATTCCTCATGGGGTCGCTCTTCTCGGCGATCATCGGCTCGCTGGGCATGACGCTCGCCGTGCGCGCCAATGTGCGCACCGCAGCGGCCGCTTGCGGCAAGCAGTCTCCCTTCGCCAACGCCCTGACCGTCGCCTTCCGCGCCGGCTCGGTGGTCGGCATGTTCACGATCGGCATGGGCCTCATCGGCGCGACGATCATCTTCGGCATCTACACCACCGCGGCCAACCAGGTGCTGGTCGGCTTCGGCTTCGGCGGTTCGCTCATCGCGCTGTTCATGCGCGTCGGCGGAGGCATCTACACCAAGGCGGCCGACGTCGGCGCCGACCTGGTCGGCAAGGTCGAGGCAGGCATCCCCGAGGACGACCCCCGCAATCCGGCGGTCATCGCGGATAACGTCGGCGACAACGTCGGCGACTGCGCCGGTATGGCCGCGGACATCTTCGAGTCCTACGAGGTCACCCTCGTGGCGAGCATGATCCTGGGCTACGCGGTGTTCCCCAACCAGGCGATCGGCGTCATCTTCCCGCTGATGGTGCGCGCCATCGGCGTCGTCGGCTCGATCCTGGGCGTCTACTTCGTCAAGGCCCGCAGCGAGACCGAGAACGCCATGGCCCCCATCAATCGCGGGTTCATGGTCGCCTCCGTGACCAGCGTCATCGGCTTCGCCATCCTGACCTGGCTGTACGTGCCCGCCACGACGGTGCCGCTCGACGGCAACCCCGGCGACCCGATGACCTGGGTGCCGCTGCGCATGTTCATCGCCACCCTCTCGGGCATCGTGCTCGCTCTCCTGGTGAGCAAGCTCACCGAGTACTACACCGGCACCGAGTACAAGCCGGTTCAGGAGATCGCCAAGTCGACCCAGACCGGGCCGGCGACCACGATCCTCTCCGGCTTCGCGGTCGGCCTCGAGAGCACCGTCTACGCGACCTGGCTCATCTGTGGCGCGACCTTCGTCAGCTTCGTGATCGCGGGCGGCGACGTCCACATGACGATGTACTGCATCGCGCTGGCCGGCATGGGCATGCTCACGACGACCGGCATCATCGTCAGTGAAGACACCTTCGGCCCCATCTCCGACAACGCCCAGGGCATCGGCGAGATGGCCCACCTCGACCCTGCCGCCCGCGGCATCCTCAGCCGGCTCGACGCGGTGGGTAACACGACCAAGGCGATCACAAAGGGCTTCGCCATCGGCAGCGCGGTAGTCGCGGCGGTCAGCCTCTTCGGCTCCTACATCGCCGAGACCGGGCTGGCCCACATCGACGTGGCCGACCCCCGGGTGTTCATCGGTCTGCTCATCGGCGGCACCATTCCCTTCCTCTTCAGCTCGCTGATGGTCCGCGCCGTTGGCCGCGCCGCCTTCCTCATCGTCCATGAAGTTCGTCGCCAGTTCCGCGAGATCCCCGGCCTGCTCGAGGGTAGGCCCGAGGCCAAGGCCGACTACGCCACCTGCGTCAACATCTGCACGGCGGCCGCCCAGAAGGAACTCATCGGACCGGGACTCCTCGCCATCCTCTCGCCGCTCATCGTCGGACTGGTGTTCGAGGCGCCCGGACTCGGCGGCTTCCTGGCCGGCATCATCCTCACGGGCCAGCTGATGGCCGTGATGCTCTCCAACGCCGGCGGTTCGTGGGATAACGCCAAGAAGACCATCGAGGACGGCCTCTACGGCGGCAAGGGCTCCGACGCCCACAAGGCCGCGGTCGTGGGCGACACCGTCGGCGATCCGTTCAAGGACACTGCCGGCCCCGCCCTGAACCCGCTCATCAAAGTGATGAACCTCGTCGCCCTGCTCCTCGCCCCCGAGCTGGCCGTCGGCCACTACTCGGGCCTCGGCGTCGGGACGGGCTTCATCGTGGTCGTGTCGCTGCTGCTCGTGATCTACGCCATCTGGCAGAGCGGCCGCGAGATTCCCTCGACCGACGCGCCGAAGCAGGCAGCGCCCTGCTGCTCGGCCAAGCCCGAGGACGCTCCCGTTGCCTCGTGCTGCGCTGCCGGGCCCACTGACGCCCCGGCCGCCCCGTGCTGCGCTGACGCCCCGGCCGCCTCGTGCTGCTCAGCCCAGCCCGGCGACGCCCCGGCGGCCTCCTGCTGCGCTTCCGAGCCCGCGGCCACCCCGGCCGAGGAACCCGCTCCGCCCGCGGGCGGCGAGAACAAGCCGCCTTCCGAGTGACCCAGGTGCCAAGACCCGGGCGCCAGGTGCCAGAACTCTGGCGCCTGGCGCCTTCTCTTTTCCGATGACTGCCTCCTCCTCCGATTCCTCCAGGGACACCATCACCCGTTCGGCGGGGCGGGCCAGCCTGGCGACCTTCCTCTCCCGGATCCTGGGGCTGATCCGCGAGCTGGTCGTGGCCCGCTTCTTCGGCGCCGGGATGGCCACCGACGCCTTCAATGTCGCGCTCCGGATCCCCAACCTGCTTCGCGACCTCTTCGCGGAGGGCACCCTCTCCGCCGCCTTCGTCCCCACCTTCACCGACAAGCTCTCCAAGCACGGCAAGGAAGAGGCCTTCCTTCTCGCCAACCGCGTCGGCAGTTGCCTCGCGATCCTGGTCGGCGCCATCTGCCTGGTGGGGTTTCTCTCCGCGGAACCCATCGCGCGGTTCATGGCCCCCGGCTTCGCGGCCATCCCCGGCAAGCTCGACGTCACCGTCACGATGACCCGCGTGATGATGTTCTTTCTCCTGCTCGTCGCCCTGGCCGCGGCCACGATGGGCGTCCTCAACAGCCTGGGCAGCTTCTTCATTCCCGCCCTGGCACCAAGCTTTCTCTCGGTCGGCATGATCCTGGGCGCATGGGCACTCGCTCCCCTGATGCCCCCGCTCGGCTACGACCCGGTTGTCGGGATGGCGTTCGGCGTCATGCTGGGCGGCCTGGGCCAGTTCCTGGTCCAGCTCCCGCCTCTGCGCCACCACGGCTGGAGGCCGCGGTTCCTGCCGTCGTTCAACGCCCCCGGACTGCGCCCCCCCGCCGCCCTCATGG